>NZ_JAGPYR010000023.1:0-82264 GCF_020312125.1 Pseudomonas sp. P135
GGACTTGAGCGTCGGGTCGACGATGGTGTGCGGCAGGCCGTCCTCACCGTTGAGGTATTCGGTCTTGTGGCCCAGCGCATCGATCTCGGCCACGAGGTTGCCTTTGGCATCGTAGTTGGCCTTCCAGGTACTGCCATCCGGGTAATCGACCTGAGTGATCAGCGTCGTCAGGTGGTGGTACTGGTAGCGAATACTCCGGCCCAGCGGATCGGTCTCCTTGAGCAACCGAGCGAACTCGTCGTACTCGAATGCCAGCTGGTTGCCATCGGGCAGGGTCAGCCCGGTCATGTTGCCGGTGTCGTCGATCTCGATAACGTAGTGATCGCCACTGTAGTCGCGGCTCGAGGTGACGCGATGGTCCTTGTTGTAATGAATTTCCAGCTCGCGCCCCAATACGTCGGTGACCCAGGTGGTGCGGGCCTCACGGTCGTAGCGGAAGTGGAAATGTTCGCCATCGCTGGTCTGGTGTTCGACGACACGCGGCTGGCCGCCGATGGTTTCCCAGCGGTACTCGCATGTCAGGCCCAGTGCGTTGCTGTGGCGGGTCATGACGCCATCGGTGTAACTGAAACGGCGCACTGAATCACCGTTGCGGTTGAACACCTCAGCGAGCTGGCCGTTACTGTCGTAGTGGTATTGGACCAGAGTTTCGACAGCCTCGTTGTCGACAATGCGCTTGACCGAGGTCAGGCGTGTCGTCACTTCGTCGTAATGCAGGTGCACACGCACGCCGCCCGTCGCGCTGATGTCGGTCAGCGTGCCTTGTTCGGTGCGGGTGAAATGCAGGAAGTGACCGAGTGCGTTTTCGATACGATCCAGCGGGACCGGCTGGTTGTCGTCAGGCACTTCGCCGAAGTAGAAGAAGATGTTGTCCAGCGTCTGCAGCAGGTAGTGACCACCCTGCGTGCAGACCAGATAAACCTGTTCGTGAGGGTTGTAGATACGCTGGCCGGGCGCTATGTCCACGAACGGAACGGTGCGGCCCTGGTTGTCCGTAAGGTAGAGGAAGCTGCCGCGCTTGCGCAGGCTTTGCTCCCACGGCAGTACCCAGCCTTTGCCGAGTACGCTGTCGACATTCAGATTGCTGGCGTAAAAACGCGACCATTCGATGGGCATCAGGCCGGGCAGGCTGAAGTCGATCTCATCCGGGATCAGCTTGCGGCCAGTCGTGGTGTCGACCGGATTGCCGCTCAGGCCGCCGATGGCACTGCGCATCACAGGCTCAACCACATAGCGACTGCCCACTTCGCCGGCGACGAAACCTGCGGTGAACTTCAGGGCGCAGGGCAGCACCGCTTTCATGCCTGCCTGCGTTCCGGCCTTGATCAACTGGGCGATACCACCTGCCGCACCCGCCACGGCCATCAGTACATCGACGGTAGTGCGCAGCCAGCCTGGAATTTCGTCGTCCACTGGCAGATAGCGATACCTGCCGCCGCCGATGAATACGTTGTCGGAGCCGCCGGAGATGGTCGCGCCACAGGTCAGTTTGTCGCCTTTGCGCGCCGCCGCCACACTGTTGATGAAGACGTTGGTCGAACCCTCGGCAATCTTGACCGGCCCTGGATGTTTGTCGCAGGCACCAATGCTTTTTTCAACATGCGCTGCCTTGCGGTTGTTGATGTATACATTGGGTGAGGCCGTGATGATCGTGCCGGAAGGGGAGGAAAACATACTCCCTATGGCCTCTCCTGCGGCGGTGAGCAGGCTACCTCCGACGCCTGCTGCAAGTCCTGCCAGAAGAGCCACGCCGAACCCGCACGTGAAGGTTGCGATCGCCACCGTCGCAATGAGCGCAATACCGAGCACAGCCCCGATCAGGAAGCCCCCCAGGGCGCCGGTATGCGATACTTCGTCACCAAAGCGTGCTGCTTCGAACATCTCCCCTACTCCCACCTGGCCATAGCAGAAAACCCTATGAGGCAACCCGAAGAGCGGGTGATGTATTGCGGCGCTTGATAGTCCATTTAGGTTGTCTGTCCTTGAACTCTATTGGTCTAAGTTCGGTCAGCCTCAGGCCAACTTCATCTACTGCGACATACCTTACGCGACTGACCCACTGGATTTCTGCGACACAGTTCGAAAAAGATACAACAATAGCTGCAGGCCTACTCGGAAAAATGCCATTTCCTACGTCCCAAACCCACCCCCACACCCTTGCCACCCCACCCCTGCCACGCTAACCTCCCCGCCGTTCGCTGCAAAATCAGCGGCTGGGTTTGGCGACCCAAAGAAAAGACAAAAATACGCTCCATCGCGAAACAGCAGATCCTGTCGGCCTGCATGTCGCGCTATGGCGGCTGTGCGCGGGAGATCTTCGGGTCTGCCGGGGTTTGTCTTTTTGCCCGGTTCGCCAACCTGCACACAGCTGCCACCCAATGTTTGGCGACAATCCGTGGCGGCTCTCGATAACCAAAAAGAGCGTCACCCATGCAAAATATCGTTCTCAGAAACACCCATACCCCCCATTTCGAAGCCACCCTCTTCCTCCGCCACAGCCGCACCCTTCGCGCCATTTTCAACGAATCTCAAGCCTGGTTCTGCCTCGCCGACCTTGCCCGTCTGATGGGCAGGGCACTGGATGAGCGCGCCACGCTCAAGCTCGATGCGGATCAGCGTCGCGAGGTCTGGCTGGAAGCTCATGGCGAGTGCCAGCGGCAGTTGATGATCAGCGAGTCTGGCGTGCTGGCGCTGCTGGTTCATCATTACGTGCCGGAGAACCGCGCGCTGCGTCAGTGGCTGACGCATGAGGTGCTGACGACCTTGCATGATCAACAGAACGTCACGCTGGATAACCCCAGAATGAGCCAGCTGCAATGGCCCGGCACATCGCTGAGCGTGCTGCACTGGCGCAGCGAAACCTGGGTTCGCTTGCGCGACATGCCGAATGTGGTGGCCGAGGCAGCTCCTCGTCCGAAGCGGCCGTTATGGCGCAGGATGTTGAAGCGCATCAACACAATGCGCACTGCCGCCTGACCGGTACTGCCTGAACCCCGTTGACACCCTTCCCAGCAAAAAACATGATGCATCCACCCTAAAAACCGGAATGCACTCATGGGCGACAAGAAAAAGCTTTTGCTGACTGGCGCAAGCCGGGGCATTGGTCATGCCACGGTCAAGCATTTCAATGCCGCTGGCTGGGAGGTGTTTACCGCGTCGCGGCAGAACTGGGTCGATGATTGCCCGTGGGCTGAAGGTCTGCTCAATCACATTCACCTGGACCTGGAAAACATCGACAGCGTCAGCGAGAGCATGGCGGCAATCAAGGACAAGCTCGGCGGGCGGCTCGATGCGCTGGTCAACAATGCCGGCGTTTCACCGAAGACCGAGGACGGCGGGCGCATGGGTGTGCTGGAGTCGGATTACAGCACCTGGATCAAGGTGTTCAACGTCAATCTGTTCTCCACCGCGCTGCTGGGTCGGGGTTTGTTTGACGAGTTGAAGGCAGCCAAGGGCAGCATCATCAATGTCACCTCGATCGCCGGCTCGAAGGTTCACCCGTTTGCAGGCGTCGCCTACGCCACGTCCAAGGCGGCACTGTCGGCGCTGACCCGGGAAATGGCCTTCGATTTCGGTCCGCACGGGATACGGGTCAATGCCATTGCGCCGGGTGAAATCGATACGTCGATTCTGTCACCCGGCACCGCCGAGATTGTCGAGCGGCTGGTGCCGATGCACCGGCTGGGCAAGCCCGAGGAAGTCGCCTCGCTGATCTACTTCCTGTGTACGGCTGGCGCGTCCTACGTGAACGGTGCGGAGATTCACGTCAACGGCGGCCAGCACGTCTGACTCAACGTGTGCCGGAAACGCTCTCCGGCACGCGTCGCACGCCCAGGCGACTGATCCACACCGACGCCACGATCACCCCGCCGCCGATCAGCAGGCGGGTGAAGTCCTCATGCTGGTTCCAGATCAGCAGATTGATCAACAGCCCCAGCGGCACATGCAGGTTATTCATCACCGCCAGTGTGCCGCCGTTGACCATGCACGCGCCTTTATTCCACCAATACATGCCCAGCGCCGTCGAACACAGGCCGAGGAATAGCAGCACGATCCATTGGGTCGGCGCCTCGGGCAGGTGTTGCGGGTTGCCGAACATCAGGAACGCGGGCAGGACCACCGCCAGTGCGCCGAGGTAGAAGTAGCCGAAGCGTCGGTAATGCGGCAGGTCGCTCGGGTGGCGCGCCACCAGATGCTTGTACAGCACCTGCCCGGCGGCGTAGGTGAAGTTGGCCAGTTGCAGCAGCAGAAAGCCGCCAAGAAAGTCGCCGTCCAGGCCATCGTAACGAATCACGCCGGCGCCCAACACCGCGACCACTGCCGCCAGCAATGCCCAAGGGTTGAAGCGTCGATTCAGCGCATCTTCGATCAACGTCACGTGCAGCGGCGTGAGGATGGTGAATAGCAGCACTTCCGGCACCGTCAGCACCCTGAAGCTCAGGTACAGGCAGACATAGGTCACGCCGAATTGCAGCGCGCCGATCAGCAGCATGCTGCGCATGAAGCGGGGTTCGACCTGACGCCAGCGGGTCAGCGGAATGAATACCAGACCGGCCAGCACCACGCGGACCAGCACCGCGAAATAACTGTCGACGTGCCCGGCCAGATAGACACCGATCAGGCTGAACGAAAACGCCTGAATCAGTGTGACGAAAAGTAGATAACCCATGCCCGCCCCCCATTTTTGAAGGGCGCGACCATAGCGGTTGCGTCACTCACTGTCCACTCGACGGCCGCCGCTTTTTGACGCCAAGCCGTCGCCGCGCCCCGCGTTACCCGTCACAAATATGACAGTCGCATTATTGACGTACATGTCGTCGGTTTCGACGAAAATATAGCCCATATCGGCAACTTTTCCACAGAAAAAGGTCTTATCATCCCGGCGCTGCAATATTGACTTAATTCATCCACATTCGTCGTCGCCTGGAGTAACACCATGATATTCAACACAAAAGACTTCGGAGCACTGGGCGACGGCGTCACTGACGATACGGCAGCCATTCAGGCCGCAATCGACGCAGCTGCTGCGGCAGGCGGCGGTGAAGTGGTCATGGGCGCCGGAACGTACGTCGTGTCCGGTGGCGAGGAGCCTTCGGATGGCTGCCTGATGCTCAAGAGCAACGTCACCCTGTCGGGCGCAGGCATGGGCGAGACGATCATCAAGCTCGCGGATGGCTCGGACACTAAAGTGACCGGCATCGTGCGCTCGGCCTATGGCGAAGAAACCCACGACTTCGGCATGAAGAATCTGACGCTGGACGGTAACCGCGACGCCACCACCGGCAAGGTGGACGGCTGGTTCAACGGTTACATTCCAGGCTCTGACGGCAAGGATTCGAACGTCACCCTCGACAGCGTCGAGATCAAGGATTGCTCGGGCTACGGCTTCGACCCGCACGAGCAGACCGTCAACATGGTGATCAAGAACAGCGTGTCGCATGGCAACGGCCTGGACGGCTTCGTGGCCGATTACCTGAGCGACAGCGTGTTTGAAAACAACGTCGCCTATGACAACGATCGCCACGGCTTCAACGTGGTCACCAGCACCCACGACTTCACCCTGAGCAACAACGTTGCCTATGGCAATGGCAGCACCGGCATCGTGGTGCAGCGCGGCAGCGAGAACATCCCCTCGCCCGCCAATATCACCATCACCGGCGGCGCGGTGTATGGCAACGCTGCAGAAGGCGTACTGATCAAGCTGTCCAGCCAGGTCTCGGTCAGCGGCGTGGACATCCACGACAACGGCAACGCCGGCGTGCGCATTTACGGCAGTTCCGGGGTGGATATCTTCGATAACACCCTGAGCAACAACGCGCTGGGTTCAGCGGTTCCGGAAATCATCATTCAGTCCTACGACGACACCTCGGGCGTGTCCGGCAAGTTCTTCAGCGGCAGCGACAACCTGATCCGTGGCAACACGATCACCGGCAGTGACAACTCCACCTACGGCGTCGCCGAGCGTAACGAAGACGGCACCGACCGCAACAGCATCGTCGGCAACACCATCAGCCACACCAGCAAGGGGCTGACCCTGGTGTATGGCGATGGCAGCTTTGCCGGTGATGAGTTCCCGCTGGTGACGGTCAATGGCACCGAGGGCAACGACGTCATCACCGGTGGCGCAGCCCACGAGCAGATCTTCGGTCTGGCCGGCAAGGACACCTTGAGCGGCGGTTCGGGTGACGACATCCTGGTCGGCGGTGCCGGGGCCGACAAGCTCACCGGCGGCGCGGGGGCCGACACCTTTCGCTTCGATCAGTTGACCGACAGCTACCGGACGGCGACCGCCAGCGCGACCGATCTGGTCACCGACTTCGACATCAGCCAGGACCGCATCGACCTGACCAACCTGGGCTTCACCGGGCTGGGCAGCGGCAAGGGCGGTACGCTGAACATCAGCTACAACGCCACACTGGACCGCACCTACGTCAAATCACTCGACGCCGATGCCAGCGGCAACCGCTTCGAGCTGGGCTTGAGCGGCAACCTGAAAGACACGCTCAATGCCAGCCATTTCATCTTCCAGCATGTCGTGGAAGGCACGGCGGGCGGCGATACCCTCACCGGCACCGACGGCAATGACGTGCTCAACGGCAATGCCGGTACGGACCGCATCGACGGCGGCGCGGGCGCCGACACGATCACTGGCGGAGCCGATGCCGACACCCTGACCGGTGGCGCAGGCGCGGACCTGTTCATCTACAACTCGCGCCTGGACAGCTATCGCAATTACACCGCCAGCGGCACCAAGCAAAGCGACACGATCACCGACTTCAACCCGGCCGAAGACCGCATCGACCTGTCCAGCATCGGCCTGCGCGGCATAGGCGATGGCAGCGCCAACACCATTTACCTGTCGGTCAATGCCGACGGCAGCAAGACCTACATCAAGACCGATGCGGTCGACAGCACAGGCAATCGCTTCGAGATCGCCTTGCAAGGCAACCTGGCCGACAAACTCAGTGCGTCCAACTTCATCTTCTCTACCGCCTCAGCCGCCAATCAGGCGCCAGTCCTCAACACGCCGCTGATGGACCAGAACGTTACCGAGCTGAAGGCGTTCTCCTACGCCGTGCAGCCCGGCAGCTTCAGCGACCCGGACAGCGACACGCTGACCTACAGCGCGACCCTGGCCGATAACAGCGCCCTGCCCGACTGGTTGAAGTTCGACAGCAAGACCCTGACCTTCAGCGGCACACCGGGCGGCACGGCATCCGGGCTTTACTCGGTATTGCTGACTGCGAGCGACGCCACCGGCGCTTCGGTGGCCGACAGTTTTGCCATCAATGTGGGCAACGTGACGCCGGGGATCCTCACCGGCACCGAGAACGCCGAGGCGCTGTACGGCACCGAAGGCAACGATACGATTCTGGGCCTGGGCGGTGACGACACGCTGCGTGGCGATACCGGCGCCGACATCATCAACGGTGGCGCAGGACGCGACGCCCTGTACGGTGGCGCCGATGCCGACACGTTCGTCTACAGCGCACTGACCGACAGCTACCGCGATTACGACGCTGGCGGCCTGACTGCCACCGACACGATCTATGACTTCACCCCCGGTCAGGACAAGATAGACGTCTCCGCACTGGGCTTTCTGGGGCTGGGCAACGGCGAAGACCACACGCTGTACATGACCCTCAACGAAACCGGCGACAAGACCTACATCAAGTCCGCCACGGCGGATGCCGACGGCAATCGCTTCGAGATCGCCCTGAGCGGCAACCTGATCGACACCCTCACCGACGCGGACTTCGTATTCGGCCAGCGTGAGGCGCAGGAGATTCTCTACCTGCCGACCCTGGGTCAGTCCAACGCGCGCCTGCTGCGCATGACTGAAGACGATAACCAGTCCGGCACCTCGGAAATGGTCAAGGACCTGACCCGCTACACCGATTACGACGTGCGCAGCCAGTTCACCGACGCCAACGGTGATGGCATCGACCTCGCCGTAGGCGGCAGCACCGTGGTCGGCTACTCGACCGGTACTCAGGATGAACAGCGTGTTTCCTGGTGGCTGGTCGACACCGATGAGCCGGGCCCTGCGCTGTTGCGCGCCACCGAGTTGCTCAAGTCGCAACTGGCGTCGCTGACCGCCATCGACAAAGTGACCACCGGGATCATCTGGGGCCAGGGCGAAGAAGCCGCTCAGGAAATCGCCCGCGCCACCGACAAGCAGGCGGCGGCCGAGCTGTACAAGGCCTCGACCCTGAAAGTGTTCGACTACCTGCACGCGCAGATCGGCGACTTCACCGTGTACATCGCCGAAACCGGGCACTACCAGACCGACGCGGCCAAGGCGCGTGGTTACACCGACGAAAAGATCAACGCCATTGTCGAAGGCGCCGGGTACGTCAGAAGCGTCCAGGAAGCCATTGCCACTGAGCGCGCCGACGTCAAGCTGGCGGTTGACTACACCGACCTGCCCCTGCGTTACGAGGTCAACCCGCTGGTTTACCCCGATGACGTCTGGCACTTGCATGAAGAGTCCGCCGAGATCGTCGGCCAGCGTCTGGCCGATTTCATCGCCGATGACCTGGGTTTTCAGGGCAACGCCGCTGACAACAGCGACCCGGCGGCCATTTTCGAGAGTGGCCAGAACGAAGGTGGCCATATCTTCGGCACCAGTGACGACGACACGCTGGTCGGCAGTTCCGGCAATGACGTGCTGGACGGCGATCAGGGCGCGGACGACATGAGCGGCGGCGATGGCAACGATATCTACGTGGTCGACAACGCTTTCGATACCGTCACCGAAAGCAACGACTCGCCCTCGCAGGTGGACACCGTGGTGTCGTCTGTCAGCTGGACGCTGGGCGCCAACGTGGAAAACCTGGTGCTTACCGGCGTGTCTGCGATCAACGGCACCGGCAACGCCGTGAAAAACGTCATCATCGGCAATGCCAGCAACAACATTCTCGACGGCGCTGCAGGTGCCGACATGCTGACCGGCGGCGATGGATCGGACAGTTATTACGTCGACGATGCCGCCGACCGGGTGGTCGAGACCAATACCGATGCGCAGGTGGGCGGCGTCGATACGGTGTACAGCTCGCTGGCCAGCTACACGCTGGGGGCCAATCTGGAAAACATCGTCATCAACAGCAGCGGGGCTGCCAACGCCACCGGCAATGCCCTGGATAACCTGATTTACGCAGGCGCTGGCGACAATGTCATGGACGGCCGCGACGGCAATGACACCGTGTCGTATCTGTTCGCCACTGCCGGCGTCACCGTTGCGCTGAACACCAGCGCTCAGCAAGCCACCGGCGGCTCGGGTCTGGACACGCTGAAAGGCACTGAAAACCTGATCGGCAGCCAGTTTGCCGACACGCTGACCGGCAACAAGAACGCCAACACCCTGAGTGGCGGCGATGGCAATGACACCTTGTCCGGTGGCGCGGGCGACGACGTGCTGATCGGCGGATCAGGCGCGGATACGCTGATCGGTGGCACCGGCGCAGACCACTACGTGTTCAATGGCATCAGCGATACGGGCCTGGGCGGACTGCGCGACATCATCAATGGCTTCAAGACAGTCGAAGGCGACAAGCTGGACTTCTCCGGCTTCGATGCCCGCCCGCTAACCGATAGCCACGATGCCTTCGTGTTCATCGGCAACGCGGCGTTCAGCGCCAACAACAGCGGTGAGCTGCGTTTTGCCGACGGCGTGCTGTACGGCAACATCGATGACAATATCGGCGCGGACTTCGAAATCCAGCTCACGGGCGTGCAGACGCTGCAGGCCGCCGACATCATTGTCTGATCGTCGCAAAGCACATCACTCATAAACAGCCCTGGAAACAGGGCTGCACTCTCAGAATATCTGCGAAAGCGACCGGGGTAAGTGACACCCACCACAACCCCGGTCAATCACTAACGCGTTGCGCAAAAACGCGAAGCCTTTGTGCCCCCACCCACAAATTTGTCTTATCCATAAGAGCGCTCTACTCTCAGGCGGGCTGACAGCTGAGCCTGATTCGCAACTTTATGATGCTGCGATTGAATCGGGATGAGACGTCGAGACCCTTGCCTGCGCCAACCTGCACACGTCGGGTGCGCGGTGCCTCCGGCCCGTTGATGAACACCACCGAACATTTGGCGTCTACTTCACCGTAGTTGTTGACGGTGATTGACCCGGTATCGTGATAGACGTCGTGGGCAACATAATCGATCTTCACGTCCTGGTACTGTTTTTCCACCTCGATGGGGTACGCCAGGGCCGTCACCGGCAACATGACCAGCAGCGCACAACACAGTCGATTCATTCGGCAATCTCCGAGTCGGGATTGTCAGAGTAGAACAACAAGCCCGTATTTAAAGAGGAATTACAGCATGAAAGCGCCCCGCGTGACTCTCGACCAGTGGCGCACATTGCAGGCCGTGGTCGATCACGGTGGTTTTGCTCAGGCCGCCGAAGCGTTGCATCGCTCGCAATCATCGGTGAGTTACACCGTGGCGCGCATGCAGGAACAGCTCGGCGTGCCGTTATTGCGTATCGACGGGCGCAAGGCGGTGCTGACCGAAGCCGGTGGCGTACTGCTGCGCCGTTCGCGGCAGCTGGTCAAACAGGCCAGCCAACTGGAAGACCTCGCGCACCATATGGAACAGGGCTGGGAAGCGGAAGTGCGCCTGGTGATCGACGCGGCGTACCCTTCGGCACGTCTGGTCAAGGCGCTGACCGCGTTCATGCCGCAGAGCCGCGGCTGCCGGGTGCGACTGCGTGAAGAAGTGCTCTCCGGCGTTGAGGAGGTCTTGCTCGAAGGCGTGGCGGACCTGGCCATCAGCGGCTACAGCATTGCCGGGCATCTGGGCACCGAGATGAGCTCGGTCGAGTTCGTCGCCGTCGCGCACCCGGACCACGCCCTGCATCAGGCCAATCGCGAACTGACCTTTCAGGACCTGGAAAGCCAGTTGCAGGTGGTCATCCGTGACTCCGGCAGGCAGCAACCCAGGGACTTCGGCTGGCTGGGCGCGGAACAGCGCTGGACCGTCGGCAGCCTCGGCACCGCCGCGACCTTCGTCAGCAACGGCCTGGGCTTCGCCTGGCTGCCACGGCACATGATCGAGCGCGAACTGCGCGAAGGCTTGCTCAAGCCCCTGCGCCTGGACAAGGGCGGCAGCCGTAACCCGACCTTCTATCTTTACTCCAGCAAGGACCGGCCGCTGGGCCCGGCCACGCAGATCCTGATCGACCTGATCCGCAGCTTTGACACAACCCCGCTCACCGCTGCACTCGGCACGCCGCAAAACGCCTGACCGGAGCAGGCACGTGGCGCTCTTCGCGCAGTCAGGGCTGTCTGCGGCACTTCAATCACACGCGGCTGGAATTCATCGCCAGCAACGCAGTCTGAAAATCCTGTGCGGTCCATGGACGTGCAGCCTGATCGCCTGAAGTGCTGCAAACCCGCCAATACGCTGGGCAAAAAAAGCCAAACGTGGTTACCTTGCCGGTCACAGTCGATATCTCTTAATGAAGGACGTGTTGCCACATGCTGAAAAAAATCGCTCTCGCCGCCTGCTCCGTGCTGTTCGCCGCCAACCTGATGGCTGCCCCGGATAAAGCCACGCACGTGGTACTCGACACCAGTTTCGGCCAGATTGAAATCGAACTCGCAGACACCAAGGCGCCGGTCAGCACCCAGAACTTTCTGGGTTATGTCGACAGCGGCTTCTACACCAACACCATCTTTCACCGGGTGATTCCGGGCTTCATGGTGCAAGGCGGTGGCTTCACCCCGCAGATGGTTCAGAAGCAGACCAAGGATCCGATCAAGAACGAAGCCCAGAACGGTTTGCATAACGTCCGCGGCACCATTGCCATGGCGCGTACCTCGGACGTGAACTCGGCCACCAGTCAATTCTTCATCAACACCAACGACAATGCCATGCTCGACAACGGCGCACGCGACTTCGGTTACGCAGTGTTCGGCAAAGTCGTCAAGGGCATGGACGTCGTCGACAACATCGTCAACGCCCGCACCACTACTCAGAAAGGCATGCAAAACGTGCCAGTCGACCCGATCCTGATCAAGTCCGCCAAACGCGTCAACTGATCGGGAAACCTGCACCGCATGAAGCCTTGGGCTTCGTGCGGTCCGGACGGGAGAGCCTCCACTTATCAAGGAGAACCCACGTCGCGTGGGTGTGATAGCCAATGCTTTATCGTCGTTTCGAAAAACTGATCGATATCTTCAAAGACGCTCCTACCGCTGCCCCGCCCAATACCGTCTTCGCGTTCTACCTCTACTACCTGCGTCAGGTATGGCCGACGTTCACCGCGCTGCTGGTGGTCGGGCTGATCGGTGCGCTGATCGAAGTGTCGCTGTTCAGCTACCTGAGCCGCATCATCGACCTGGCGCAAACCACGCCGCCGGAGAATTTCTTCAGTATTCACGGTTCCGAGCTGATCTGGATGGTGGTGGTGGCCCTGCTGCTGCGGCCGATTTTCGTCGGCCTGCATGACCTGCTGGTACACCAGACGATCAGCCCCGGCATGACCAACCTGATTCGCTGGCAGAACCACAGCCACGTGCTCAAACAGAGCGTCAATTTCTTCCAGAACGACTTCGCCGGGCGTATCGCCCAGCGCATCATGCAGACCGGCAACTCGTTGCGTGACTCGGCCGTGCAGACGGTGGATGCGCTGTGGCATGTGCTGATCTACGCGATCAGCGCGATGGTGCTGTTCGCCGAGGCCGACTGGCGCCTGATGATTCCGCTGGGCACCTGGATCGCGGCGTTCATCCTCTCGCTGATGTATTTCGTGCCGAGGGTCAAGCAGCGCTCGGTGGATTCGTCCGATGCGCGCTCCAGACTGATGGGCCGCATCGTCGACGGCTACACCAACATCACCACGCTCAAGCTGTTCGCCCACACCAACCACGAGCAGCAGTACGCGCGCGAAGCGATGCGCGACCACACCGAAAAGAGTCAGCTGGCTGGCCGCGTGGTCACCTCGATGGACACCACCATCACCACCATGAACGGCATACTGATCGTCACCACCACCGGTCTGGCCCTCTGGCTGTGGACCCAGTCCATTATCTCGGTGGGTGCGATCGCGCTGGCCACCGGTCTGGTCATCCGCATCGTCAACATGTCCGGCTGGATCATGTGGGTGGTCAACGGCATCTTCGAGAACATCGGCACCGTGCAGGACGGCCTGGAAAGTATTTCGCAGCCCGTCACGGTCAATGACAAACCCGGCGCCCTGCCGCTGAAGATCGAAAACGGCGGTGTCAGGTTCGACGGCGTGGATTTCCATTACGGCAATGGCAACGGGATCATTCACAACCTCAACCTGGACATCAAACCGGGTGAGAAGATCGGCCTGATCGGGCCTTCCGGCGCGGGCAAGTCGACGCTGGTGAACCTGCTGCTGCGCATGTACGACGTGCAAGGCGGGAGAATCCTCATCGACGGCCAGGACATTTCCGAAATCACCCAGGAAAGCCTGCGCGCGCAGATCGGCATGATTACCCAGGACACCTCGCTGCTGCACCGCTCGATTCGCGAGAACCTGTTGTATGGCAATCCGCACGCAACTGATGAACAGCTCTGGGAATCGATCCACAAGGCCCGCGCCGACGAGTTCATCCCGCTGCTGTCGGACTCCGAAGGTCGCACCGGCTTCGACGCCCATGTCGGTGAGCGCGGCGTCAAGCTGTCCGGCGGTCAACGCCAGCGCATCGCGATCACCCGCGTGCTGCTCAAGGACGCGCCGATCCTGATCATGGACGAAGCCACCTCGGCACTCGACTCGGAAGTCGAAGCAGCGATTCAGGAGAGCCTGGAGACGTTGATGCAGGGCAAGACCGTGATCGCCATCGCGCACCGCCTGTCGACGATCGCGCGCATGGATCGCCTGGTGGTTCTGGAGAAAGGCCAGATCGCCGAAACCGGCACGCACAGCGAACTGCTGGCGCATGGCGGGCTGTATGCGCGGTTGTGGCAGCATCAGACGGGCGGGTTTGTAGGCGTGGATTGATAGGGCGAGGCTGCCGGCCTCTTCGCGAGCAAGCTCGCTCCCACAAGATCTGCACACGCCATAAGATCTTCAGGGGCAGTGATCTCCCCGCTGCCCCGCCTGTCGGTCAGGTGTACACCGCACTTGTGAGAGCGAGCTTGCTCGCGAAGAGGCCAGTGCAGTCGCTGAATATCTGGGTAGCTACTCACCTGTCGGTCAGGTGTACACAGAAGTTGTGTGAGCTTGCTCACGAAGGTGCCAGTGCAGTCGCTGGAGTCTTCTGGGTAGCTGCTCACCTGTCGGTCAGGTGTACACCGAACTTGTGCGAGCTTGCTCGCGAAGGTGCCAGTGCAGTCGCTGGATGTCTTCTGGGTAGCTGCTCACCTGTCGGTCAGGTGTACACAGCACTTGTGGGAGCTTGCTCGCGAAGAGGCCCGTGCAGTCGCTGGATGTCTGCTGGATAGCTACTCACCTGTCGGTCAGGTGTACACAGAAGTTGTGTGAGCTTGCTCACGAAGGTGCCAGTGCAGTCGCTGGATGTCTTCTGGGTAGCTACTCACCTGTCGGTCAGGTGTACACCGCACTTGTGGGAGCGAGCTTGCTCGCGAAGAGGCCCGTGCAGTCGCTGGATGTCTTCTGGCCGGTTACTCCGTCTGCCGATACGGCAGCGCGCTGCGCGCTTCCTCGGCATAGGCCAGTACGCCGACTCGCTCCTGCTCCAGGAACTCGCTGACCGCGTCTTTCAGGCCTGGGTGCATCAGGTAATGCCACGAACGGGTGATCTGCGGTTCGAAGCCGCGGATCAGTTTGTGTTCGCCCTGCGCGCCGGCGTCGAATCGTTGCAGGCCGTGGGCGATGGCATAGTCCATACCCTGATAGAAACAGGTTTCGAAATGCAGCCGGTCAAACTCGGCCAGGCAGCCCCAGTAACGCCCATAGAAACTGTCGTCACCAATCAGGCTGAAGGCCATCGCCACAGGCCGTGAGCCCTGCAGCGCGATGACCACACGGATCGATTCGGGCATGCGCTCGGCCAACAGGCTGAAGAACTCACGCGTCAGGTAAGGCGCCTGCCCACGCACCTCGTAGGTATTGGAGTAGCACGCATAAACGAAGTCCCACAGCACTTCGCTCATCTGCGCGCCCTCGAGCCATTCAAACTCGATGCCCTGCCCCGCCACTTGTTCACGTTCCTTGCGCATCTGTTTGCGCTTGCGTGAACTCAATGCGTCAAGAAAGTCCTGAAAGTCCCGGTAACCCCGGTTATGCCAGTGAAACTGGCAACCGATGCGCTGCAACCAGCCCGGCTGGGTTTCAAGCAAGGCATCGGCCGCCGGATCGGTAAAGTTCACGTGTGCGCTCGACAGCCCCTCACGTTGCAGGTATGCCGGCAGCTCGCCGAGCAACTCGATACCGCCCTGAGGCGTCGCGGACAGAATCCGCGAACCGCCGACCGGGCTGAACGGCACGGCCACCAGCAGCTTGGGGTAATAGGCGATGCCGGCGCGACGGCAGGCGTCTGCCCAGGCGTGATCGAACACGTACTCGCCATACGAATGCCACTTTCGGTAGGCCGGCAATGCCGCCACCAACTGATCGTTTTCGTAGTGCAGCACATGTTCGGCACGCCAGCCCGATCGTGGCCCGAGACTGCCGCTGTCCTCCAGCGAGCTGAGAAACGCATGCCGCAGGAATGGCTGATTGCCAGGTACCAGCGCATCCCACTGGGCAGGCGCAACGGTGGCGAGGCTGTCGATTACGTGAACAGGCATGCAGGTTCCCCGATAGGCTGACAGGGTGAAGAATATCCCTTATTGAGGCGTCATGTTCACCGCCTCGGCAATCTGCCTGGAAAGAGTGATCGCGAAATCATTGAGCGCCTGCTCACGCTCACTGGAGATCAAGCCAATCTGCTCGAGGTACTGTTGATCGGATTGCCGGTTTGGCGGCAACTCATCCAGGAGGGTCAGACGCTCGCTGAAGGGCTTCTTTACCCGTTCGAAATCAGAGGCGTAACGAGTTTCCAGATAACTCATCCAGAATTCCCTGGCGACCAGCGACTCGAAAAATGCCCGCGTACTTTCACGCGTGATTATTTCGCTGTGCGCATCCTGCAAATCAGCGTCGGTCACCTTCGCGATATTGCTGAACAGCATGGTTTGGGGCTGACCGGGCAGCTCAAGCCGAGCTTGCAGGCCGATACGGTAGGCCAGGCGTACTTCAGCCTCATCTACCCTGTAGCCGTGCTGCTGGCGAAGAGCAATCTCGCGCAGTGCAATTTTTTCCACCTGATCCAGACGGTCCAGGCTCCGGCTCATCTTGAACAACTCCAGTGGCTGCGCGGCGTGTGGCGTGGACGACATGATCGAGAACACCCGCACGCGTACTTCCATGTCGCCAAAGATCAATGCAAGTCCATCGCCACAGGTCTGAGGGTGGGCGGCAATATCGAATAACTGGAGACGCAACTCTGTACTTGCCGAGGCCGCGTCTATCATTGCCCAGACTCTTGCGGCCAGTGCTTCATGGTTAGTTGAAAAATCAGCCGAGTACGTCAGGTCGCCCAGCATCTGAAAAAAGTCCGTAGAACCCGCGCAGGCTCGCAGATCCTGCCAAAGCCTGGTACGCACAGCCGCCTGCTCACTGCTCAGACCTGCAAGCCAGGCGGCACTGCCAGGTCCGGCTTCAAGTGGAGAACGGTTCTGGCTGACACCCAGCCGCGGCCGCGTCCTGCCCTCGAGAAACAGTCTGATGCTAGCCAGCGTTGGCGGAGTCAACGGGTTGCCACTCAAATGCAGGTGAAGGCGGGTGGAACTGAGCGAGCGCTCGATATTATCAAGCTCCTCGATCGATATTTCCGAGATGCGATTATCGCGCACATCCAGACGAATCAAGTCAGACCTGCGCCAATTCCACACTGGCAACGTTTCAATGCCTGTAGAACGCAAAAACAGCATACGTAACGAGTTGAGCGCTGTGAGACGCGCCTGCGATCCAAGCGAACAATAGTTGAGATCAAGAACCTCCAGTCGGCGCAGATTCAGCAAAATGGCGTTGCAGGCGGCTGTCCAGTTCAAGGGGTTATGGTTGAGCGACAGCTCTGTAAGCAGTGTCATTCTTCCTATCGACTCTGGCAGGGATTGCAGTTCATTGAAGCCCAGGCCCAACGACCGCAGGTTAGGGAAGTTGTTCAGCAATGCATCGACATGTGCAGGGGTAAGCTGCATGTTCCGCGCTTTCAACTCAGCCACATGGCCAAAGCTGGCGGTTATATCCGGTATTTGCTCTACTCGCAGGTTATCCAGATCAAGCGTGTAGCCTAAAAACTCCCCCTGAAGACTGATGCTGTGAACGCTGAGTCTTCTCCAGCAGCCATGAAGGCGCCTCGCCGCGACCTCCCTTGACCTGCGCTGCAACGAGGACGTCGCTTGCGCTATCCAGGCATCCAGAGTGTTTTGCAGGGTGCGTAATTCATCAGCAAGACCGCGCAGCCTTCGCTTGACGAACCGGGGCAGTTGCCTGGCCGACCCGGTGTGTTCGGCGCGCAACTCGTCAAGGAAGCTCGCCACCTGAGCATCGGAAAAGTCCGGGTATAAACTTTTCACGGCAAGCTCCGGCGAGTGGCTGGACGCGCCAATACCCAGGCGACGAAACAAGCCGCGCAACCGTCCACTCAAGGGATAGCCAATGCGGCCATGGGGCAGGCGTTGCGGCCATTTGATACCCGGCTTGATCGGCTGCAATTGCAGAACGGCAGCCATCCGCTCACGTCGCTGAACCGCCGTATTGCGCAACAGACTGCGCAGTTGCGGCTCATCCGCGCCAGCTGGTAACTGAATGTCGAGCCGTACCTGTTCGGGAAGCGCCTGCAACAACGCCCTGAAAAACTGCTGATCGACCTCGCCGAGCGGCTCACCTGACGGTTCGAAACACTGGATCCCCGCTTCGGTGCTGACCAGCAGCCGATGCATTGAGGCCTGATCGCTGTCGAGACTGGCGATTTCGTCGCCCTCCAGCGAGTCCTTCAACAGATCGATCGAAACCTCACCCCGCCAGCCTGGCAGGTACTGCAGCATGCCCAGCGCCGCAGCCTGCGTGTCCAGATTGTCGGTTACCGCCCGATAGAAGCCTTCGGTGGCGCGGTTTATCCGCAGTTGCTGCTGATACTCGCGGGCATGCTCGGCCAGCGCCAGAGGAATGCGTTTTTCCGTGGTCATTCGCGCTTTGTCTGCATCGCTGGCCATGCCGATGAGTTCGAGCGCCACGCTGCTCGGCAAGCTGCCGAAGTCGCGCTGTATCAGTTGCACATGCGGGTCGTCGCTGCGACCTTCGAGCAGTTGAACGTCATCCAGCAGGCGCCCCACGTGCGTCTGGGCGTAATCGCCCAGATAGCGTTTGAAGCCGCGCAGTTGAACGGCCTTTTCGGCACTGTCGCTCCCGCTCAAGCGAGTGACTTCATCGGCGGGCAGACTTTCCAGCAACTGGCCGAGCACTTGACTGAGGTGCCCGGTCGGCCCGGCGACATGGGACGACAGTGTCATCTGCGATCCCGCGTTCCAGGCTTCCAGCAGCGCCCCTTGCGCGTCGAGCAGTAACAGGCCGCGGGTCTCATGCCAGCGTGGTGACGACACCAGCAGTTTCAGCCACGGCTCAAGATGAGCAACATGAACCTGCGGCACATCATCGGCCTTCAGGGCTTCGATACAGACGTGCAACTGCCGTTCTGTTGCAACGCGCTGAATGGCGTCTTTCAGCAAGGCCGGAGGCCGGAGGTTTTCGACATGTATCTGACGCAGCAAGGCCTCGTTGGCGCCGGTAATCTGCAGGACTTTGTGTATATCTTCTTCCGGCAGCGCATGACACGTCGGGTTCAGGCGCCTGAACGCCGTTACCTCGTCCCACCCCATGGGGTTTTCCCATTCATGGCGCCATGCGCCAGCACCGTTGTGCTTGAGCCTTGGCGCGTACGAACGCTCATTCACCGGATGCCTGACGCGCCATTGGCTGCCGTCTGCATCGGACTCGACACAATACAGTTTGCCGTCCAGTGGCAGCCAGGTCTTGCCGTCGTGCTCATAAAGCCCAAGGGCGTTGCTGCTCAGGTTGTCGGGCAGGGAGACCGTATGGGCATAGGCATCGATGCTCGGCTTGCCGAGGCGCACCGCCCCATCGACACGCCTTTGCACCAGACTTTCGATGAACATCGAGGGTTGCAGCCCGTTCACCGCAGCCACGACGCCGCCTGCCACCAGCATCTGTGCAACGTTTTCGCCGATGTCGTAGACATGTTGCATGGCGTCTTCGACTTCATCGTGCTTCCAGTCTTCGTAAGCAACGAACGCTTCGCTGGCAAGCTGATAAAGGGCGACCACCGACATGATTTCACCCAGCACCGGCACAAAGAACCCGGCCACGTTGAGCAGGTTCATGCCATTGTTTTCAAGGCTTTCGATCAGTGCATCGTGAGCCTGCTGGTCGACCTGTGCGGATGGCACCGCGATTACTTTTGAGTCGTCATAGGTTTTGGCCAGCAACTGCTCGTACAGCCGCTCGAACGGTGGCTTCGAGAATGGCTGTGCCTGCACGACCAGGTCGGCGTCGGGGTCCAGCGTGCGGTCCCCGGCGGGATACAGCCGCGCATCCAGTTTGGCAAAAAATGCCGGAGCCTGGCCGAGACTGACGAAACGACTGAAGTAGCGTCGATAGTGCCTGCTGTCCAACGCCGTCACCAGCCAGGCGTTGAAGGCCCGCAGCGACGCAAACTGCTTGACCGGATGCGCAGGCTCGGCAGGCAGGTAGACCAGACAAGGACCGTCATCGGGCTTGGCGCCGTCCTGCTGTATCAATAAGGCACCCTGTAACAGCGAGCCTGAAAACGTGTAGGTATCGAGCATGTGCAACTGGCAATAGCGCACGCCCTTGCCATCCCAGCGTGGCTGGTCAACGGACTTCACCATGTCCAGCAGGGTCTGGTACGCCGCGTCAGTGATATCGCCTTTCATCATGGCGATATGCGCAAGCACCTCGACGGCGGCCCGCTCGCTGTCCATGAACGCGCTGGCAACCGCTTGCGCAGCCGGGCCTGGCGGCTTGAACACGCTGTCCAGGTGGGTCTGATACTGACGGCCCAGATCCAGTTCATGGCAAAAATCAGCGAACTGCTCAAGATCGATCGCCTGACGGTCCCGGTATTCGACCTTGTAGCGGCGTTCGGCGCTGTCGATCAGCCAGTAACGCAGGCCCCCTGTACGCAGGATTGCCGAGTAGGGATCGAAGCGGCTTCTGTTGCTCGGAGCGAAGTTCTGCAAGGCTGCCTGAAGCAAAGTCTGCTCGAGCGGAGCCGGGTTCCAGGTGCTGTCGTAGCGCCAGGTCATCAGTTGAAAGGCTTCAACGTCGAGGTCGAGCTGGAAACGTTCGACAAACGCTTTCGACAGCAAGGGGGCTGCAAATTGCTGCGCCGATAACAGGCGGGCGCGCACTGGCTCCAGCGCCTGCGCGTAACGCCGTGCGCTTTGCTGGCTGGCATGCAGTGTCTGGCGCAATACCGTGGGCGCACCCACATACCAGTCTGGCAAGTTGAGCCTGATGAATTCGCTGTTGACGTGCTCCGCTTCGAACGGGGCGCAATCCTGTGGTCGGGGCGTTACAGAGGCGTGTGCAACGGACGATTCTATGGTTTCAAAAGGGTTGTATCTGAAGGTGAACATGGTCGATACCGCTAATGGCTTTGTGAATAGCCAATACGATAAAGACCCAACGGCCTGCACATGACATAACGGGATATGACAGGTAGCGCCCGTCTCGAGAGCGCTACCCGTCGAACGCGATCAGCGCTTGCGCAGGATCACGCTGCCGATCGAGTAACCGGCGCCGAACGAACTGAGTACCGCCAGCGCGCCTTGCGGCAAGTCATCCTGGTAGGTGTGAAACGCAATCACCGAACCCGCGGAGCTGGTATTGCCGTAGGTGTCGAGAATCACCGGCGCTTCTTCGACCGTGGCGTCGCGGCCCAGCAGCTTCTTGACGATCAGATGGTTCATGCTCAGGTTGGCCTGATGCAGCCAGAAGCGTTTGACGTCGGTGATGTTGATGCTGTTGTCCTGCAAATGCGCAGCGACCAGTTCGGCGACCATCGGGCACACTTCGCGGAAGACCTTGCGGCCTTCCTGCACGAACAGCTTGTCCGGCGCGTTCTGGCCCTCGTCCGAGGTACGGTTGAGGAAGCCGAAATTGTTGCGGATGTTGTTGGAAAACTGGGTCAGCAAACGGGTGCTGACGATATCGAACTGATAAGGCGACGTGGCAAGGTCGGCGCGCTCGACCACCACCGCCGTGGCGCCGTCACCAAAGATGAAGTGGCTGTCACGATCCCGGAAATTAAGGTGCGCGGTGCAGATTTCCGGGCTGATCACCAGCAAGGCGCGGGCCTGCCCCAGTTGCACGCTGTTACAGGCTGCCTGAATGCCGAAGGTGGCCGAGGAACAGGCCACGTTCATGTCAAACCCGTATCCGGCGACACCCAGCGCCTGCTGAATCTCGATGGAGACCGCCGGGTAGGCCCGCTGCAGGTTGGAGCAGGCAACGATTACACCGTCGATGTCGGCTGCGGTTTTGCCGGCGCGTTGCAGCGCCTGTCTGGCGGCAGCTACACCCATCTCACAGAGGATCGACCACTCGTCATTGCTGCGCTCCGGCAGGTTGGGCTTCATGCGCTGCGGATCGAGAATGCCCTGCTTGTCCATGACGAAACGGCTTTTGATACCCGAAGCCTTCTCGATGAAAGCGGCGCTGGATTCACTCAGTGCCTGCACTTCGCCACGTTCGATAGCGGCGGCGTTATCGCTGTTGAACTGTGCAACATAGGCATTGAAAGACTGCACCAGCTCTTCGTTGGAGATGCTGTTGGCCGGGGTAAACAGGCCTGTGCCGCTGATGACGACGTTGTGCACGGTCGTTCCTCTCTTATTGGTTGCAGGTAATGACCTGCTCAGGCACGGCAACTGAAGGCCCACTGTTTTCCGGACCGACGTACCCGTGCGACTGTAAAAGCTGCCCGCAACAGGCAGCAGCATTTCATGACACGGTGAAGACAGGCGCGGAGTGTGCCACAGAGCCCGGTTTTGGCGCTATCGGGCCAATGAATATAGGCACGACAGGCGCCCTTTACTTCGCGGCGTGAAGCCGCGGATCAGCTCTCCACCTGACTCCACTGCTTGCTCAACCGTTTGTCCGACACCGGCATTTTTGTGCCCAGTTGCTGGGCGAACAGCGAGACGCGGTATTCCTCCATCCACCAGCGGTACAGGGCCAGTTCCGGGTCGCGCTTGCCCTCTTGAGCGTGCTTGTCGGCGCGCGCCTGGTATTGCGCCCACAGACCTGCAAGCTCGATGCTCCACACCCGATCCTTCTGCACCTGAGCCGGGAGTTTTTCCAGACGCATCTCGATGGCCTTGAGGTAACGCGGCAGTTCCTTGAGCCATACCGCCGGGGTCTCGCGAACGAATCCGGGGTACACCAGCTTGCTCAGTTGCGCCTTGATGTCGTTGAGTGCAACGGCCTGGGACAGGTCGATCTTGCCTTTGAAGCGCTTTTGCAGACCGTGCCACAGCTTGAGGATTTCCAGCGTCAGCTTCGCGAGCCGCTCGGCATGCTCGGTCCAGTCGGCGCGCTTGCGTTCAGCCAGTGACAGCAGACCGGCACCGTCGCGCGGCAATTCGGCCTCACCTTCCAGCACGCAACTGTCGAGGCTGGCCAGCAGGATGTCTTCGATCAACGCATCGATGCGCCCCAGTTCGCGATGCAGCAAGGCCAGCTCGGTCTGCCCCGGCAATTTGTTGCGCAGAAACCTGGCGGGTTCGGCCAGCTGCTGCAACAGCAAACGCTGCAAGGCACGACGATGCTGATACTCGGCCTCGGCCTGGGTCGAGAACCGGCCTTCCTTGACCGCGCCGCCCTCTTCGACCAGCGCCGGATAAACCGTCATCGACAGCCCGGCGATGTTCTGCTGGGTTTTCTGCGCCACTGCTGCAAAGGCCTTGGCCTGCACCGGTTGCTGGCTCTTCGCGGTTTGCGGCACGGCCAGCGCGGCCTGGCTCGCCTCGGCGAAGCGCGCGGTCAGCTCGGCCAGATCACGTCCCTCACCGAGAAACTTGCCGCCGCCATCGACGATTTCCAGGTTCATCTTCAGATGGCCTTCAAGCTGCTGTGCCGCCTCGGCCCAGGCTTCGTCGCTGACCCGTACACCGGTCATGCGCAGCAGTTCACGGCCCAGCGCCTGAGGCAACGAGCCCTCGCCGAAGGTGATGCGCTGCAACGCCGCCTTGATGAAATCCGGGACCGGCACAAAGTTCTTGCGTACCGCCTTGGGCAGGTTGCGGACCAGCGCGATGCATTTGCTCTCGAGCAACCCCGGCACCAGCCACTCAAGACGTTCGGCAGGCAGCGACAGCAACAACGGCGCGGGAACACGCAAGGTCACGCCGTCACGCGGGTGATTGGGTTCGAAGTGGTAGCTCAGTGACAGGCTCAGGTCGCCCAGACGCAAGGTGTCCGGATATTGCGCGGCGGTGACTTCGCTGGCCTCGCGGGCCAGCACGTCCTCTTCACGCATGATCAGCAACTGCGGATTCTTCTGGCTTTCGGTCTTGTACCAGCTGTCGAACGTGGCCGTCTGATGAATCTCGGCCGGAATGCGTGCTTCATAGAAGCTGTACAAGGTGTCTTCGTCAGCCAGAATATCGCGACGCCGAGCCTTGGCTTCCAGTTCGTCGAGCTGTTCCAGCAAACGGGTATTGGCGCTCAGACACTTGGCCCGCGACAGGATATCGCCACGCACCAGGCCTTCACGAATGAACAGCTCGCGCGAAACCACCGGGTCGATCGGCCCGAAATGCACCGGGCGACGGCCCACCACGATCAGGCCGAACAGCGTGATCTGTTCGAACGCCACGACCTGTCCGCGCTTCTTCTCCCAGTGCGGCTCGAAGTGATTTTTCTTGATCAGGTGGCCGGCCAGCGGCTCGATCCAGTCCGAATCGATCTTGGCAACCATGCGCGCGTACAGTTTGGTGGTCTCTACCAACTCGGCGGTCATCAACCACTGCGGACGCTTCTTGCCCAACCCGGAGGACGGGTGAATCCAGAAGCGCCGTTGCCGTGCGCTCAGGTAATCGCCCTCGTCAGCCTTTTGCCCGATCTGACTCAGCAGGCCGGAAAGAATGGCCTTGTGGAATTTCGGGTAATCGGCCGGCTCCTTGTTGACCGTCAGTTGCAGGTCGCGACAGATCAGGCTCAATTGCCGATGGGAATCGCGCCATTCACGCAGGCGCAGGTAATTCAGAAAATTGCGCCGGCACCAGTTACGCAGCGGGCTGGCGGTCAGGGTCTGGCGCTGCTCTTCGAAGCCGCGCCATAGATTGACCATCCCGGCGAAGTCCGAGTCGGCGTCCTTCCATTGCGCGTGGGCCTGATCCGCAGCCTGCTGACGCTCGGGCGGGCGCTCGCGCACGTCCTGTACCGACATGGCGCTGGCGACGATCAGCACTTCCTGCAGACTGCCCTGCTTCGCCGCTTCCAGCAGCATGCGACCCATACGCGGGTCAACCGGCAGACGCGCCAGTTGGCGGCCCAGCGGGGTCAGCTGATTTTCGCGATTGACCGCCGAAAGCTCCTGCAACAGGTTGAAGCCGTCGCTGATTGCCTTGCCGTCCGGCGGCTCGATGAACGGGAAGTCGGTGATCTCGCCCAGGCGCAAGTGCAGCATCTGCAGGATGACTGCGGCCAGGTTGGTGCGCAGGATCTCGGGGTCGGTAAACTCCGGCCGACCGTTGAAATCCTCTTCGCTATAGAGACGCACACACAGGCCGGGCTCGACCCGCCCGCAACGGCCCTTGCGCTGGTTGGCACTGGCCTGCGACACCGCCTCGATCGGCAGGCGCTGGACCTTGGCGCGATAGCTGTAGCGACTGATGCGCGCCGTACCGGTGTCGATCACATAGCGGATGCCCGGCACGGTCAGCGAAGTTTCAGCGACGTTGGTAGCCAGCACCACACGCCGACCGGGATGCGATTGAAAGATACGCTGCTGCTCGGCCGGCGAGAGGCGCGCGTAGAGCGGCAGAATCTCGGTGTGCTTGAGTTGCGCCTTGCGCAGCACCTCGGCGGCATCACGGATCTCGCGCTCGCCGGGCAGGAACACCAACACATCACCCGGGCTCTTGCGCTCGCTGCGCTCAAAGGCCGCCAGTTCGTCCAGCGTGGCCAGAATCGCCTGATCGACGGTCAGGTCCTCTTCGACGCTGTTGCCGTCTTCGTCCTGCTCGCTGGTCAGCGGTCGATACCAGACGTCCACGGGGAAGGTACGCCCGGACACTTCGATCACTGGCGCATCGTTGAAGTGCTCGGAAAAGCGCTGCAGGTCGATGGTCGCGGAGGTGATGATGACCTTCAGGTCCGGACGGCGCGGCAGCAGGGTTTTCAGGTAACCCAGCAGGAAATCGATGTTCAGGCTGCGTTCGTGGGCTTCGTCGACGATGATCGTGTCGTAGCGCTCAAGAAAGCGGTCGTGCTGGGTTTCGGCCAGCAGAATCCCGTCGGTCATCAGCTTGATCAGGGTATTGCTGTCGCTCTGGTCCTCGAAACGCACTTGATAGCCGACCAGCGCACCGAGGGGCGTACCGATTTCCTCGGCAACCCGGCTGGCCACGCTGCGCGCAGCGATCCGGCGCGGCTGGGTATGACCGATCAGACCGTGCTGACCGCGACCGATTTCCAGGCAGATCTTCGGCAACTGGGTGGTTTTCCCGGAGCCGGTCTCGCCGGCAATGATCAGCACCTGGTGCTTGAGCAGCGCTTCCTTGATCTCGTCACGCTTGGCAGCGATGGGCAGGTTATCGTCATAACGAATCGCCGGCACACTTTCACGCCGCGCCGTGACCTGCGCACAGGATGCCTGCACGCGCGTGACCCACTGCGCCAGCTTCGCCTCGTCGGGCTTTTTGCGCAGGTCGTGCAACTGACGGCGCAGACGATGACGTTCGCTGATCATCGCGTGGTCGAGGTTTTTCAGAAGTTGGTCGATAGAGGGCGATTCGTCGGTCATCAGGCGCGCAGGGTCTTTTTTCAAATGGCAGATGCGGATTGTCGCAGATTGCGGTGGGTCGTGACGATGGTCTGAGGCTTGGGCGGTCTATGACGGCAACGACGCAGCATCTTCTCTCTTGCACCAGCGCATAAAAAAAGACCAAAATAGAGCACTAACTGGAGTCCTAAATCATGCAAAGCATCCTTGCAGATGTCGCGGTCAGCGTCTCTGAACTCAAGAAAAATCCGTCAGCGGTCCTGAGTGGCGCTCATGGTTTACCTGTGGCCGTCCTTAATCACAATAAAGTCATGGGCTACATGGTCCCTGCCGAGGTGTTTGAAGCAATGATGGAGAGGCTTGATGACCTTGATCTGGCCGAGCTGATCAAATCTCGCCAACATGAAAAGCCGGTGTCGGTAGATATAGATGACCTTTAAGCTTGAATTTCTGCCCTCGGCCTTGAAGGAGTGGGAAAAACTGGGCCATACCATCCGTGCTCAGCTCAAGAAAAGCTTCTCGAACGACTCGGACTACCAAGAATTCCAGGCGATGCGCTTCATGGCATGCCAGATCATTACAAAATCAAACTGCGCAGTGCAGGATACCGACTCGTCTATCGAGTCGAGGAAGATAGGGTAGTGGTAACCGTCGTTGCGGTAGGCAAGCGCGAGCGCGGGAATATTTATGATTCGGCCAAAGGCAGGCTTGGCCCTTGAGGTGCAGTGCATCTGCATTACACATCGGCATCCTGCAACACGCTCGGACAGGACGCAGAGCGTCAGGAAAGGCATTCACATGCGGAGCGTGAGGAACGAGAGGTGTCCGGGAGAACACTTCTCGTGGCTATGCATGGGGCGAGCGCTATCGCGATCTGAAAGGGTCAGTCCAATCGCTGAAAATGCATCGCATGGACGCACCGTCTTCGCGAACAAGTTCGCTCCTACAAAAGCCCTGCTCTGCACTCATCGAGATTTTTATATAACGATGAGCGCCTGGCGTGAGAATGAACGTCAATCCGGTTTCGGGCCTGCTCTTACTTCTTCACACCCAGTTTCTTCAATTCCTCATCACGCAGCTCGCGACGCAGGATCTTGCCGACGTTGGTGGTTGGCAGCACGTCGCGGAATTCGACGCTGCGCGGCACTTTGTAGCCGGTCAGGTTGGCGCGCATGTGCGCCATGACCTGTTCCTTGGTCAGGGTAACGCCGGGTTTGGCCACCACGAAGACCTTGATGGTCTCGCCCGACTTCTCGTCCGGGACGCCGATCGCCGCGCACTGAAGCACGCCGGGAAGTGTCGCCAGTACGTCTTCCAGTTCGTTGGGGTACACATTGAAACCGGAGATCAGGATCATATCTTTCTTGCGATCGACAATCCGGATGTAGCCGTCAGGCTGGATGATCGCGATGTCGCCGGTCTTCAGCCAGCCTTCGCTGTCGATCATTTCATCGGTCGCTTCCTGGCGCTGCCAGTAGCCTTTCATGACCTGCGGCCCCTTGATGCACAGCTCGCCGGTTTCACCGAATGCCAGCTCATTGCCCGCATCGTCGATGACCTTGCACAGGGTCGACGGCACGGGAATGCCGATGCTGCCCATCTGCACGTACTGAGAAGGATTGACCGTGGCCACCGGACTGGTCTCGGTCATGCCATAGCCTTCGCAGACCTGGCAGCCCGTCACCTGCTTCCAGCGCTCGGCGGCGGCCTGCTGCAAGGCCATGCCGCCGGACAAGGTGACTTTCAACGCGGAGAAATCGAGGTTGCGGAAGCCGTCGCTATTGCACAGGGCCACGAACAGCGTGTTAAGACCGACAAAGCCGCTGAACTTCCATTTCGAAAGCTCCTTGACCATGGCCGGCAGGTCACGCGGGTTGCTGATCAGGATGTTGTGATTGCCAAGCAGCATCATCGCCATGCAATGAAAGGTGAAGGCGTAGATGTGATACAGCGGCAGCGGCGTGATGATGATTTCACAGCCTTCGTCCAGGTTGGACGCCATCAGCGCCCGGCATTGCAGCATGTTGGCGATCAGGTTGCGGTGCGTCAGCATTGCCCCCTTGGCCACCCCGGTGGTGCCGCCGGTGTACTGCAGCACGGCAACATCGGCGCTGCCGGGCGACACGTCGGTCACTGGCTGACCACGGCCCTTGCCCAGCACATCGTTGAATTTGATGGCCTTGGGCAAGTGATAGGCCGGAACCATTTTCTTCACGTACTTGATGACGCTGTTGATCAGCAAGCGCTTGAACGGTGACAGCATGTCGGCCACTTCGGTGACAATCACCTGCCTGATCTGCGTCCTGGGTACGACCTTCTCGGCCAGATGGGCCATGTTTGCCAGACACACCAGCGCCTTGGCACCGGAGTCATTGAACTGGTGTTCCATTTCCCGCGCGGTGTACAGCGGGTTGGTGTTGACCACGATCAGCCCGGCGCGAATCGCACCGAAGACGGCAATCGGGTACTGCAATACGTTGGGGAGCTGCACGGCGATACGGTCGCCCGGCTGCAGGTCGGTATGTTGCTGAATCCAGGCGGCAAACGCGCCGGACAGCTCATACAGCTCACCGTAGGTGATGGTCTTGCCCAGATTGCTGAACGCCGGCTTGTCGGCGAAGCGCTGGCAGGACTGCTTCAGGACCGCCTGGACGTTAGGGTACTCGTCGGGGTTGATATCGGCAGGGATACCGGACGGGTACTTGTCCTTCCAGAAGTTATCAATCATTCAGTCGGCTCCGTAGCGATAGCGAATTCTTCACATCGCCTGAAGCGATGATTTTCTTGTGCTTGGAATTATGCAGTAGACGCTTTTTCCGCTTTATGACTGATCAAAAAGCGCGCCGAGAGTAGCAGCTTTGCCAAACGTCGACTAGAGGCAGAAGCAGGCCGCACAGTCACCAATAAGACCAGAAAATCACATCTGGTCACTTTTAATGCATTTAATAAAAACCTCATCACTGCCTCAAAAGCACCGGACCAGAGCGGCCAGTCAGCATAATCGCCTGTTTCCGAAAAAAATCGACCCCGTTTGCAGCGGTCTGCGAACGGGGCCAGGTACACAGATGGAGACGATTAAAGGGTCAGGCGATGTCACGAAGCTCGCGGCGCAGAATCTTGCCCACCGGGGTCATCGGCAATGAATCACGCAGAACGATCTGCCTGGGCACCTTGTAGCCGGTGAAATTCTCTTTGCAGAAGGCCTTGAGCTCTTCAATGCTCAGCCCCGGGTCTCGCGCCACCACGAACAGCTTCACAGCCTCCCCCGAGCGCTCGTCTGGCACGCCGATACAGGCGCAGTTGGCGACTTTCGGATGAGCCATGACCACGTCTTCGATTTCGTTGGGGTAGACGTTGAAACCGGACACGATGATCAGGTCTTTCTTGCGGTCGACGATACTGACAAACCCGTCAGCGCCAATCACGGCAATGTCACCGGTCTTGAACCAGCCTTCGGCATCCAGGCACTCGGCCGTGGCATCAGGCTGGTTCCAGTAGCCTTTCATGACCTGCGGCCCCTTGATGCACAGCTCGCCACGCTCGCCGAAAGGCAACTCGACGCCATTGTCATCGATGACTTTCATGGCGGTGCCGGGCACGGGAATGCCCACGGCTCCCAGACGCGCCAGCGCGCCGTAGGGATTGGCACTGGCAACAGGCGACGTCTCGGTCAGGCCGTAACCTTCGACGATCGTGCAGCCGGTGATCTGCGCCCAGCGCTCGGCCGTGGCCTTGACCAGTGCAGTGCCGCCGGAGTTGGTGCTTTTCAGCGCCGAGAAATCCAGTTTTTTGAATTCCGGATGGTTCATGAGCGCCACGAACAGTGTGTTGAGGCCGATCATGGCAGTGAACTGCCACTTGCCCAGTTCCTTGATGAAGCCGCCGATATCGCGAGGATTGGTGATCAGGATGTTGTGATTGCCGCTGATCATCATGCACATGCAGTTCGCCGTGAACGCGTAGATGTGATAGAGCGGCAGCGGCGCGATCATCACCTCTTTGCCTTCTTCAAACAGCGATCCGCCTTGCGGCCCTTGCTGACGCATGCAGGCGTAGACCTGCTGCATGTTGGCGACCAGATTGCCATGGGTGAGCATCGCGCCCTTGGCCAGCCCCGTGGTGCCACCGGTGTACTGCAGAACGGCAACATCCTGCAGACCTCGCGGTACGACCTGCATGCGGCTGTCACGCCCCAGGCGCAGCGCCCGCTTGAAGCCGACGGCCTGAGGCAGATGGAATTCAGGGACCATCTTCTTGACCTTGTCGACGATGGTATTGACCAGCCAGCCCTTGGCCGCCGACTGCATGTCGCCCATTTTCACTTCGATCAGGTATTCGATGGCCGTGTCCGGCAGCACTTCCTGCACCAGCTTGCCGAACAGGTTGAGGTAAACCAGCGCCCGGGCACCGGAGTCCTTGAATTGATGGCGCATCTCGCGCGCGGTGTACAGCGGGTTGGTATTGACCACCGTCAGACCGGCACGCATCGCACCGAATACGGCGATCGGATACTGCAGGATATTGGGCATCTGTACGGCAATGCGGTCACCCGGCACCAGTTGCGTGTGCTGCTGCAAATACGCGGCGAAGGCGGCAGAGTGACGCTCGAGCTCCGCGTAGGTCAGCGTCACGCCCATGTTGCTGAACGCAGGTCGGTCGGCGAATTTCCTGCAGCAGCGCTCGAACACATCGACGACCGATTGGTAGGTCTGCAGATCCACCTCGGCGTCGACACCCGCCGGACGCTTGTCATCCCAGAAGTCAGCTTGCATTATTTTTATCCTTTTTCCCTGCATAGGTCTGGGCGGACGTTAGCAGTTAAAGTGCCGCAGGCAAATAATCGTCCGGGCCTCATCAGCAGCATGAATCTTGTCTCTGTTCAGACTGAAATCCGTCGCCGGCGATACACTGCCCAAGGCAATCGGGCTGGCAAAGACACTTGCCCGATAGCGCAATAGCTGTATTCACACAACGTTTGCTTATTATTTGCCTTGAATGTGATCCGGGGAGCGCCAGCAAGCGTCTGAATGATCTTGTCCGCGCATTGGCGGCGACAGGTCATCAAGTGTTACAAATCGAGGCCAGGTCGGATTGCACGAACCGGCGCGCTTCAATTCATTTTTATTGTCAGGACAGCCACATGACTCAAGTCACCAACACGCCTTACGAAGCCCTTGAAGTCGGTCAGACCGCCAGCTACAGCAAGACAGTGGAAGAGCGTGATATTCAACTGTTCGCCGCCATGTCCGGTGACCACAACCCGGTCCACCTGGACGCCGAATACGCCGCCAAGACCATGTTCAAGGAGCGTATTGCCCACGGCATGTTCAGTGGCGCGCTGATCAGTGCGGCGGTTGCGTGCGAGTTGCCTGGCCCCGGCACCATCTATATCGGTCAGCAGATGACCTTCCTCAAGCCGGTAAAACTGGGCGATACCCTGACTGTGCGCCTGGAAATCCTGGAAAAACTGCCGAAGTTCCGCGTGCGCATCGCCACCCGCGTTTTCAATCAGAACGATGAGCTGGTTGTAGACGGCGAAGCCGAGATTCTCGCCCCGCGCAAGCAGCAGACCGTCGACCTGACCGTATTGCCCGAGATCACTTTCGGCTGATACCGCGCACGGGCGTGCGCCACGCAGCGCGCATGCCCGACTCGCCAGTGGCCTGAACAAAAAATTCATGATGCACCCGGAACTGCTTTCCTGCGCTTTCCACTCAGGGAACCAGTAGCGCTCCCTTATCCGGGTCACGAATTGTTCATCCCACAGGCGGGGAAATCAGCCATGAATACGATCAACAGAAACTACTACCCCGTCTCCGGGATTCCTGCGCAGGACGCCCCGGCACAGACCGATCAACTGCAGCCCCAAGGCCAGGGCATCAAGCCGGGCCACAATAGCAACCTGATCGACTTCGGCCTGACACAGCAGGCCAATGGCCCGCACTCCTCGCTGAATACCCTGGGCTCCAGAGTCCAGCCGACTGACACGAACACGTCTTCAAATATGCCGGGTGGCAACGGTGAGCAGGTACTGAACAAACTTGTGCAAGCGATCCGCAACATCCTCAACAACCTGCTCTCGCTGCTGGAAGGAAATCTACACAACGGCTCTGGGCCTGCACAGCCTCAACGCGATCAGACGCCGACGCTCGCTCAATCGCCCTCTTCCGCCTCCCCTTCCTCGTCGCCGCCTTCAACACCTCAGGGCAACGCAGAAAAACCCTTTGTGGTGCAGAACGATCACCCTTCAGAAAAACCTGTATCACTGCAAAAGAATACAGAGCCGACGTCCGCTGCGCCGTCACAAACAGCACCCCGGACGACCGAGCGAAGCAGTGCCACCCCAGACAAGACACCCGCCAGACCCGATGCGGTAAACCCGGCAGTGGTCCATGACCTTGCGCTGCCGAAAACTTCGACGGACACCACCGCCAAACCCGATAACACGGTTAACGCAGCCAAAACCGCGACCCCGGCCGCGCATGGCCAGGGCGCGGACATGTCCGGCATCATGGGTTTCGCCAAAGAGGCCAACACCACCGGCGGTAACGGCGGCGAAGTCGTCACGGTCAATACCGTGGCGGACCTCAAGAAGTACATGGAGGACGACAAAGCCCGCACCGTCAAACTGGGGGCCAACCTGTCTGCCGACAGCAAGGTGACCATCAACTTTGGCGCCAACAAGACCCTGCTGGGCACCGACAAGGGCAACAGCCTGCACAACATCTACCTGGCCAGCGGCAAGACCGCCAGCAATGACATCTTCCAGAACCTGAACTTCGACCACGACAGCCGTTATCGCGAAAACGGTGACATGCAGATGTTCATCAGCAGCGGTCAGAAATACTGGATCGACCACAACACCTATTCAGGCACCAAGGATCAGAACGCCAAAGGCCTGGACAAGCTGCTGTATGTCGGCGGGACGGCAGACAACGTCAGCCTGACCAACTCTAAATTCCAGAACAACGAATACGGCGTGATTCTTGGTCAGCCGGACGACTCCGCTCAAGCCAAGGCCGAGTACAAGGGCTACCCGCGCATGACCATCGCCAACAATGTGTTCAGCAACCTTGATGTTCGCGCACCCGGCCTGATGCGTCATGGGCAATTTGATGTGCTCAACAACTCGATCGACAACTTCCATCTTGGCTTCACCGCGACGGGGGATGCGACCATCCTTTCGCAGGACAACTATTTCGCGAAAGGCGTGGATGTTTCCGACAAGGCCAGCAACTCCGGCGTGCTGGATGACTATGGCGATGCGCACTTCAAGGACATCGGCAGCAATGTCAGCTTCACCCAGAAGTCAGCGGTGACCGCGTGGACGCCGAGCTATCAGCGCGACATCAAGACCGCCGAAGCCGCCAGAGCCTATGACCAGGCCAATGCCGGCGCCAAAACCGTGAGCTGATAGCGCGCGGCGCTCGATGCAGGGCGCGGCATGCAGACGAAAAAAAGGGCGACCGAAGTCGCCCCAAGTGCCTTGCGTGCTCATTGAATGCGTGCAGGCGCGTGTCCGCCCACAGCGCATTCGATGGAGCAAGATTAAGGCAGCGTGCATAAAGACGAGTTGATCCAGATCAGCTGTTGTAAAACCAAACTGATCAGATCAAGGGTGTGGCGGCGGGATCAGCGCTTTTTAGGCTTTTTGCCGGACTTTTTCTGCTTGCCCAACGGCATGGCCTGCTCGAAGGCATTGCGTACTTCATTGAGGCGCTTGTCATTCAGATCGTGGATACGCTTGGCGCGCTCGGCACCCAGGTCGATCAGTTGTGCATCGTCGCTCATGGCTTGCGGTTCTCGAACACGGGGAATCAGGACCAATAATGCTCAATCGCGGCAGCCCTGACCAGTCCCGTGACCCGCACAGACATGGGCAGTGCAGCGATCAGATCTGAATATCCACCCAAAGCCCCTGGCGCGGCTCATCGTCGATGAGCGGTACGACGGGTACAGTGTTGTCGGCGTTCAGCGAGTCACCCGGAACCACCAGCCCCTGGTATTCCTCGGCTTCTGCACCGCCATGAGCCTGTTGCTGTTGCTGCTGGCGCTGTTGCTCTTCACGCAACAGCAACGCGCTGCGCTCAGTATCTTCATTGCGCAGATCGATGGAGGTCTCGCTGGAGCTCTGCTGAACCGGCGCTACAGGCGGAATGTCCGGCATGCGTTTGGCCGGATCCAGCTGTGATGTCACAGGCACCACACTTAACGGAAGCATAGGTTGCAGCATGGTTTTATCTCCTCTTACCGGGGTGTCGGCCGTGCACGAGGCAACTTGAACCGGGCTGAAATAGCCAGTAGTGGTTTATAAGATCTTTTTTGACCCCTCTCAGTGAAATAAGTGTCATGGAACCAAAAATTCGATAGGTTCCGGCGCTGACCATGAGTTTTTTCACGCCGCCTTTGGCCTTCGGGGCGCGTTCCGTTAACATACTCAGCTTTTTCAAGCGGGAGACAGGCAGCATGGCGCAGCAGTATCAACCGGGGCAACGCTGGATTAGTGACAGCGAAGCCGAGCTGGGTTTGGGCACCGTTCTGGCACAGGACGGCCGCTTGTTGACCGTGCTCTATCCGGCCACTGGCGAAACACGTCAGTACGCACTGCGTAACGCGCCGCTGACCCGCGTGCGCTTCTCCCCTGGCGACGTGATCACGCACTTCGAAAACTGGAAAATGACCGTTCGCGAAGTCGACGATGTCGATGGCCTGCTGGTCTACCACGGCCTGAACGCGCAGAACGAACTGGTCACGCTGCCGGAAACCCAGTTGTCGAACTTCATCCAGTTCCGCCTGGCGACCGACCGTCTGTTCGCCGGCCAGATCGACCAGTTGTCGTGGTTCTCGTTGCGCTACAACACGCTCGAGCACACCAGCCGCCAATTGCAGTCCTCGCTCTGGGGCCTGGGTGGCGTGCGCGCACAGCCTATCGCCCACCAGTTGCACATCGCTCGTGAAGTTGCAGACCGCATCGCGCCACGCGTTCTGCTGGCCGACGAAGTGGGCCTGGGTAAAACCATCGAAGCCGGCCTGGTGATCCATCGCCAACTGCTGTCGGGCCGCGCCAGCCGCGTACTGATCCTGGTCCCGGAAAACCTCCAGCACCAGTGGCTGGTGGAAATGCGTCGCCGCTTCAACCTGCAGGTCGCACTGTTCGACGCCGAGCGCTTCATGGAAAGCGATGCCGGCAACCCGTTCGAAGATACCCAGCTCGCGCTGGTTGCCCTGGAATGGCTGGTCGAAGACGAAAAAGCCCAGGACGCCCTGTTTGCGGCAGGCTGGGACCTGATGGTGGTTGACGAAGCGCACCACCTGGTCTGGCACGAAGACAAGGCCAGCCGCGAATATTCGCTGGTCGAACAGCTGGCCGAAGTCATTGCTGGCGTACTGCTGCTGACCGCGACGCCGGAACAACTGGGCCAGGACAGCCACTTTGCCCGTCTGCGCCTGCTGGACCCGAACCGTTTCCACGACCTCAAGGCCTTCCGTGCCGAGAGCGAGAACTATCGCCCGGTGGCTCAGGCCGTTCAGGAGTTGCTCGACAAGGGCAAGCTGTCCGCAGCAGCACAAGAGACCATTCACGGCTTCCTGGGTGCCGAAGGCGATTCGCTGCTGGCCGCGGTGAATACCGGCGACGAAGAAGCCAAATCGCGTCTGATTCGCGAACTGCTCGACCGTCATGGCACCGGCCGCGTTCTGTTCCGCAACACCCGCGCCGCGGTGCAGGGCTTCCCGGAGCGCAAGCTGCATCAATACCCGCTGCCCTGCCCCGTCGAATACCTCGAATTGCCGGTCGGCGAGCACGCCGATCTTTACCCGGAAGTCAGCTTCCAGTCGCATTCGGACGTCAGTGAAGAAGAGCGCTGGTGGCGCTTCGACCCACGCGTCGACTGGCTGATCGATACCCTGAAAATGCTCAAGCGCGTCAAGGTGCTGGTGATCTGTGCCCACGCCGAAACCGCCATGGACCTGGAAGACGCGCTGCGTGTGCGTTCCGGCATTCCTGCCACGGTGTTCCACGAAGGCATGAACATTCTCGAGCGCGACCGTGCGGCGGCCTATTTTGCAGACGAAGAGTTCGGCGCCCAGGTGCTGATCTGTTCGGAAATCGGCAGCGAAGGCCGCAACTTCCAGTTCTCCCACCATCTGGTCCTGTTCGATCTGCCGTCGCACCCGGACTTGCTGGAGCAGCGTATCGGGCGTCTGGACCGGATCGGCCAGAAGCACACCATCGAGCTGCACGTGCCTTTCCTGGAAACCAGTCCGCAGGCCCGCCTGTTCCAGTGGTATCACGAAGCGCTCAACGCGTTCCTCAATACCTGCCCGACCGGCAACGCCCTGCAGCATCAGTTCGGCCCGCGCCTGCTGCCGCTGCTGGAAAGCGGTGACGACGACGAGTGGCAAACCCTGATCAATGAAGCCCGCAGCGAACGCGAGCGTCTGGAAAGCGAACTGCACACCGGTCGCGACCGCCTGCTGGAGCTCAATTCCGGCGGCGCTGGCGAAGGTGAAGCGCTGGTCGAAGCAATCCTCGATCAGGACGATCAGTTCAGCCTGCCGATCTACATGGAAACCCTGTTCGACGCGTTTGGCATCGACAGCGAGGACCATTCGGAAAACGCCCTGATCCTCAAACCGAGTGAAAAGATGCTCGACGCCAGCTTCCCGCTGGGCGACGACGAAGGCGTGACCATTACCTACGACCGCAACCAGGCGCTGTCCCGAGAGGACATGCAGTTCATCACCTGGGAGCACCCGATGGTGCAAGGCGGCATGGACCTGGTGCTGTCCGGCTCGATGGGCAACACCGCCGTGGCACTGATCAAGAACAAGGCGCTCAAGCCGGGCACCGTTCTGCTCGAACTGATCTACGTCAGCGAAGTGGTTGCGCCTCGTTCTCTGCAGCTGGGACGTTATCTGCCGCCTGCCGCGCTGCGCTGCCTGCTCGACCCGAATGGCAACGATCTGGCCAGCCGTGTGTCGTTCAACACGCTCAATGATCAGCTCGAAAGCGTGCCCCGTGCCAGCGCCAACAAGTTCATCCAGGCCCAACGTGACCAACTGACCCCGAGGATCAACGCGGGCGAAGAGAAAATCATGCCGAAACACGCCGAGCGCGTCGCCGAAGCGCAGCGTCGCCTGGCAGCCGACACCGAAGAAGAACTGGCCCGCCTGACGGCATTGCAAGCGGTCAACCCGACCGTGCGCGACAGTGAACTGGTGGCTCTGCGCACTCAACGTGAACAGGGTCTGGCCATGCTTGAAAAAGCGGCCCTGCGTCTGGAAGCGATCCGGGTACTGGTCGCAGGCTGAAGGCCGGTTACACACCCGCCTGCCACGCCCATGCACCGCATGGGCATGGCGCTCCTGCTCAGGCTATGACGCAGAGCGTCATGAAAGGCATTCCCACGCTGGAGCGTGAGGAACGATGTGTACCGTAACCACGCCCCTGCCCCGCGATATCCGCCCCCCTATCATGCCCATGCGCCGCATGGGCATCGCGCTCTTGCTCCCGCTATGACGCAGAGCGTCATGAAAGGCATTCCCACGCTGGAGCGTGAGGAACGATGTGTACCGTAACCAAGCCCATGCTCCGCGATATCCGCAACACCCCCTATCGTGCGCCTGTTCCCGATATCCGCAACACCCCCTATCGTGCCCATGCTCCGCGTGGGTATGTCTTTCCGGACGCTCTGCGTCCTCCCAATCATAGCGTCCAAACGCGCCAGCCATCACTTTGATGCCAAATTGGCACCTCGTGTATTGGCAGGTTGTAAACAGCTTCTATACTCAGCTTACAACGCCAGGCTTTCAGCCCTGGCGCCCTTGCAGTGAGAATAGGGCAAGCTATGGATTGGCTGGGTTTGAACGTATTCGCTGACCCACCAGCGGACGTGAAATTATTGATCGACTGTAGTCACAACCTGTTTCTGGTCGCGCTGGCTTACGGCGTGGCCTGTGCTGCGTGCTTTGCCACGCTGGATATTGCGGACCGTGTCATCCAGGTCGACGCCCTCAAAAGCCGTCGCCTCTGGAAAGCGCTGGGCGCGTTGTGCCTGGCCGGTGGCGTGTGGGCGATGCACTTCATCAGCATGCTGGCCTTTCAGGCACCGCTCAAAATCGCTTACGACCTCTCCATCACGCTGATTTCCCTGCTGATCGTATTGATTACCGCATTGGTGGCCATGCGAGCACTGACAGTCCCGGAACTGACTCTGAGACGCTGCCTGATCAGCGCGGTGGTGATGGGGGTCGGCATCAGCGTCATGCACTACCTGGGCATGTCGGCCATGCGCTCCACTGCCACGCAGTACTACGAGCCGCGGATGTTCGCCCTGTCGATTCTGGTCGCAGTCCTCTCCAGCATTGCGCTCCTGACACTGCCGCGGCACTTGCGCCAGTACAACGGCATGTTTCATCAGATGTTCCGATATGCGGTCAGCCTTCTGCTGGGCGCGGGCCTGTTGACCATGCACCTGATGGGCATGAAGGCGCTGCGGCTGGTGATCCCGGAAGGCACTGAGCTGCACGGGCCCGCCACCGAAAACAGCCAACAGCTGGGGCTGACCATCGCGGCCATCGCCCTGCTGATCATCGCCGGCAGCATCAGTGCGGCAATGGCTGACAAGAAACTGCAAGGCAAGGAGCATGACCTGCAGCGGGTCAATGCACTGCTTACCCAGCTGGATCAGGCACGCGTCTCGCTTCAGCAGGTTGCGCATTACGACCCGCTGACCAATCTGATCAACCGCCGCGGTTTCAATCAGATCTTCGCCGAGAAGCTGCAGGAGCACACTTACAACAACGGCATGCTCGCAGTGATGTTCCTCGACATCGACCACTTCAAGCGCATCAATGACAGCCTGGGCCATGATGCGGGTGACGAGCTGCTCAAAGTGATAGCCGACCGCATCCGTGGTGCTACCCGGGTTCAGGACGTGGTAGCGCGCTTCGGCGGCGATGAATTCTGCATCCTGCTGAGCATTCCGGACTACGAAGAGGCACGACACCTGGCCCATCGAGTCATGCAAAAAATGAAAGAGACCATCGCGCTGGCAGGAAGACGCATGGTCATGACCACCAGTATCGGTATTGCCGTGTTCCCGCGTGACGGTTCGACCTGCGATGAGCTGCTCAAGCACGCGGACCTCGCGCTCTACCAGTCCAAGGATAAAGGGCGCAACGGCGTCAACTTCTTCAACCCGGCGCTCAAGACCAAGGCCAGTCTGGAGCTGCAACTGGAAGAAGAACTGCGCAATGCCCTGCGCGAAGGCACGGGGCTGCAGGTGTACTACCAGCCTATCGTCGACATGCGCACCGGCCACGTTGCCAAGCTCGAGGCGCTGGTGCGCTGGAATCATCCGCACCACGGCCTGCTGGTACCCGCCCGCTTCATCGGCATTGCCGAGGCCAACGGCCTGATTGCCGAACTGGATAACTGGGTGCTGCGCCGTGCCTGTCACGACCTGCGCACTCTGCATCAGGAAGGGCTGGAACAGCTGATCATCTCGGTCAACTGCTCAGCGCTGACGCTGGGCCGCAACGAGTTGGTCGAAGAGGTTGAACGGGCGCTGGCCGATGCTGACGCAGCGCCTGGACGGCTGGAACTGGAGGTCACCGAAAATGCCTTGATGGGCAACATCAGCAACACCATCCTGATGCTCAAGCACATTCGCAGCCTGGGTGTTTCCCTGTCGATCGACGACTTCGGCACGGGTTACTCGTCGCTCGCCTATCTCAAGCGGCTGCCACTGGACACGCTGAAGATCGATCGTTCGTTCATTATCGACATTCCCCAGTCACCGCAGGATATGGAAATCGTTCAGGCAATCCTCGTCATGGCGCATACCCTGCGCTTGAAAGTCGTGACGGAGGGCGTCGAAACCCAGGCTCAGCTGGAGTTTCTCAGGCAGTTTGGCAGTGATTACGTACAAGGTTATATGTTCAGCAGGCCTCAGCCGCTGGAGCGAATCCTGCCCCTCGCCAGACAGATGAATGAGCGTGAGGCCAGCTTGCAGTGGTCTGCCCTGCCACCACCGTATGCCCACGGACCTGACATCGGGATACCAGAAGCATCGGATGTGTTCGCCGAACTGTCTGACAGTGACGATTTCGCCAGTCACAGACCTGTTCGCACCTGAAGCGGCGCTGCACGGAACCATCGCCGAAAAGCCAGCACAGCCCGCTGAAACCGCCACCTCGAAAGGTGTGGTTTTACGCTACGCGGGCTGCCAAAGAGTTACCTTCCAACTCACCCGGGAAAACCGCAAGGCACTTAACTGGTGCGCAAATCATTCCTGCGCCCTGTTTTGAATCAATACCCAGGGTGCCACTACTACAGCCCACAGCATTGGATCTGTCTCCACCAGCTCAAGCGCCTTGGTTTCAGACACCTTGCCAACCTGCCCTTCAGCCAGCCATGCAGACACCCTGGCTGCATCATTTTCGGCCACTGCCTCGGCGACTTCGATCAAATCCAGAGGCAGCTCGACCCACAACAGGGCACCCTTGGCAAAGAATGGTTGCAATTCAGTCCAGGTGATTGAGGCCGTTTCGCCAAGCAGTTTGGCATAGAGGGTGCTAGGTTCTTGCGTCATGGGTTTCACCAAAAAGAAAATCGGCGCAATGATAGCGCCGAGTTTCCCACCGGCAAGCCCAGAAGCAGGCGATTTATCGCAGGGAAGTGCAGATAACCTTATGGATCTGAAGTGATTTCAGACACTCAAGCGGTTCGATTCTGTAACTTTCTTTCGATTAGGCGACACGCACAGGTTTGTCCCCGGACGCCCGGCTTTCCAAGCCCGCGAACGGCGCTCTAAACTGTTCCGGTACAGTTGGCGGTGCGGGACAACCGGTGATCGAATCGGTCCTGGAGCCTTGGCCATCAGGATTATAAAAACTACAACGCAAGAGTGGAGCATCATGACTAAGGGTACCAATAAGCTTTCAAGGCTGTTTGCCGCACTGGTTATGGCGGGGGTTGCCAGCCATTCGTTCGCAGCTGACACCATCAAGATCGGCATTGCCGGCCCCAAGACCGGCCCTGTCGCCGAATACGGCACCATGCAGTTCAATGGCGCCAGGATGGCCATCGAGCAGATCAACGCCAAAGGCGGCGTAGATGGCAAAAAGCTTGAAGCCGTCGAATATGATGACGCCTGCGATCCGAAACAGGCCGTTGCGGTCGCCAACAAGGTGGTCAACGACGGCGTGAAATACGTGGTCGGCCACCTCTGCTCCAGCTCCGCCCAGCCAGCCTCCGACGTTTACGAAGACGAAGGCATCATCATGGTGACCCCGGCTGCCACCAGCCCGGAAATCACCGCGCGCGGCTACAAACTGGTGTTCCGCACCATCGGTCTCGACAGCGCCCAGGGTCCGGCCGCTGGCAACTACATTGCCGACGTCGCCAAGCCGAAAATCGTTGCAGTGATCCACGACAAGCAGCAGTACGGCGAAGGTATCGCGACAGCCGTCAAGCAAACGCTGGAGAAAAAAGGCGTCAAGGTTGCACTGTTCGAAGGCATCAACGCTGGCGACAAGGACTTCGCCTCGCTGATTCAAAAACTCAAGCAGGCCAACGTCGACTTCGTCTACTACGGCGGCTACCACCCTGAGCTGGGCCAGATCCTGCGCCAGTCCAAGGAAAAAGGCCTGAACGCCAAGTTCATGGGCCCTGAAGGCGTCGGCAACGAGTCGATCTCGCAAATTGCTGGCGAAGCTTCCGAAGGCCTGCTGGTCACCCTGCCAAAATCCTTCGACCAGGACCCGGCCAACCAGGCGCTGACCGAGGCCTTCAAGGCCAAGAGTCAGGACCCGAGCGGCCCGTTCGTGTACCCGTCCTACTCCGCCGTACAGGTCATTGCTGACGGCATCGCGGCCGCCAAGTCCGAAGACACCACCAAGGTGGCTGCTGCCATCCACGCCGGTACCTTCAAGACGCCAATGGGCGAGCTGAGCTACGACGAAAAAGGTGACCTGAAGAACTTCCAGTTCGTGGTCTACGAGTGGCACTTCGGCAAGCCCAAGACCGAAGCCGCCAAATAAGCTGCTTGCGTTAACCCTCAAAGCCCACTGCCAGCGCAGTGGGCTTTGTTTTACGAATCCAGGCCCGTACGCAGGTTTCGGCGACCCGAACTGTATTCACGAGGCCCCCTGAAAATCTTAAAACCGTCAATAGCGGTTCCTTGACAGCGCAACAGGCTACGCATCGACAGAATGCCACCCCGGCGCACGTCAGAGAAATGCAGATCAGGTTTTTAGGAGCGCGGTAAATGCCCGAGTTATTCCACTACATGCAGCAGCTGGTCAATGGCCTGACCATTGGCAGTACGTATGCATTGATCGCCATCGGTTACACGATGGTGTACGGCATCATCGGAATGATCAACTTCGCCCATGGCGAGGTGTACATGATCGGTTCCTATGTCGCTTTCATGGCACTCGCCGGTCTGGCGATGCTGGGTATTCACAGCCTGCCGCTGCTGATGATTGCCGGTTTTGCCGCTGCGATCATCGTGACCAGTGCCTACGGATACAGCATCGAGCGTGTGGCCTACCGTCCGTTGCGCAATAGCAACCGTCTGATCCCCCTGATTTCTGCGATCGGCATGTCGATCTTTCTGCAGAACTCGGTCCAGCTTTCCCAGGGCTCCGGCAACTTCGCCATCCCCAACCTGCTGCCCGGCAGCCTCTCGTTCGGGCCCGGTGGTGCGCAGGAAGTGCTGATTTCCTACATGCAGATCGTGGTGTTCGTCGTCACCCTGCTGGCCATGACCGGCCTGACCCTGTTCATCTCCCGCTCGCGAATGGGTCGCGCCTGCCGCGCCTGCGCCGAGGACATGAAGATGGCCAATCTGCTGGGGATCAACACCAACAACATCATCGCCCTGACCTTCGTGGTCGGTGCTGCACTGGCCGCCGTCGCCGCCATGCTACTGAGCATGCAATACGGCGTGATCAACCCCAACGCCGGTTTCCTCGTCGGCCTGAAAGCCTTCACGGCTGCGGTATTGGGCGGTATCGGTTCGATCCCGGGTGCCGTGCTCGGTGGTCTGGTGCTGGGCGTCGCCGAAGCCTTCGGTGCCGACATTTTTGGTGATCAGTACAAGGACGTCGTGGCTTTCGGCCTGCTGGTCCTGGTGCTGCTGTTCCGACCGACCGGCATTCTGGGTCGTCCGGAGGTTGAGAAAGTATGAGCAAGTCTTTCAAACAGGCGCTGTTCAGCGCCGCACTGGTCTGGGCTGTGGCCTACCCGGTGTTCGGCCTGAAGCTGGCCTTTTCCGGCGTCACCCTGCAAGTGCAGAACGCCAGCCCGCTGACCCTGACCATCATTGCCGTGTGTTCGGTCCTGCTGTGTCTGCGCGTATTGTTTGCCGAGCAGATCAGCGGCCTGCGTCGCGGCTCCGACAAACCGCTGATCCCGCAAAAAACCAGCGACTTCCTGACCCAGCCGAAAACCCAGCGCTGGGGCCTTGCGGCGCTCATCGTGCTGGCCTTCATCTGGCCATTCTTCGGGTCGCGCGGTGCGGTGGACATTGCCACGCTGATCCTGATCTACGTGATGCTCGGCCTTGGCCTGAATATCGTGGTCGGCCTGGCAGGTCTGCTTGACCTGGGCTATGTCGGTTTCTATGCGGTCGGCGCCTACAGCTATGCCCTGCTGTCGCACTATTACGGGCTCGGCTTCTGGATCTGCCTGCCGATCGCGGGGTTGATGGCGGCGCTGTTCGGGTTCCTGCTGGGCTTTCCGGTGTTGCGTCTGCGCGGCGACTATCTGGCCATCGTGACGCTGGGGTTCGGCGAGATCATCCGCATCTTCCTGCGCAACCTGACCGATATCACCGGCGGTCCGAACGGCATCAGCAACATCGAAAAGCCGACCTTCTTCGGCCTGACTTTCGAGCGCAAGGCTGCTGAAGGCATGCAGACCTTCCACGAGTTCTTCGGCCTGCCGTACAACTCGATCAACAAGGTCATCTTCCTCTACCTGATCGCCCTGCTGCTGGCACTGGCGGCGTTGTTCGTCATCAATCGCCTGCTGCGCATGCCGATCGGCCGGGCCTGGGAAGCCTTGCGCGAAGACGAAATCGCCTGTCGCGCACTGGGTCTGAACCCGACCGTGATCAAGCTCTCGGCCTTCACCCTTGGCGCTGCGTTCGCAGGTTTCGCAGGCAGCTTCTTTGCTGCACGTCAGGGTCTGATCACCCCGGAATCGTTCACCTTCATCGAGTCGGCAATCATCCTGGCCATCGTGGTGCTGGGTGGCATGGGCTCGCAACTGGGCGTGATCCTGGCGGCCATCGTGATGATCCTGTTGCCTGAGCTGATGCGTGAGTTCAGTGACTACCGCATGCTGATGTTCGGCGCGCTGATGGTGCTGATGATGATCTGGCGTCCACAAGGCTTCCTGCCGATGCAACGCCCCGAAATGAAATTGAAAGCGGAGCTGCCGAAATGAGCCGCCCATTACTGCAAGCCACCGGCTTGAGCATGCGTTTTGGCGGCCTGCTGGCGGTCAATGGCGTTGCCCTGACCGTCAATCAAGGGCAGGTCGTATCGATGATCGGCCCCAATGGCGCAGGCAAGACGACAGTTTTCAACTGCCTGACCGGGTTCTACCGGCCGAGCGCGGGCACGATTCTGCTCGACGGTGAGCCGATCCAGGGCCTGGCTGGTCACCAGATCGCGCGCAAGGGCGTGGTGCGTACCTTCCAGAACGTGCGCCTGTTCAAGGACATGACCGCCGTGGAAAACCTGCTGGTTGCCCAGCACCGGCATTTGAACACCAACTTCCTGTCCGGCCTGTTCAAGACGCCCGCGTTTCGCCGCAGCGAACGTGAAGCCATGGACTACGCCGAGCACTGGCTTGAGGCGGTCAACCTGCGTGAATTCGCCAATCGCCCTGCCGGGACGCTGGCCTATGGTCAGCAACGCCGCCTGGAAATCGCCCGCTGCATGATGACGCGTCCGCGCATTCTGATGCTCGACGAACCGGCAGCGGGTCTGAACCCCAGGGAAACTGATGATCTGAAAGCGCTGATCGGCGTGTTGCGCAGCGAGCACAACGCGACGGTCCTGCTGATCGAGCATGACATGAAACTGGTGATGAGCATTTCCGACCACATTGTGGTGATCAATCAGGGCACGCCTCTGGCCGATGGCACGCCGGAGCAGATTCGTGACAATCCCGATGTGATCAAAGCCTACCTGGGGGAAGCGTAAATGCTGCAGTTCGAAAACGTTTCCACCTTCTACGGCAAGATCCAGGCGCTGCACAGCGTCAACGTGGAAGTACGCCAGGGTGAGATTGTCACCCTGATCGGCGCCAATGGCGCGGGCAAGTCCACCCTGCTGATGACCCTGTGCGGCTCGCCGCGCGCCCACAGCGGCAGTATTCGCTACATGGGCGAGGAACTGGTCGGGCTGGAGTCGTCGATCATCATGCGCAAGAGCATTGCCGTGGTGCCGGAAGGCCGTCGGGTATTTGCGCGCCTGACCGTTGAAGAGAACCTGGCAATGGGCGGTTTCTTCACGGAAAAGGAGGATTATCAGGAACAGATGGACAAGGTCCTGCAGCTTTTTCCACGCCTCAAGGAACGCTTCAATCAGCGCGGCGGCACCATGTCCGGTGGCGAACAACAGATGCTGGCCATCGGTCGCGCACTGATGAGCAAGCCCAAGCTGCTGTTGCTGGACGAGCCTTCACTGGGTCTGGCGCCGATCATCATCCAGCAGATTTTCGAGATCGTCGAACAGCTGCGCCGCGATGGGGTGACGGTGTTTCTGGTCGAACAGAACGCCAACCAGGCCCTGAAAGTCGCTGATCGCGCCTACGTACTGGAAAACGGCCGCGTGGTCATGCAAGGCACAGGCGAAGAACTGCTGGTCGATCCGAAAGTGCGGGACGCGTATCTGGGCGGCTAAGCGCACGCCACGTCCGGAGAGGCCGAAACGGTTTTGCAGGAGCGAATCGGCCGACGCTTCGCCTGTTCGCGAAGGCGTTCGTTTAAACGATGTATTTTCGTCGAACAAAACGGCCCTTTCGCGAACACGTTCGCTCCTACTGTCAGAGTCAGGCCTGCACGATAGTCAAAGCCACTGCTCGCGCGATAAGCATCCCGCCCCTTGTGATGCACCTCCAGTCTGAGTAACGTGGCGGCACCTGTCTGGAGACCACATCATGTTTGCTGCCCGTTCCGTCCTCGTATTTGCTCTTCTACCGCTGTTTGCCGGGTGTCAGTTGCTCGGTAAACAGACCGAGGAACCGAAGGTTTCCACGGCGGGCATGCTCCGCATGCAGGGCGATCTGACCGGGGAGAACGGCCAGTTGCTGTTCAAGCCGTGTAACGAGCAGCGTCGCTACGTGGTCAAGGATCGCGGCAACACCGGCATTCTGCAGGAGGCGGCCTCGCTGGCGGACAGCAAGGGCACGGTGTTTGCCGATCTGCGCGGCAGCTTTGCCGCGAGCAAGGCGGCCAACAGTGACGGTCAGCTGGACCTGCATCAGCTGTACCGCGTCGAACGTCCAGGCCAGGCCTGTGAAGACCTCAACTTCAAACGCCTGACATTGCACGTCAATGGCAACAAACCCGCCTGGAACGTCAATGTCAGCGGCAAGGGCATGGTTCTGGAGCGCGAGGGCGTCGCGCCACTGGCGTTGCCCTACGTGGAAGAGAAGCTGCCGGACGGCAGTTTCAGCGTCAGCAGCGAAGCCAACAACCAGCGTATCGAGATATGGGTCGCACCACAGCGCTGCGTCGACAGCGTCGACGGCTCGGTGCAACACCTCACCGCAGAGCTGCGCATCAACGGCCAGGCCCAGCGTGGCTGCGGTTATTACGGCGGTTCACGCGACGACTGATCGCCCAGGCTCGCCGCCAAAGGGGTTCAGCGCTTATAATCGCCGGTTCTTGTAGTGCTGTCGGGCTGAACCTGCGGCCCGAAAACTGGACCCCTTAATGTTACGAATCACCGAACTCAAGCTGCCGATCGATCATCCGGAAGAAGACCTGCGCGTTGCGCTCTTGAAGCACCTGGGTATCGACAGCGGCGAACTGCTGGACTTTACCCTCTTCAAACGCAGTTACGACGCGCGCAAAAAGTCTTCCGAGCTGTGCTTCATCTACACCATCGACTTCCAGGTCAAGGATGAAGAGGCACTGTTGCGCAAGCTGGCCAACGACCGCCACGTCGGCCCGGCACCTGATGTCAGCTACAAAGTCGTCGGTCACGCTCCCGAGGGGCTGACAGAGCGCCCGATCGTCGTAGGTTTCGGGCCCTGCGGTATCTTTGCCGGGCTGCTGCTGGCGCAGATGGGCTTCAAGCCGATCATCCTCGAGCGCGGCACCGAAGTTCGTCAGCGCACCAAGGACACCTGGGCGCTGTGGCGCAAAAACGTACTCAACCCCGAGTCCAACGTGCAGTTTGGCGAGGGCGGTGCCGGGACCTTTTCCGACGGCAAGCTTTACAGCCAGATCAAGGACCCGAAATTCATCGGCCGCAAGGTGCTGCACGAGTTCGTGAAGGCCGGCGCGCCGGAAGAAATCCTCTATGTCAGCAAACCGCATATCGGCACGTTCCGCCTGACCGGTGTGGTCGAGAACATGCGCCATCAGATCGAAGCGCTGGGCGGCGAAGTGCGCTTTCAGCAGCGCGTGACCGACGTGATGATCGAGGACGGCCAATTGCTGGGCGTGCAGCTGGACAGCGGCGAACAGCTCGAGTCCCGGCACGTGATTCTGGCGCTGGGCCACAGTGCCCGTGACACCTTCCGCATGCTGCACGGCCGTGGCGTGTTCATGGAAGCCAAGCCGTTCTCGGTGGGCTTCCGCATCGAACACCCGCAATCGTTGATCGACCGCGCGCGACTGGGCAAATATGCCGGTCACCCGAAGCTCGGCGCAGCCGATTACAAACTGGTGCACCACGCCAGCAACGGCCGCTCGGTCTACAGCTTCTGCATGTGCCCTGGCGGCACGGTCGTGGCAGCCACGTCAGAGCCCGGCCGAGTGGTCACCAACGGCATGAGCCAATACTCGCGCAACGAGCGCAATGCCAACTCGGGCATCGTGGTCGGTATCTCGCCGGAACAGGACTACCCGGGCAGCCCGCTGGCCGGTATCGAATTGCAGGAGCGTCTGGAGTCTCACGCCTATCTGCTCGGCGGCAGCAGTTACGAGGCCCCTGCGCAACTGGTCGGCGACTTCATTGCCGGCAGGGCCTCGACAGCCCTGGGCAGCGTTGAACCGTCCTACAAGCCGGGCGTGAAGCTTGTGGACCTTGCCGAGGCTCTGCCCGCCTTTGCCATCGAAGCCATTCGTGAAGCCCTGCCTGCGTTCGACAAGCAGATCAAAGGCTTCTCGCTGCACGACGCCGTCCTGACCGGCATCGAAACCCGTACCTCGGCACCGCTGCGCATTACCCGCGGGCCGACTATGCAGAGCCTGAACACCAAAGGCCTTTACCCGGCCGGTGAAGGCGCTGGCTATGCGGGCGGGATTCTCTCGGCTGGCGTGGACGGCATTCGGGTGGCCGAAGCGCTGGTGCGGGACATGCTGGGGATCGAGGGCTGAGCCCAGGGTGACTATCGTTCCCGCGATCCGTGCGGGAATGTATTTCGTGACGCGCCGCGTCACACATAAAAGCTGCGGTTCACCGTCAGGATCGGACGCGGAGCGTCCAGAACTGCATGCCAACGCAGAGCATTGGTACGATATTCACGCGCCATGCCTGGCGCACCAATAAAAAACCCCGAGCATTGCGGCTCGGGGTTTTGCTGTGCGGTGTTGCAGATCAGTGGGTAACGCGGCTGGTGCCGTTGACGCTCATGATACGCACGCGCTCGCCGACCCGGAAAATCTCGTTTTCCTGAACCTGCTGCACGTAGGCACGCATGCTGCCGTCGTCCTCACGCACGGTGATCTCGACACCTTGCGTACGGGTCAGGCCTTCCTCGGTCGCCGAACCCAGCAAACCACCGGCCACTGCGCCGATCACCGCTGCCACGATACTGCCGCGACCACCGCCGATGGCGCTACCGCCCACACCACCAACGACTGCACCCGCCGCGCCGCCGATCGGGGTCTTGGTGCCCTCGATCTTGACCGGACGCAAGGATTCGATCGTCCCCATGCGAACTGTCTGTACGGTCCTGGCCTCGTCACGGGAGTAGGAATCACCGGTCAGATTCGAGGTACAGCCGCCCAGCGTCAGAGCCATGGCAGTGAACGAAGCAACCAGAAGAGCAGACTTGCGCATAAAAGGAATCTCCAGAGGAATCAGTGGCCATTAGACTACCCGACAAAGGTGCTGTCACGGCCCCGAGCCTGCAAATTAAATTGATTCAGGCCTCATACAGCCATAGCCCGTATAACGCTCAGACGATTGGCCAAACGAATAATTCAATCAGGGTGCAAGGCGCTCACGTGTCCATCTGTCGTCTATCAAACGATAGTTCAAACGGTCGTGAAGTCGACTGGAGCGACCCTGCCAGAACTCGATTCGCTCGGGCAAAAGACGATAGCCACCCCAGTGCTCGGGGCAGTGTGGCTGGGTGTCTGCGAAGCGTTGTTCCGTCTGTCTGATCAGGCCTTCCAGTTCGTCGCGATCCGCGATTACACGACTCTGTGGCGAGGCCCATGCCCCCAGACGACTGCCCAGGGGGCGCACCTGGTAATAAGCGTCGGACTCTTGCGCAGAGACTTTCTCGACCCGCCCCTCGATACGCACCTGGCGCTCCAGTGTCGGCCAGAAGAAAGTCATCGCGGCAAATGGACGGGCAGCCAGTTGCTGGCCCTTGGCGCTTTCGTAGTTGGTGAAAAACGTGAAACCCTGAGTGTCGAGGCCCTTGAGCAGCAAGACGCGGCAATGTGGACGTCCTTCCTCATCAACCGTCGCCAATGTCATGGCGTTAGCCTCGACAGGCGGCTGCTCGGTGTTCACCGCATCGGCGAACCATGCATGGAAGAGTGCAAAGGGCTCGTCCGGCGATTGCGCTTCGGTCAACCCGTCGCGCGTGTAATCACGGCGCATATCGGCCAGGGTCTGGGTCATGGTCTGGTTCCTGCGAGGGCACGGATCGACTCCACGCGAAGCGTCAGTGACGATCCGCGTGGGTGCTGACAGGCTTAGTTACTGGCCTGGCTGTCATCCTTCTTGGCGGGCGTTGTGCTCTTGGCCGGAGCCTTGGCCGCCGCTTTGGTCGCTGCCGGCTTCTTGGCCGCTGCGGTGGTCTTGGCTGGCGCGGCCTTCTTGGCGGTGCTGGCCTTGGCCGGTGCAGCTTTCTTGGCGGTGTCTTTCTTCGCAGCGGCTTTCTTGGCCGGTGCGGCGGCAGGTGCCGGAGCAACCGGCTTGACGTCCTGGGTAGCAACCATGGTCGGCGCCACTGGCGGCAGTGCATAGCGGCTCATCAGCGCGCGCATGGTGTCCTGCGGCGTCATGAGAATCTCGACCCGGCGGTTGAGCGCACGACCCTGCAGGCTGTCGTTGGCGGCGCGCGGCATCACCGCACCCATGCCACGCTGGCTGAGGCGGTTACGCTCCAGGCCACTGAGACGGAAAATCGCGGCAACCGACTGCGCGCGTTCCTGGCTGATCTTCTGGTTGGCGTCGGTAGGACCCGACGTGTCGGCATGACCGAGAATCAACACGGCAGTTTTCTGATCGCCTTCGACCACCTTGGCCAGACGGGTGATCGGACCCAGCGTGTTGGGCAGCAGCATGGCTGGACGGTCAGGGTTGAACGAGCTGTCGACTGGCGCGGTGATTGCCAGCAGGTCTTCGCGGCGCTCCAGCTGGAACGGGCTGTCCTTGATTGCAGCGCGCAGGCGCGGCTCGTACTCGTCCAGCCACGCCTGGGTCACTTTCGGATCAGGCATCGGCAGCGCTTTAGGCTCGTCCTTGGCGGAGTCGTTGCCAAACGGCCACCACCACTTGGTGTCGGTTTCCGACTTGGCGACCATCGACGGCGCCGCTGGCTTGGCTGCCGGTTTGTCGGCAACGGCATCAGGTTTGGCCTGAGCACTGTCGCTGGAGCCGAACGGCCAGTACCACGGCGCGCTGTTTTCAGCACCCGTCGCAGGTGGCGGCGTTGCAGCAGCCTTGGCAACCGGAGCGGGCGCCGGGCTCGGTGCCGGAGCCTTGGCAGCGGTGCCTGCGTCAGCGGACTCGCTGCCGGAACCGAACTGCCACCAATGGCCTCCGGTTGCAGCAGAGTCGGATTGTGGGGTTTGGGCACAGCCGGTCACGGCGATGCACAGGGCGAGAACGAGGCTTTTATTAGACGACATGGGTAACCCGCAACGGTTTTTGATCAGACAGAAGGACGTAACTACGCCGGTATAACATGCATAAAGATGCAGTTGGAAAAAGAAACCGTCGTACGGTTCCTGTTACAGCCATTTAACTGACAGTCGGTATGAAACAAGCACTTATAGCCGATACTTACTGCAAACACTCACGCAGAACCCCGACCAGTTTCTGAGCGCGTGGGTCCATCAGAATGTAGGGCCCCAACGTATTGGTAACGAAGCCAAAGGCAACCTCGTGATCGGGATCGGCAAACCCTACCGAACCGCCCGCCCCCGGATGGCCAAAGGCCTTGGGCCCCAGGCCGTAAGTCGCATTGGCAACGCCCGGCTGATCGAGCATGCAGCCCAGTCCCAGACGGGTCGAGGTCAGTAATGTCTTGTCCTGACCGAGGCTGTGTTCACGGGTCAGCTCGCTGAGCATGTCTGCTTCAAGCAGGCTGCCATCGAGCAAACCGTTATAGAAACCGGCAAGACTGCGCGCATTGCCGTGGCCGTTGGCCGCCGGTTGCTGCATGCGCCGCCACTCCGGCTTGTTGGTGCTGGTCATGATCGACGGCGGGTTGGTAAACGCCTTGGCGGTGATCGAAGCCGGCTCGCGCATCGTCGCCTGCAGCACGCGCTGGGCAGCGTCGTCACCGGCATTGCCTTTGCCACGCGCGATGTGGGCAACGCGATGAAACTGGTCATCGGCCAGGCCCACATGAAAATCCAGCCCCAGCGGGCGGGCAATACGCGCCGCAATGGACTCCCCCGGGCCTCGGCCATCGGCGCGGCGCAGCATCTCGCCCACCAGCCAGCCATAGGTGATCGCCGCATAACCATGCCCCTGGCCCGGGGTCCACCAGGGCTCTTCGGCTGCCAGGGCGGCGGTCATGGTGTCCCACTGGTAAAGCGCTTCGGCAGGCAACGGTTCACGCAACGCGGGCAGGCCGGCCTGATGGCAGAGCAATTGGCGAAGAGTGATAGAGGCCTTGCCCGCCGCGGCGAATTCGGGCCAGAGCCTGGCCACGGGTTCGTCCAGCTTCAACTTGCCCTCTTCGACCAGTTGCAGAACGGCCACGCTGGTGAAGGTCTTGGTGCAAGAGAACAGGTTGAGAATAGTGTCGGTGTGCCACGCCTCGGCACCGTCCTTGTCGGCGGTGCCCGCCCACAGATCGATGACGGTCTGGCCGCCGACCTGAATGCACAAGGCAGCGCCGCGCTCCTGAGGGTCGTCAAAGAGCGCCGCAAAGGCTTCACGTACTGCTTCGAATTGAAGTTCGTAATGACCCTGGATCTGCAACGGCTGACTCCTGACTGCAACATGAGCCTGGCGACAGGCTAAACGGCCCGTATTGTTTCAGTGATCGAGCGCTTTGGGAACAGATGTGAAATGCTCTTCATCTTTGGCTCACGTTATTTCCCGGCGGAACGGTGGCAGCGCATTGAGAATCGCCTTGCCATAGCGCTGGGTGACCACCCGCCGGTCCAGCAGCGTGATGGTGCCGCGGTCCTCTTCGGTGCGCAGCAAGCGGCCACAGGCCTGCACCAGACGCAACGAGGCATCGGGCACGGCGATCTCCATGAACGGGTTGCCGCCACGCGCTTCGATCCACTCGGCCAGCGCGGCCTCGACCGGGTCATCCGGCACCGCGAACGGGATCTTGGCGATGACCACGTGTTCGCAGTAGGCGCCGGGCAAATCCACACCCTCGGCGAAGCTGGCCAGCCCGAACAGTACGCTGGACTCGCCGCTGTCGACGCGTGCCTTGTGCTTGTTGAGGGTTTCCTGTTTGGACAGGTTGCCCTGAATGAACACCTGCTTGCGCCAGTCACGGTCCAGGCCGTCGAACACATCCTGCATCTGCTTGCGCGACGAATACAGCACCAGCGTGCCTCGCGAACCTTCCACCAGACCGGGCAGGTCGCGAATGATCGCGGCGGTATGCGCCACCGAGTCACGCGGGTCGGCCTTGAGGTCGGGGACGCGCAGCACGCCGGCATCAGCGTGATGGAACGGGCTTGGCACCACCGCGGTCACCGCCCCCTTGGGCAGGCCGGCGCGCATGCGATAGCGGTCGAACTTGCCCAGCGCGGTCAGGGTCGCCGAGGTGACCAGCGCTCCGTAGGCGATGTTCCACAAATTGCGACGCAGCATTTCCGCCGCCAGGATCGGGCTGGCATTGACCTCGATATCGAACATTGCACCGCTGTCGGCCAGGGTCAGCCAGCGCGCCATTGGCGGGCTGTCTTCCGGGTCTTCGGCGGTGAAGGCTGTCCACAATTCCCAGTTGCCATGCGCGCGAGCCAGCAGGCTGCCGAACAGCGGATACCATTCTTCGGCCTGATGGCTGGCGATGCCGATGTTGACCTCACCGTCCATGCCTTCCTTGAGCAGCTCGGTCAGGCGCGTGAACAGGTCGTCGAGGCGCGCGAAGCCCTTCTTGAGCTCGATGCCCATCTCGCGAATGTGCTCGGGAATCACGCCGCCGACAAAGCGGTGACGTGGACGCTCGCGGCCCTGCATGTCCTCACCGGCGCGGAAATCCGCCAGTTGCTCGCAGGCACCGAACATGAACTGCTGATGGCCCTTGATCTCGCGGGCCAGCTCCGGCACCTGCTCGATCAGCTTGCCCAGATCGCCGGGCAGCGGATGCTGGGCCAGCAGCTTGGCGAGGTTCTTGGCGGTCTGTTCCAGCCAGTCGGCGGTCGATTTCAATCGGGTGTAGTGGGCAAAGTGGCCGATGGCCTTGTCCGGCAGGTGATGACCTTCGTCGAAGACATACAGGGTGTCACGCGGGTCCGGCAGCACCGCACCGCCGCCCAGTGCCAGGTCGGCCAGCACCATGTCGTGGTTGGTGACAATCACATCGACCTTGCCCATGCCTTCACGCGCTTTATAGAAGGCGCACTGCTGAAAGTTGGGGCAGTGCCGGTTGGTGCACTGGCTGTGATCGGTGGTCAGACGCGCCCAGTCCTGATCGGCGAGTTCCTGCGGCCAGCTGTCGCGATCGCCGTCCCACTTGTTGCCCGCCAGCTTCTGCAACATGCTGGTGAAAAGCTTCTGGCTGGCCTCATCGACTTCGATCTTGAAGCCTTCTTCCTCGAACAGCTGCGCGGTCGCGTTGGTCGCGTCACTTTCCTGCAGCAATGCGTCGAGCTTGGACAGGCACATGTAACGCCCGCGCCCCTTGGCCAGGGCGAAGGTAAAATTCAGACCGCTGTTGCGCATCAGGTCCGGCAGGTCCTTGTAGACGATCTGCTCCTGCAGGGCGACGGTCGCGGTGGCGATCACCAGCCGCTTGCCTGCCGCCTTGGCGGTGGGGATCGAGGCGATCGCGTAAGCCACGGTCTTGCCGGTACCCGTTCCGGCTTCGACGGCCACTACCGCAGGATCGCCCGAACGACGGCCCTCTTCATCGGTGTCAATGTCCCCCAGCACCTTGGCGACTTCAGCGATCATCAATCGCTGGCCATAGCGTGGCTTGAGGCTCTTGGCTTCGAGGAAACGCGAGTAAGCGCCCTGGATCTGGGTTTTGAGTTCGGTACTGATCATTGGCTTCGGTTCGGGGGCACGGCTAAAAAGGCTGGATAAATTTTCAGTAGTTCTGAGTGGGCGCTATCATAGCGCGCTAAATCCATCCGCGCAGAACGGAGTGTCCGATGACCGCTTTTTCTACTGTCTATACGTTGCATCTGCTGGCTGCTCTGGTGTGGGTTGGCGGCATGTTTTTCGCCTGGATGGTGTTGCGCCCGGCAGTCATTGCAGCACTTGAAGGCCCTTCTCGCTTGAAAGTGTGGGTCCAGGTGTTTCCGCGCTTCTTTGCCTGGGTCTGGGCCGCGGTGGTGCTGCTGCCGATAACCGGCATCGGCATGATTCAGCTCAACTTCACCGGCTTTGAAACCGCGCCGCGTTATGTGCAGATCATGATGGGCCTATACGTCGTCATGGTTGCGCTGTTTTTGCGTATCCAGTCATTGCAACTGCCTGAGCTGCGTCGCGCCGTGGAAGCCGAACAGTGGGCCGAGGGCGCGGCAGCATTGGGCAATATCCGCCGCCTCGCCGGCATCAACCTGATGATCGGTCTGGCCGTGGTCATGCTCGCCGCTGCTCGTCCGGGCCTTTGAGGTAAAACGGAACATCACGGGGCACTGGCGGTGACACCGCGCACAGCTTGCGGGCGTTTTCCTGCCCGATCGGTCATCTTCTGCACCTGATATCCAAGGCATTCAACATCTTGAAACAGTTTGGCATGGGCTGTGCAAACGCTTGCGATCAGCAGTACGCGCCCACGAAAAGGAGCTTCAATGCCACAGCCGCCATTCACTCGACCCGCAACGCCCTCAAGATTTCTCATGCCTCTGCTGTTCGCCGCCGCCGCGGCGCTGCCCTGTACCAGCGTCCTGGCAGCACCCGCCACCGCCGAAGACTCGGCGCAAGGCGAAGCACTCAGCCCGCCCGCCTCGCCCAAGGAAGGTAAAGGCGCGTATTTTTCAGACTGGTTCAACCAGGACCTGACGCTGATCGGCAGCAAGGACATCAGCTTCGGCCCCAAGCCCAACGATGACATCTACCTGGAGTACGAATACTTCGGCCGCAAAGGGCCGTTCGAGCTGTATGGCTATGTCGACGTACCGAAGATCCTCGGCATCGGCAACGATAATGACAAAGGCGTCTGGGACCACGGCTCGCCGCTGTTCATGGAGCACGAGCCACGCATCTCGATCGACTACCTCGCCGGGCGCAGTCTGGCCGTCGGGCCGTTCAAGGAATGGTACGTCGCCTTCGACTGGATCTATGACCACGGCAGCAATACGGCCAACCGGGCCAACACCCTGTACAGCGGCCTGGGCACTGACATCGATACCCACTCGCGGGTCAATCTGTCAGCCAACTTCTATGGCCGCTACCAGTGGGAGAACTACGGCGCCAGCAACGAGTACTCGTGGGACGGCTACCGCGCGCAGCTCAAATACATCGTACCGATCAGCACCTTCGATAACGGTGCGTCGCTGACCTACATCGGCTTCACCAACTTCGATTTCGGCTCGGACCTCAAGAACGATCCGGCACGCACCGGCAACTCCACGGTCGCCACCAATGTGCTGCTTTATGCCTTCACGCACCTGCGCTTCACCCTGGTTGGCCGCTACTTCCACAACGGCGGCAACTGGCAGGACGGCAGCGAGCTGAACTTCGGCGATGGCAACTTCCGCGCGCGCTCCGATGGCTGGGGCTATTACGCAGGCGTGGGTTACCAGTTCTGAACCTTATTATGACGACAGGAGTTTTCATGAAACACACCACTCGCAACACGCTCTGCGCCACGCTGGCACTGCTCAGCCCGGCTGTCTGGGCGGCTACCGCACCGGTGGCACCGGTCACACCCAAGGTCATGCTGATCGCGATGTTTGCGCCCGAAGCACAGAACTGGATCGACCGGCTGCACCTGACCAAGGAAATCCAGGTGCCCGGCCTTGCCGCCGAGTACCCGGCCATACGCTGCAATGATCAGGACGTGTGCCTGCTGGTCACCGGCATGGGCCAGACCAACGCTGCGGCATCGACCCTGGCGCTGGCCCTGTCGCCGCAATTCGACCTGCGCAAGACGTACTTCATTGTCGCGGGCATTGCCGGCATCAACCCGCACCGCGGCACACTCGGCACCACGGCCTGGGCGCATTATCTGGTGGAGTTCGGCACGCAGTGGGAAATCGACTCCCGCGATGTGCCCAAGGAATGGCCGACCGGTTATCTGGGCATCAACACCAAGGGCCCGAACGAGAAGCCGCCACTGGATTACAAGACCGAAGTCTTCGAGCTCAACCCCAAGCTGCAGGCCAAGGCGTTTGCCCTATCGCACAAGGTGACGCTCAGCGAGAGCAAGGAATCCGCCGCGTGGCGCGTCAAATACCCTTATGCGCCGGCCAACCAGCCGCCGCAGGTCACGCAGTGCGACACGCTGGCGGGCAATACCTGGTTTTCCGGGACGCGTCTGAGCGAGCGTGCGGAAGTCTGGACCAAGCTGCTGACCGACGGTAAAGGCGAGTATTGCACCACCCAGCAGGAGGATAACTCCACCTACGAGGCTCTGTTGCGAGCGAGCAAGGCCGGCAAGGTCGATGTCAATCGCCTGGCTGTCGTACGTGCGGGCTCCGACTTCGATCGTCCGTATCCGGGTTACAGCGAGGTGGACAACCTGCTCAAGTACGCCGATCAGGGTGCCTTCGTCCCGGCGCTGGAAAACCTCTACCGCACCGGTAACCCGCTGGTGCAGGCGATTGTCGGCGACTGGAAGAATTGGGAAAAAGGCGTACCGCAATAATATGATGTGAAGCGATTCGCGACTGTCCGGATCATGGCCTTGCACCTGATCCGGACATCTCGCAGATTACAGACGTTGCAGGATCAACGCGCCTGCCGGTCCTGGAGCACCTGGCAGACCGGGCTCACCCTGTCTGCCAGCCTTGCCGCCTTCAGCGCGGTAGACGATACAGCCCTTGGACGCACCGCCCTTGCCTGCCTTGCCGCCTTCGCCAGCCTTGCCCGCTGCGCCACCCGCGACATTCACCTTGATGCGTTCGGCCGGATAGCTCTGTGGCAATTCGAGACGAACCTGCGCGCCCGCAGCACCATCGTGGCCATTGCCGCCGCTGTCGCCGTTATAACCACGCCCGGCCTGGCCCCAGGTGCAACCAGGGTCTTCGCCCGTGCCGCCGTCCAGCCCGGCATAGCCTGGGCTGCCTGCACCACCGCGGGCGTCAATCGACAGCTCTTCGGCATCCAGGCTCTGCAGGCGCAGGGTCAGGTTGCGTCCAGGCCGTGCCGGTTTCTCGAACGTACCCGGCGCGCCCCGTGCGGTGATCTGGCTGCCGGTGCCGAACTCACCATGCAGCACCACCATATTGAACGCCTGCACGCCAGGGACGATGGCAATTCGCGCTTCGTGCCCCAGCACCAGCTCGCCAATCTTCACATCATCGATACCGGCCGGGATCAGCAGAGTGCCGTAATCGGCCACTTCAAGGCGCTCGACCTGCAGAACGCTGCTGTTGCCAGGCAGACGCATCAGCGAGTGCGGTGCAACGATAATTGCCTGGGCCATGGCCAGAGGGCTGAACAATGCTGCCAGCAGAACGAGCTTACGCATGAGTGTGTCCCCTGACCGGACGGCCGATGGATTGAACGTGAAAGATGCCGAACAGGATGATTTTGCCCCGGTCGCGCCACGGATGCCGGCGACCGCGCAGGCTGCCGTTGAACAGGATCAGTTCCAGCAAATGAGTCAACAGCAGTACCGCGCCGGCCATGTCGATCATCACGCCAAGCGGGCTGGGCGCCTCAATCGCCGCGTTGACCAGCACCACCAGCCAGAAGCCCAGCATCAATATCTTTCCCAGCCCCCAAAACACCTTCATTGCCTGCCCACCCCTTGTCATGATCCGTTACGAAATTGCAGTCTTCGCATGCTTTTCGTCGCCGCACAGTAGACGTGCTGTACGCCGAATATGCCAGCGGTGTGTTGAAAAAGATCAAGCATAGATCGTTGTCGTGCATCTGTGGACACCGGCCTTGGACTGACGGCTGTTCAGAGCCGGCCCGGCAGGCTAGTCTTGTTCGTCAACCAGAGGACTTTCAATGACCGTCGGCTACTCGAACCGTACGCCCCAACAAGCGCTGGCCGCCCTGCTCGATCGCTATGCGCCGCAACGCCTGCTGTTGATCGGCGCTCAGGCGTTCCCGGCGTTGCAAGCCTTTCAGGAGGCCCACCCGCAGACCGAGGTGGCGCTGGCCGAACCCGGTGCGCTGCCTGCCCATCTGGCGGCGCAACGTTTCGATCTGGCGCTGGTGGTCGATTGTCTGGAACACATCCCCAAGCGCACTGGCCTGGAACTGCTGGGTGGCATCCGCAACCTCAACGCCAGCCGCATCGCGGTGCTTGCCGATTTGCAGGCCTGCGGTTGGCAGGAGACCGATTTTTTCTCGCTGGCGCTGCAATGCAGCGAACGCTTCGCCCGCGACGAGCAGGTGCTGAACCTGTTTACGTACGACTTGCGTGAGTACAAACAGGTGCCCGACTGGTTGAACGCGAAGTACTGGGCCAACCCGGAGAATTTTGGAAAGTATTGGTGGTGACCCTTTGAATATAAAGGGCTTACCCAAACATGACTAGCAACGTCAATATGCCAGTGCAGGGCCAACTGTCACCAGCCTCGTCACCAACGACCCGATCAGCACCTTTCCATCTGGCATTACAGGCGCTCAGGGATCTACTACCTAAGGGTATGTCCAATGGGCTGCTCTGCCCGTAGCCTTACCCTCTCTCTTGGATCTACCGATAGGCAGACGCAGACCGCCATGCCATTCTCCAAGGACATCCTCTTGTTTACATCCCCTATAAGGGAAACGGTTGCTCCGGCGTCTATGAGTCACTTCAAGATAGCCTGATGCAACGTGCCCAAATCCTGAAGCTCATCAACGAAGAGTTGCGGATACCGGGCCGTCAACGCTCGAAGCACAACTGGCTGCTCGACCACGGTGCGGTAGACCCAGTTACGACCAAGCTCATGGGTCTAGGCGAACGTAATATAGATTGGACACCGCTTTACGTTTGCGTGGAACCCGATCCATCCGCCGAGCCACTCAAGCACTGCAACATGCTGACTTTGAGCAGGCAAGCAAGGCACACCCACTTTACCTACAAAGCCTGGAGCCCAGCCGGGCAGAAGCATTGAATGCATGGGTACCGCCATACGTGTCTTTTCCACCCATCGTACAACCAGATATAAACACGGACATAATGATGCTGATTCGAAGTCATTCTCTGCCAGCGCTTAATCTTGTCGATACGGCAATGACTGTATCAGGCGTAGAGCACCCTTCTGAAACAAGACGATTACCCGACAACTCCATATTTAAATACACCCCTTCGAGGGTGATGTTAAATAAGCTAGAAAACCTGGTTCAAAAGCTAAAAGACCCAGACTGCGAACTGGAAGGCAGCCTTCTTGAGCTCCTCAGTTTGGTAATTGTTAAAGATGACGACTGGCCCAAAAACGCTTTTCTGGTGTGGAAGCATTATCCTGATACCACGCCGTGTGCGGTCTTCAGACCCGACGAGGAAAAAAGCCGGGGAAACTACGATACGCTATCAGAAGAGCAAAAATTTCAGTGCATTGAGGTGTGCCGTGAAGGCAAAGAGACATACACAGTAAGTCAAAGGGAAAAAAAATGGGAGAGCTCGGGAGAAGACGCTTTCTTTAGAGTTATGCTTGCTGTCAAGGCGGATGCACCGACAGATACCATAAGCCCTAAGCAAGCTACGGAATTTAAGGAGCAGCTGTACAAAAACTTACTTAATCAGTACGACTCTATAAGTACATCTATTCAACCTGGCGCTTCACCTCTTATGTCACTCGATCACGTCAACCCTGCAAGGGCCCCGCTACAGGTAAATAACCCTCCCATTCAACTGAAGTGCAACCCCAGATGGGCCAATCCTGAAACAAGGCCAGCGTGTAAGTATTCACCTGTCAAAGTCTCTGAATCAACGAGCAAGGAGACCATGGACAGTATGCAGGCCGTGCTTGACAATCGGATAAACGAATGCAGGAAACTGGCCATGGACCGAGCCATTCCGGGAGACGGCAGTTGGTTCTCGTTTATAAGAGGGCCTCAACTGCACGAGCCACATCTTAATAAAGCTACTGTTCCTGCTTTTGTTATAAGCGGCGGCAGCGCGCATAAGCTGGCGGCAGAGCTTACCAAAGACTATAGCTTGGCATGGCATCCCAAAAACATGCGTGGGGCGCGTGGGCGGCGGGCGGAACCTATCTATCTTCTTGTTCATAAAATGGATTACCCGACCTACGCTTCCACGATGAAAGAGGTGATCGAACACTATCCGAATCTGCATATTATTGGCTGGGATGGTGGAGGTTTGACAGGTTTTGGTGCCGCTCGAGCAGCGGCCTTGGCCTTTGCCGATACGCTGCCCTACCGCCCTGAGCGGATAATGATGATCGACCAGGATGTCGTGAAGACAGAACAGACCAGGCACACGAATCCAATCATTAAAAACAAGGTGGAAAGTCTGCACCAAACGATAGAGCAGCCTATCGTGGGCTACGGTGTCGGCTACCCGACGCGACAAGCAACGCCTTCACCCTTCAGCAAGACACCCACGCCCAGACCTTCGGATCTGGATGGCCCAGCTGAGCAGTTTGTGTCCATTCGCGCCCCCTTCCTCCGAGAAGGAGATGGCATCTACCCCCCTTACATGGTGGCCGGCGGAGAAGACATGCTAATGAGTAAGCAATTGAAGTTGAGTAACGATCACCGTAACGTAGCTTTGCAGCAAGAAATGATTATTAAAAAGGAACTAGAAGGGCCTGCAGACAGGCCGAACCCTTACTGGGATAAGGGTCGAATCAATACTCTAAAAGCACTCTTCGATGCTGAAAAAAATATAATGATTGAATTTGAAGGTCAACACATCAACCTTGACACCCTCTTGAGGAAATTTGAAGCCAATGGCTGGATCTCTTCACATCCAAGTGACGAATCCTATAATGTGGCAGCCTGTATCGTCGAGCGAATCATCTTGCGTTTAAGCAATGATTTGGCGCGTAAAAATATTCAACACCCATCAGTATCTTCTTCCTCCAACTCACTCAAGACGGGTGAATCGCGTCCTGTATCGTGAGCGCATCAGCGAAGTGTATGTTCATATGAGTATCTTGTTGAGGTGCGCCTGTAGCTGAATCACGCGCGCGTCGTTACAACAACTTTTTGTCAGAAATCATTGCCTTTCTTTTTTGAAAATACGTTAAGGAATTTGAATGAAAATCCAGAACAACCTGGGTGTGTACGCGCCTGCCCAGCCCTCAACCTCGGGCATCGAAAAATCTCAAACGTCTAACGCGTTGATGGACGTATATCCCAAGAAAGACTTCAAGGTCGTTCCGTCAAATATTCATATGGTCTGGGTCGGTTCTCAACCCGGCGACAAACAGCAAGAGTATGTACGCCAATGGGCAAAAAAAAATCCGGATTGTACCGTCATGCTATGGGTTGATGCCTCGCAGTTCAAAGCTTACGAAACCAATAAAATCACTCGGCAGCAAGCAGAGAACGTGTTCCCGGAGTATCAGTCAGAGAAGCTGATGCGTGGTCTGTTCAGTCAACTTGAGACGACGCTTGATACGTCCGGCAGCGTGTCGAATCTAAGCGCACAAAAACAGGCTCTGAGTGAATTGAACAAAGAACTCCTGGCCGAAGGTAATGAGTCCTTGAAGCAAAACGTGCTACCTCACGCCGCGGAAGTGACCTTACATAATGCACGATTGGCACTGGCCGCGTTCAAAGAACACACCGCCAGGCATGATGATAATTTTTTTCAGGCTGAGAGGATTATTCTAGACCAAACCGTCAAGTCATGGGATCGACTGACAACAAATGCAACCCGTGACGTTGTCACGTTGAATGAGTTGCAGAAAAAATTCCAGGGTATTAAAAACGTTCAGATTCGCGATTTGAGCAGTTCGAAAGACATCCGACTCAAGAACAAGGACGCTTATCAGCACGAAATCATCGGGCGTAATGGTGCCTACCCAGCCGCATCCGACATTGCTCGTTACGAGATATTGCACGAATACGGAGGTGTGTATGCAGATATCGATCTGGAGTGCATGCGGCCGCTAAGTGGAGTATTGCACGCGCACCCGGACCTAATGTTAGTAGGTTTGGCGCAAGCCAAGAGCGAGGCGTCCGGTAGCACGACCCCCTATTTTGCGAACGCGTTACTTGCGGCACACCCTGGCAGTAAAATGCTTTCCGACTTTATCGATAAAATAGGTGAGGACTACAAACGTCTGAAAGGCAATGAGTTCAGAGGGGATCGGTATTTCAGTCGTCCTAATAAAAGCACGATTGAAGCGACCGGCCCTAACGGATTGCGCGGTCACGTCGATGCGGTAATACGTAAGGCGCAGGGGCTGTCATCGTTGATGCGTGACGACGCGGTGTCGTTATCGGAACGTATCTGGGGGCAGGATCTATCTCAAAACAAAGACTTCTGGTCATCGTTGAAGACGCACTTCAATTTCCCGGAAAACTACGTGAATTTTGAAACTGACGAGCAACAGAATAGTGCTACCAAGGCCATGGCCGGGGGGGTGACAAAACAGGCTAGCGCAGCACAAAAAACCTCATTGCAAAACACGATAGTTATCTCTGGAGTACACAAGAGTGTTTCAACAGAGCGAACAGTGACCACTGAAAAGGTCGCAAGCTTGATTCTAAAAAAAGTCCAGGAAAAACGACAAGCTGGCAAGCCAGTCATCATCTTCGTTTCCGGACCTTCGGCGTCCGGAAAGTCAACGCTGACTAAAGCGCTGGAACAAGCAGAGTTGACATTTGAGTCGATCAAAACTGACCACTTCTTGAAGTCTTTCTCGGAGCTGAGTAAGCACCCAGGCAATCGAGGTCCAGTGACAGACTGGGCGGTCGTTCACGGGCATGTCGACTCGTTCAACAGAGAGCTGGCAACGCGAGTGATGGACAATATATTGAGTGGCAAAGGCGCCACTTACAGCCTGCCGAGCACCTATCGCGAGGGGGTTATGATTGGAGGCTTTCCGCGAGGGGAGCGCGATTCTGATGGACCCTATAAAGAAATTAGATTGCCTGTCTGTGACACTTATTTAATTGAAGGCATCTGCACACCTCATTTGATCAAGGATGCGGCGCATGTCGTAGTGCGCCTCGACTGTGAGTTCGAAGAAACAGTTAAAAGACGAGCTAATCGTGGTCACGATGAGTCGATTCCGGCCGAAGTCAAGGTAGCTGAAGACAAAGGCCAGTATTTAGCATTCCAACAGGCAATGAACCAACTGGAGATTAGACCTGACATTCATCTGGACTCATCCGGAATGAATCCTGGACAGTTTCGCTTATTCAGAAATTCATAACGAAATTTTGGTCCTGCAACAAAAAAGGCGTCCCGAAAGACGCCTTTTTTTCAGCACCCCAATTGACACCCTGCCGGCTGCCTGTCTGGTCTGTGTGGTTGCCCATCTGGTCTTGTGGCTTTACGGGCACCTCAAACGGCCTTGACGAAAAATACAGAATATTTGGGAGTGATCACCTAATTGCTTCTACTCCCGTGTGCCCTCGCGCAGGTCCGCGCGGGCTAATAAGGCCCCCAAGAAGGCGACCCAATGGGCACCTTAGAGACTCGCCAACTGTCACCAACGCTGTCACCATGTCGTCACCAGAAACCTTGAGGTCCCCTATGAACCCCACTACGCCAGGGCCTCCATCAGTCGTCTCTCGGTTCTGGGGCCAACCCGGAGAATTTTGGAAAATACTGGTGATGAATCATGAGTAGTGCTATTTGCCCGTGCGGCAGCGGTGATCTGTTGCTGGCCTGTTGCGGCCATTATCACGCTGGCCAGCCTGCGCCGTGTGCGGAAAAGCTGATGCGCTCACGTTACAGCGCTTACGTGCTGGGACTGACCGATTATCTGGTGGAATCCACGCTGCCGGTGCAGCAAAGCGCACTGGACCGTGAAGCCATCGCTCAGTGGAGCGCGCAAAGCACCTGGCTGGGGCTGGAGGTGGAAAGCGCGGAAGTGTTTGGCGGCAAGCCTGAGCATGCATTTGTGACCTTCACTGCTCGTTGGCACGATGGCAACGGCGAACACAGCCACAAGGAACGCTCGTCGTTCGTGCAGAATCAGGGCCGCTGGTACTTCATCGACTCCACCGTCCCCCTTAAAGCCGGCCGCAACGATGCGTGCCCGTGTGGCAGTGAGCAGAAATTCAAGAAGTGTTGCTCCGGGTATGTCGTTTGAGCGGGTCCTAAATCCGAACCGCACTGCCCACACTCGGTAGGGACGCAGAGCGTCCAGAACGGCATACGACGCAAAGCGTCCTGCGATAGTCGGGATTCTCGTTCCGCACGCGTCAGCAGTCAGGTCGGCGTGATGCCGCGATCAAAACTCCAGCTGTGCCGAAAACGCGACGGTGCGTGGGTCGCCCAGGTAGCTGCTGTTGAGCCAGTATTCTTTGTTGGTCAGGTTGCTGACGTTGACGCGCAGGGTCAGGTCGTTTTCTGCAAGGCGCAGGCGGTAGCGGGCTCCGGCGTCGAAGGTGGTGAAGGACGGCAGGTCGTTTTCGTTGCTTTGATCGGTGTATTGCTTGCCGGTGTAGAACGCCCCGCCGGTCATGGCCAGGCCTGGTACAGGGTTGATGTCGTATTCGGCATAGACCTTGGCCAGTTGCTTGGCGACGTTGGTTGGCACGTTGCCTTCATCCGCCGCGACACCGGTTTTCTTGATTTTCGGGTCGAGCAAGGTAAAGCCGCCCACCACGGTCAGTTCCGGGATGACCTTGCCGGTGACGCTGAATTCCAGGCCGTTGTTCTCCTGACGTCCGTCCACGACGTAGATGTTCGCGCCTGTGGTGTAGCCGTTGGGCTTCTCGATGTTGAACAGCGCCAGGGTCAGCAGGGTTTCGCCCAGTGTCGCCTTGGCACCGATTTCGTATTGTTCGCTGATTTCAGGCGCAAACGCCTGGCCGGCATTGGCGGTGCCGCCAGGCGCGACGCCGCCCGATTGCAGGCCTTCTATATACGTCGCGTAGGTGGTCAGCCACGGCAGCGGTTTATAGACCAGCGAGATGTTCGGCGAGGTCTTGCTCTCGTTGTAGGTGGTCTCGGTTTCGGCGGAACCGAACGCCTTGGCGTAGACGAACTCGTTGGCGTAGGTTTTGATCTGTGTGTTGGTCACACCCAGGATCGCCGACCACTGCTCATTGAAAGTAATGACGTCACCGATCAGGACGTTATTGCTTTCCGAACTGTTGGCCAAGCGCTGGGCGCCATGCCCGATGGAGTAAGACGGTTTACCGACCTGAGGCGTCTGGTCCAGCGGTATCGTGCCCACCGGCGAGGTGTATTGCGGGCCTGGCTGATCGGGCGTGTACGGAATGTGATCCTCGTACTGTTTCTGCCGTGAGGTATTGCCCTGATAGCCCACAGTGACCTTGTGACCGATAAAGCCGGTATCGAACGCCGCATCGAGGAACAGCGAACCGGTCTTTTCTTCGGTTTCAATCGGCGCGAAGGCATACAGCGGCTGCGAGTAAAGGCCCGCGCTGTAGACCGTCGGCCCGGTGTAGGTGTTCTCCGAGGTGTACTGCTGGGCAGCGAAGGCCGCGCGCAAGGTGAACGTGTCGTTCAAGCGCCACTTGGCACGCACGCCGGCCTTGTCGGACTCGTAATCGGAAAACGACCACTTCTGGCTGTAGAGCTTGTCGTTGTCCAGCGATGCCGCGCCGGGGCGCAGGGATTGGTCACCGAAATACCAGTAACTGGTCAGGCCGCGAATTTCGGTCTTCTTGTGCGAGGCGTCGAACTGCACCAGCAGGTCGTCGGACACGTTCCAGTCCAGCGCCAGGGAAATCATCTCGCGGCGACGCTTGTTCAGATCGACAGCGGTTTCGCCATCCTGAGTCAGCACATTGAGGCGATAGGCGAATTTGCCCTCGCTGTCGATCGGCCCGCCGAAGTCACCATGCAGGTAGTAATTCTCACCCCCGGCATTGCCCAGGGTGACGCTGTTGTAGCGTTGATAGGTCGGGCGCTTGAGCACGTAATTGACCAGCCCGCCCGGCGAGGCCGGACCATACAGGAAGCCGGTCAGACCGGTGATGACTTCCAACTGCTCCATCTCTTCCATGTAGTTGCTGCCGTCGGCACCGTTGGTGAAACGCAGGCCATCATTGGCGATGTTCAGGCTGCCCGCGCTGCTGAAGCCTCGAATGTTGACGGCACTGGCATAACCGGCGCTGGTCGGCGAGTACATCTGGGTGAACGGGTTGTGCTTGATGACATCGTCCAGCGAGGTGGCCTGGATGTTTTTCAGCAGCGCCTGAGGCGTTACGCTGATGGAATAAGGCGCGTCCTGCAGACGCATGCCACCCAGCGCGCCGACACTGCTGACGTTCTCGCTGCGATAACCTGCGGCTTCCGAGCCTTCGAGGGGCGTGCTGTTGGCGTTGATGTTCACGTCCGACAGGTTCAAGGCGTTCTGTTCCATGACCATCAGCGTGTACGTCCCGGCGCTGCTCTGCACCAGTTGCAGGCCGCTGCCACGCAGAGCCTCGCGCAAGGCCGTGGCCGCATCGAAATTGCCTTTCACCGCCGAGCTGGTCTTGCCGGCGACCAGCGCCGGGTCAAGACTCAATGCCAGGCCACCCTGGCTGGAGATCTGATTCAGCGTAGTGGCCATCGGGCCTGCGGGCAGATCATAGGCAACCACGCTGGCCTGCTGCGCCGCCATCGACAGCGGGCTGGTCAGAGGCGTGCACAGGGCGATCGCCACGGCCAACAGACTGGGACGCAGAAGGGTGTCTAACGAACGGGACATCGGGCAACTCCTGATGGAATACTTCTCAATGCCTGTTAGCCGGACGAACGCTCGAAAGTAACAGGGCTGATTGAAAATAATTCCGTTTCAGGAATCAGCTGACTGGCAGCATCATTCCGGGATGATCTTCAGGTGCGACGTATCGGGCGCCTCCTGCGCCTCGGCTTTTTCGACCTGGCCCATGTCGCTGCCCAGCGGGGCCAGGCTCAAACGCGAGAGATCCAGCAGCGGCGCAACAGGCTGAGGCTTGCCGGGCAGCAACTCGACGCCCGCTTCTGCGACCGAGTAATCCGGCGCATCGACGTCCACAAAAGCCGCCATGTAAGCGTCGCGCGGTTTGATCTGCAAACGCCCCGGACTGACCGAGGCTTTGCGCAACCAGTTCGGTGCGTCGGGCGGTGGCGCCAGTTCGACCTCTTCCATGGGCGGTGGCGTGTTCATTTCCAGCACACGCACCAGCGCGCCTGCGCGCTCGAGGGTGGCGCGGTATTTCTCTGCGGTTGCCGCGTCGAGATTGTTTTTCAGAACCAGTCGGCGCCCCGAGAACAGCAGGTCCAGACGTTCGGCATCTGCATTGAACAGCTTGCCAAGGTTAGCCCTTACCTTCTCGGGTTGTGCTCCAGCGACCAGTTCGGCGCTGAAGACAATTTCGTAGAGATTCATGGAAGAAGACACCAATATGCACGTCAGTAAAAGTATGGCGTAGCGTCAGACAGCGCAACAAGCGCGTTGCCCTCGACCGTCGAGTTGGTAGACTCAGGTGTCAAAGGGAGCACATCCATGTCTTTTCAGGCGCACATTACAAGAATCATAAGCCTTGCGTTGATCCTGTTCGGGCTCAGCGGATGCTCGCTCCTGAGCTTTGACCGCGCTCAGGAACCGGAAGTGCATTTGCTGAAGGTCCAGGTGGTCAAGGCGAGGCTGACACAGCAGGATTTCAAGCTGTACTTCGAAGTTGATAACCCCAACGAAGACAGCTTGCTGGTGCGTGGCCTGAAGTACAAGATCACCCTCAATGACATGGTCCTTGTCGATGACACGTTCAGCGACTGGTTTGTCGTCGACGGTAATAGCCGCAAAACCTTCGTGGTGCCGATTCGCACCAACCTCTGGCGCTACGCACGGTACATCGCTCAACTGCTGAAAAAACCTGATGAGCTGATCCATTATCAGCTGGACGGCAAGCTCAAGACCGGAATCGTGTTCAGGCACAACGTCCGCGTCGGCACATCAGGCGATGTGCTGCCGCAAGACCTGATCCAGCGCCGATGATCATTCAGCCTATCCGCCCAGCTTGCCCTTGATCAGTTCCAGAAGAAACTTCCAGATGTCAGCGGCCCACAATGCCCGGTTGACGGCACTGATCAGCGCACCACCGAACGAGCCCAGCAGAAACCCCACGCCCGTGGTGTTGCGCGGATCTGCGATGCCAAGGTAATCACTGGCGATGCCGGTGAGGAACACCGCACAGGCCACACCGGTCACCAGAAAAACCAGCCAGGCACGCCAGTCAAGCAGACCTGCCTTATGCCACCAGCCAGAAATGATCGCACCCACCAGACCGGCTACCAGCCATTCGCCTCGGTCTGCCAAACCATTCAAGATATCCATCGCTTCTGACTCCGTTCAAGAAATACAGCCGTTCACGAACACAGAAAAATTCAGACACTGGGGGACCTGCCGGGGGATTGCCGCGGCGCCGGCACCGTTCAAAAAACTAAAAATTAAGCATGCTTAAAATCACAGGCAAACGTGCACCATCAACCCACCGGGCTATCGGGCGAGCAACAGAGGCTTGAGGTCAGTTATCGATGTAGCGCTGCCAGCCGATCCTTACCGAACCGTCTGGCTGACGGTCAATCTCGATGCCTTCGGTCTCTTCGATTTCCTGCAGCACCACGTTCCAGCTGTCCACGGGCTCATCATCACGACGGGCGACGATGACCCACTGGGTCTTTTGAACATTGGGCGCGGATACCAGCCGTTGAATGCGCTTGCCGATCTGCTCGTAGGAAGACCTGCCTGCCGATCCATTATCATTGCCAGCCATGACAGCCCCCGAGGCATAACTGTATATAAATACAGTATTCCAGCTGTAGGAACCTCGCAAGCATTTCGTAGGACGTTTCCTGACGAGCATTTTCGGTGAAAACGCCCGCACGCCTTGTCAAACAAGGCTTACAGCTTGCCGGTCATCCTCACCGCCACGCCGATAATGCGACAGTCGGCACCGCATTCGATCATTTTGTACGCCGGGTTCAAGGGCTTCAGGTAGCGTGTGCCGCCATCCTCGACCAGCTTCTTGAACGTCGCCTCGTTGCTGGCGGGCAGCTTGGCGATCACCAGCTTGCCGGGCTGCACATCGGCCTCCGTGTCCACCAGAATCATCATTCCTTCCGGCACACTGACGCCGGTGGGCGCGGTCATCGAATCGCCCTTGACCTCCAGCCAGAACGCCGGCCCCTTGGAGTCATAGTCGGAGATTTCATAGCGGTCGGAAAAACCGTCGGGGTAAGGCTGAACCGCTTCCTCCCAAGAGCCTGCCGACACCCAGCTGATCACCGGGTAACGGAAGGACATGTCCGGCTGATCGATCAGCGCAACGTTGGCGTCGAAGGCAGGCGCTTTTTCCGGTCCCTCGCCAATCGCCAGCCATTCGGCACGAAAGCCCGTGGCCCGCGCCAGTGCGTAAAGGTTTTCCGGCCGCAGGCTTTTGCTTTCCCCGCTGATCCATTGGGTAACGGCAGAGTTGGCCACGCCGCACTGGGCGGCAATTTCACCTTTCTTCAAGCCACTGGCGGCGATTGCCCTGGCGATACGTTCCTGTCGGGTCATGAGTCGGCTCTGCATAGGGGAATAAAGAACGCTGAAAAACGCTCGACTGAAACTAAGCATACTTAAAAAATGGCGCTGTGCGAATCGCAATATGCCGATACTGCTTGGCCATGATTTACGGGATAATGCGCGCCAGATTTAATTGCGGAGTAAAACCGATGAACCAGCAAGACCATGTGCATGGCCCCGATTGCAACCATGATCACGATCACCACGACCAGCAGCACGGCCATGTACACGGCCCGAACTGCGGTCATGCCCATCAGGAGCCGGTGCGTAATACCCTTAAGGATGTCGGTCGTAACGATCCCTGCCCGTGCGGCAGCGACAAGAAATTCAAGAAATGCCACGGCGCGTAAGGCGCGGAGCATTCTGACGACGGCCTGCATTGCAGGCCGTTTTCATTTGAGTGTGCTGCATGCTTTCAGGTAGTGATCCAGGGCATGTAGCCATGGCTGCAATGTGGCGCAGAGCGTGGCGAGCGAGAGGCGTCTGGCCAGCCTCTGCAAAATCCTGAAATAAACTACCCCGTGCCGCTTGCGTGCGGCTTGCCTGCTCTCTAACGTAGCGACTTTTGTACGTTACCCCTCCAGGAGCTTGCCCATGGCCTCGCCAGCCCTTCGTCATTTTCTACCCCGATTCGGCGCTGCCGCTGCTGCGGCGAGCTTCCTGAGCCTTGCCGGCTGCCAGTTGGGCGGCAACGATCCCGAGACCGTGCTGCCTGTTTCCGGGACGTTCCCGCTCAAGGGGCTGGCGCAGAACGTTTCCGTGCGCCGCAACAACATGGGCATGCCGCTGATAGAAAGCAGCAGCTACCACGATGCGCTGTTCACGCTGGGCTACGTTCATGCCGGTGATCGAATCAGTCAGATGCTCGGCATGCGCCTGCTGGCGCAGGGCCGTTTGTCGGAAATGGCCGGCGCGGATGCGCTGGACGTCGACCGCCTGATGCGCTCGGTCAACCTCAAGCAGAATGCCAGCGACCTGTACAACGCCGCTTCGCCGCGTTTGAAACGCTTCTTCGATGTCTATGCGCGCGGCGTGAACGCCTACCTGTTCCGTTATCGCGACAAGCTGCCTGCCGATATCGCCAGCTCGGGCTACAAGCCGGAATACTGGAAGCCGGAAGACTCGGCGCTGATCTTCAGCCTGCTCAACTTCAGCCTGTCGGTCAACCTGCAGGAGGAGCTGTCGGCGCTGGTCCTGGCGCAGAAAGTCAGCGCGGACAAGCTCGCCTGGCTACTGCCGACCTACCCTGACGAAGAATTACCATTTGCCGAAGCCGACAAGCTCAAGGGCCTGAACCTGAACAATCAGGTCACCGGCCTGAGCGATCTGAACAGGATCGCCCTGCAGCTCTCGGACCTGAACATGCTCGGCGTCGCGGCCTCCAGCAACTGGGCCATCGCGCCACAACGCAGTCGCAACGGCAAAAGTCTGCTGGCCAGTGACATGCAACTGCCCGCCGGGCTCAATTCTGCCTGGAGCTTCGTGCAGATCCGTGCACCGAAATACCAGGTGTCCGGTGTCACCATCGCCGGTATGCCACTGGTACTCAGCGGTTTCAACGGCAAACTGGCGTGGAGCATGAGCAACGTCAAGGGCGACAATCAGGATCTGTTTCTGGAGAAGATCAAGCGCGAAGGCAACCGCGTTTCCTACATGGTTGACGGCAAATGGCTGCCAGCGGCGGCCCATCAGGAAACCTTTCTGGTCAAGGGCGGCAGCCCGCTGCGTGAAACCGTGTACGAAACCCGCCACGGCGCGCTGCTCAACGCCTCTGCAACCCCGCCCGGCAACGGTTTGAGCCTGGCGCTGCAAGTCCCGAACTTCAAGGATGACAAGAGCCTGGATGCGTTCTTCGATCTGTCCCGTGCACCTAACGTCGAGAAAGCCTTCGACACCAGCCGCGAGATTCGGGCGATCACCCTGAACATGATCTTTGCCGACGCCTCGAACATTGGCTGGCAGGTCACTGGCCGCTTCCCGAACCGCCGCGAAGGCCAGGGCCTGCTGCCTTCGCCGGGCTGGGATGGCAAGTACGACTGGGACGGTTTTGCCGACTCGATGCTTCATCCCTATGATCAGGACCCGCGCCAAGGCTGGCTCGCCGCAGCCAATCAGCGCACGATTCCGAAAGGCTACGGCATGCAGCTCTCCAACTCGTGGGGCTACCCGGAGCGCGCCGAGCGAATTGCCGAACTGGCCAACGGGGGCAAGCAGGACCTGCGCAGCACCATCGCCATGCAATACGACCAGACCACGACGTTCGCCGCCAAGCTCAAGAGCATGTTTCAGGCGCCCGGCATGAGCAAGCCGCTCAAGCAGGCCGTTGATGCCCTGCCCGAAGCCGATCGCAACAAGGCCCGTGAAGCGTTCACGCGCCTGATGGCGTTTGACGGCAAGCTCAGTGCTACCTCGGCTGATGCGGCGCTGTACGAGCTGTTTCTGCAGGAAAGCGCCAAGCAGATTTTCCTTGATGAGTTGGGTCCGGAGACCAGCCCTGCCTGGCAGGCACTGGTCGCCAACGCCAGTTCATCCTACTCGCCACAGGCCGACCACTTGCTGGGGCGCGATGACAGCCCCTATTGGGATGACGTCAAAACCCCGCAGAAGGAAGACAAACCGGCCATCCTCGCGCGCAGTCTGGCGGCCGCCATCACCAGCGGCGACAGCCTGTTGGGCAGCGATCACAAGGCCTGGCAATGGGGCAAGCTGCACCGTGACAACTGGGCCTTGACCAGCCCGCTGGCCAAGCAGTTGGGTGGCGGCGAGTTCAACCGGGGCGCCACGCCAGCGGGCGGTGATCACACGACGCTGAACGTATCCGGCTTCGAGTGGGGCAAGGGCTTCGACACCCGCATGGCACCGGGTCTGCGCATGATCGTAGACTTCAGCCTGGTCGAACCGATGACCGGCCTGATCAGCACCGGCCAGTCCGGCAACCCGGCCAGCCCGTACTACGCCAACAGCATCGAGCCGTGGCAGAAAGGCCAGTACCAGTCGATTCCGGTGCAACAACAGAACTACGAAAAGGGCTACGGCAAACAGCGCCTGACGCTGACGCCGGGCAAGTAAGCGCCGAAAACCGGACGCAGAGGGAGCATGGGCACGATGGTGTTCTTCAGTACACCTATCGTTCCCACGCTCCAGCGTGGTCATGCAGTTCGTGACGCTCCGCGTCACACAGTTCTGCGATTCAGTGAGATTCAGGCTCGGCTTGAGTCATCAATGTCCGGGAGAAACACCATCGTGCATAAAAGCGCTTTTCTGTCGCGATGGCACTGACGACGCAGAGTGCGACGTAAGTGACGGCTGAGTCCTGGCGCTGATCCGGGGGTAGCCTGGCAGGACGCCAGGCTAGCCGCACCGGGCCATGGAGGGCCCGTTGCGGCGACCCCCGGATCAGTGACAGGTCGAAGGAACCCGACGAAGTCGGGCCGGAAACCGGAGCGAGGGGGTTTGCCTACTTTGGCCCCATCAAAGTAGGTCGCCGAGGGGCGAAAAGGTGACCTGAGCCGAACATCAACCCACCTGACATCGCAGAACCCCTGTGTGACGCGGAGCGTCACGAACGGCATTCCCACGCGGAGCATGGGAACGATAGTCAGAGGCGAAAAGGTGACCTTGAGTCGAGCCCTGATTCACCTGCTGTCGCGCCTCACACTCCGCAGCGCTCACGCAAACTCCCCGAACTTCCAGATCCTTCCCGGCTCATAGCTAACAAGCCCATCCATACGGTTGCCCCATGGATCTTGTCGTTGCGCGCCCCGAAGGTTTGTACTGCCCACCCGGTGATTTCTATATCGATCCATGGCGTCCTGTCGAACGCGCCGTCATCACCCATGCGCATGGCGATCATGCCCGCACGGGCAACGAGCATTACCTGTCAGCCGCCAGTGGCGAGGGTATTCTGCGTTCGCGCCTTGGGCAGGACATCAATCTGCAGACTCTGGAGTACGGCGAAACCATCACCCATCACGGGGTGAAACTGAGCCTGCATCCGGCCGGGCATGTACTGGGGTCGGCGCAAGTGCGACTGGAGTACCAAGGCGAGGTCTGGGTTGCTTCCGGCGATTACAAAGTCGAGCCGGACGGCACCTGTGCGGCCTTCGAACCGGTGCGCTGCCATACCTTTATCACCGAATCGACCTTCGGCCTGCCGATCTATCGCTGGGCGCCGCAGGCGCAGATCTTCGAAGGTATCAACCAGTGGTGGCGTGCCAATGCAGCCCAGGGCAAGGCCAGCGTGTTGTTCGCCTACTCGTTCGGCAAGGCCCAGCGCATCCTCCACGGCATTGACGCGCAGATCGGACCGATTCTGGTCCACGGCGCCGTCGAGCCGCTGAACCGCGTGTATCGCGAGGGCGGCATCTACATCCCGGAAACCCAATACGCCGGCGATTTCAAAAAGACCGATCCCGCGCTGCGCCAGGCGTTGATCCTTGCCCCGCCTTCAGCGGGTGGCAGCAGCTGGATGAAGCGCTTTGGCGAATACAGCGATGCGTTTGCCAGCGGCTGGATGATGCTGCGCGGCACACGACGCCGGCGCGGTGTGGACCGCGGTTTTGTGCTGTCCGATCACGCCGACTGGCCGGGCCTGCTGTGGGCTGTCGAACAGACCGGTGCCGAACGCGTCATGGTGACCCACGGCTCGGTCGGCATACTGGTGCGTTACCTGCGTGAACTGGGTCTCGACGCACAGGGCTTCAGCACCGAATACGGCGATGAAGAAGACAGCAACCCGGCAGCCGGCGAACCCGAGGCGGCAGGCACGGGTGAGGCTCAGTCATGAAAGCCTTTGCTGAACTCTACGCACAGCTGGACGCGACCACTTCCAGCAACGCCAAACTCGCCGCAATGCGCGACTACTTCGAAAAGGCGGCAGCAGAGGACGCCGCCTGGGCGGTGTACTTTCTGTCAGGCGGCCGCCCACGGCAATTGGTGCCGACCCGTGTGCTGCGCGAACAGGCCATGACCCTGGCAAGTCTGCCGGAATGGCTGTTCGAAGAGAGCTATCAGGCGGTCGGCGACCTGGCGGAAACCCTGTCGCTGTTACTGCCCCAGGCCGACCACAGTAATGACGAAGGCCTGGCCACGTGGATGGAAGACAAGCTGTTGCCATTGCGCGGCCTGCCGCCTGAAGAACTTGCCGAGCGGCTGCCGATGTTCTGGTCGCAGTTGGACCGCAGCAGTCTGATGGTCTGCATCAAGCTGATCACCGGCAGTTTCCGGGTCGGCGTGTCGAAGCTGCTGGTCACCCGTGCGCTGGCGGCGCTGGCAGATATCGACAGCAAACGCGTCGCACAACGGCTGGTGGGCTACACCGATCTATCGCACAGGCCCAGCGCCGAACGCTATTTGAAGCTGATCGCGCCGGAATCCGAGGATGAGCACGCCCAACGCGGCGGCCAGCCCTACCCGTTTTTTCTCGCCCACTCCCTGCAACAGCCCGCCGATCAGTTTGAGGCGTTGCTCGGTCCGGCGCAGAACTGGCAGGTGGAATGGAAGTGGGACGGCATTCGCGCGCAACTGGTCAAACGCGACGGGCGCTTGTGGATCTGGTCACGCGGCGAAGAACTGGTGACCGACCGTTTTCCGGAGCTGCACAGCCTGGTGCAGTGCCTGCCGGACGGCACGGTGATCGACGGCGAAATCGTGGTCTGGAAAGCCCCCGATGCGAACCCCGATGCCGATGCGGAGTTTGCCTTGAACAGCGATGCTCCTGCGGCAGCGCCTTCGGTCCAACCGTTCGCCCTGCTGCAACAGCGCATAGGCCGGAAGACGCTGGGCAAAAAGATTCTTGCCGACGTTCCGGTCGTGGTGCTCGCCTATGACCTGCTGGAGTGGCAAGGCGATGACTGGCGCAGCCGCCCGCAACATGAACGCCGCTCGCAACTGGAAGCCTTGATCGAAACCTGCAAGAGCGAGGTGCTGATGCCCTCCCCGGTGCTCAGCGGCAAGGATTGGCTCGACCTGGCCACCCAGCGCGAAGCCTCCCGCAGCCTGGGCGTCGAGGGCATGATGCTCAAGGCTCGCGACTCGCTGTATGGCGTCGGTCGCACCAAGGACATGGGGGTGTGGTGGAAATGGAAAATCGACCCGTTCAGTGTCGATGCCGTGCTGATTTACGCGCAACGCGGTCACGGACGACGCGCCAGCCTGTACAGCGACTACACCTTTGCGGTGTGGGATGGCCCGCCCGAAGCCAGTGAACGCACGCTGGTGCCGTTCGCCAAGGCCTACTCGGGGCTGACCGATGAAGAAATGCGCAAGGTCGACGCCATCGTTCGAAAGACGACGGTGGAGAAATTCGGGCCGGTCAGCAGCGTAACGCCGACGCTGGTGTTCGAGCTGGGCTTTGAAGGCATCGCCCTGTCGAAGCGCCACAAGAGCGGCATCGCGGTGCGTTTCCCGCGCATGCTGCGCTGGCGCCAGGACAAGCCCGTCGCCGAAGCCGACAGTCTGGCGACGCTGCAGGACCTGCTGAACTAGAGCACCAAAAAGGCGCACGCCAAATAGCGTGCACCTTTTTGAAACACCGGAGAACGAATCATCCCGCCTCCCTGCAGGAAACTTCCTGATTCGTTACCAATCTTCCGCTCTGTATCACCTGACACCGCACCTTGCGTAGGACCGGGCGATGAACACCAACCCTGTAAGCGCGCATGGGCGGCCAATTGCCAGCCGTATATATGAAATAGCGACAACCCCTTATATTTCAAACGCACGTTCGTTCCTCTGGTTCGGAAATTGCTAACCAATGCCTATCTGGCACTTGCCGGTAGCACGCTTCGCGTATTCCCAACGCCCCATTTAAGGTTTTAAGGACTGAACAATGAAAAAAGCATGGCTGACTCTTTCTGCACTGGCTCTGTGCATCGCCGCCGGTAACACCATGGCCAAGGAATACAAGGAACTGCGCTTCGGCGTCGATCCATCTTATGCACCGTTCGAATCCAAAGCAGCCGACGGCAGCCTGGTCGGCTTCGATATCGATCTGGGCAACGCAATCTGCAAAGAGCTGAAAGTCAAATGCAAATGGATCGAAAGCGACTTCGACGGCATGATCCCCGGCCTCAAGGCACGCAAATTCGACGGCGTTATCTCCTCGATGACCGTGACCCCTGCTCGCGAAAAAGTCATCGACTTCTCCAACGAGCTGTTCTCCGGCCCGACCTCGCTGGTGTTCAAGAAAGGTGCAGGCTTTACTGCCGACCCGGCCAGCCTGAAAGGCAAGACCGTGGGCTATGAGCAAGGCACCATTCAGGAAGCCTACGCCAAGGCGGTACTGGACAAGGCCGGTATCTCCACCAAGGCCTATGCCAACCAGGATCAGGTTTACTCCGACCTGACCTCGGGCCGTCTCGACGCCTCGATCCAGGACATGCTGCAGGCCGAACTGGGCTTCCTGAAATCGCCAGCCGGTGCTGACTACGAAGTCAGCAAGCCTATCGACAGCGAACTGCTGCCAGCCAAAACCGCCATCGGCATTGCCCAGGGCAACAAGGAACTCAAGGCGTTGCTGGACAAAGGCATCGAGGCGATGCACAAAGACGGCACCTACGCTGAAATCCAGAAAAAACACTTTGGCGACCTGAACCTCTACAGCGGTAAATAACACCCCGACGCCCATCGATTTCGGCGATCATTCGTCGCCCGATCGGTGGGCGTTTTTGTTGGTAACAAGGCCTATCCATGCTCGATGCACTCATGCAAAACCTGGGACTCTCGGCATTCAGCCTGAAGGGCTTTGGCCCGCTGTTGCTGGAAGGCACCTGGATGACCGTCAAACTGGCTGTGCTGTCGCTTGCGCTGAGCATTTTGCTCGGACTGATAGGGGCCAGCGCCAAACTGTCGAGCTCTGCGCTGCTGCGCGTGCCGACGCAAATTTACACGACACTGATCCGCGGTGTTCCGGACCTGGTGTTGATGCTGCTGATTTTCTACAGCCTGCAAACCTGGCTCACCATGCTGACCGACGCGATGGAATGGGAATACATCGAGATCAACCCGTTCGGCGCAGGCGTCATCACGCTGGGCTTCATCTATGGTGCGTACTTCACCGAGACCTTTCGCGGCGCGATTCTGTCCGTGCCTCGCGGTCAGGTGGAAGCAGCGACGGCCTATGGATTGAAACGCGGCCAGCGCTTTCGTTACGTTGTGTTCCCGCAGATGATGCGTTACGCGCTGCCGGGTATCGGCAACAACTGGCAGGTGCTGCTCAAGGCGACTGCGCTGGTATCGATCATCGGCCTGGCTGACCTGGTCAAGGCGTCACAGGATGCGGGCAAGAGCACCTATCAGCTGTTCTACTTTCTGGTGCTGGCAGCATTGATCTACCTGCTGATCACCAGCGCCTCGAACTTCGCCCTGCGTTGGGCTGAGCGGTATTACGCCGCAGGCAGCCGGGAGGCACAGCGATGATCGAATTGCTGCAGGAATACTGGAAACCCTTCCTTTATACAGATGGCGTCAACGTCACCGGCCTGGCGATGACCATGTGGCTGCTCAGCGCCTCCATCGCTATCGGCTTCTGCGTGTCGATCCCGCTGTCGATTGCGCGGGTGTCGAGAAACCGCTGGGTGCGCTGGCCGGTGCAGTTCTACACCTACCTGTTTCGCGGCACGCCCCTCTATATACAGCTGCTGATCTGCTACACCGGCATTTACAGCCTTGCCGCGGTGCGTGAACAGCCGATGCTCGATGCGTTCTTTCGCGATGCGATGAACTGCACGATCCTGGCCTTCACGCTGAACACCTGCGCCTACACCACGGAGATCTTTGCCGGGGCGATCCGCAGCATGGCCCACGGCGAAGTCGAAGCGGCCAAGGCCTACGGCCTGACCGGCTGGAAACTTTATGCCTACGTGATCATGCCGTCGGTGTTACGCCGTTCGCTGCCGTATTACAGCAACGAAGTAATACTGATGCTGCACTCGACCACTGTGGCCTTTACCGCTACGGTGCCGGACATCCTGAAAGTCGCGCGGGATGCCAACTCTGCGACCTTCATGACCTTCCAGTCCTTCGGTATCGCCGCCGTGATGTACCTGACCGTGACGTTCATTCTGGTCGGGCTGTTCCGCCTTGCCGAACGCCGCTGGCTGACCTTTCTCGGCCCGGCCCATTAATCAGGACTGAACATGCGCCATCACACCCATGACTTGCTGTCGCCAGTGCCCGGCACTGGCCGGCAAATCCACAGCTTCCATTACGGGCCGCAAAACGGCGCCGGCAAAGTCTATATCCAGGCATCGCTGCATGCCGACGAGCTACCGGGCATGCTGGTGGCCTGGTACCTGAAGCAGCGTCTGGCCGAACTGGAAAACGCCGGTCGTCTGTTGGGCGAAATCGTTGTGGTGCCCGTCGCCAATCCGATCGGTCTGGAACAGGTGCTGATGGACACCCCGCTGGGCCGCTACGAGCTGGAAAGCGGGCAGAACTTCAATCGCGGGTTCAGCGACCTCGGCACTCAGGTCGGTGATGACATCGAAACCCGACTGACTAACGACGCAGAGCACAACCGCGCGCTGGTAAGGGACAGCCTGCTGGCGGCGCTGAATGCCGTACCGGCGACCACCCAGCTGCAATCGCTACGCCTGACCCTGCAGCGCCTGGCCTGCGATGCCGACATGGTGCTGGACCTGCACTGTGATTTCGAGTCGGTCGAGCACCTGTACACCACGCCCGAAGCCTGGCCGAAAGTCGAACCGTTATCACGCTACCTGGGCGCGCAAGCCAGCCTGCTGGCGACCGACTCAGGCGGGCAGTCGTTCGATGAGTGCTTCACCCTGGTCTGGTGGCAATTGCAGCAACGCTTTGGCGAGCGCTTTCCGATTCCCATGGGCAGCTTTTCAGTGACCCTGGAGCTGCGCGGGCAAGCCGATGTCAACCATGCGCTGGCCAGCCGCGACTGTCAGGCGATCATTCATTACCTGATCGATGCCGGCATCATTGACGGCGATCTGCAGCCGCTGCCCGAATTGCTCTACCCCGCTACGCCACTGGCAGCGGTCGAACCGGTGTCTACGCCGGTCGGCGGCCTGCTGGTGTTCTGCGCGATGCCCGGCGAACACGTCGAAGCCGGCCAGCTGATTGCCGAGGTCATCGACCCGATCAGCGACACCGTGACCTGCATCCATGCCCTCAACGCAGGCCTGCTGTATGCGCGTTCCCTGCGCCGCATGGCGACTGCCGGCATGGTCATTGCGCACATCGCCGGTACCCACGCCTATCGCAGCGGCTATCTACTTTCTCCTTGAGGACCTGTCATGTACAAACTGACCATCGATGGCCTGCACAAAAGCTATGGCGACAACCACGTGCTCAAAGGCGTATCGCTCAAGGCCAGCAGCGGTGACGTCATCTGTCTGATCGGCGCCAGTGGCTCCGGCAAGAGTACCTTTTTGCGCTGCATCAATTTTCTCGAACAACCCAGTGACGGGGCGATGAGCCTGGATGGCAAGCAAGTGCGCATGGTCAGCGACAAGGACGGTATGCGCGTTGCCGACCCGGATGAGCTGCAGCGTATCCGCACGCGGCTGGCGATGGTGTTTCAGCACTTCAACCTGTGGGCGCACATGACCGTGCTGGAAAACATCACCATGGCGCCGCGCCGGGTGCTGGGCGTGCCCAAGGCCGAAGCCGAGGCTCGCGCGCGCAAATACCTGGAAAAGGTCGGTCTGCCGGAGCGTGTCGCCGATCAGTATCCTGCGTTTCTTTCCGGTGGTCAGCAGCAGCGCGTGGCCATCGCCCGTGCGCTGGCGATGGAGCCGGAAATCATGCTCTTCGACGAGCCTACATCCGCGCTGGACCCGGAGCTGGTCGGTGAAGTGCTGAAGGTCATTCAAGGCCTGGCTGAAGAAGGCCGGACAATGATTCTGGTCACCCACGAAATGGGCTTTGCGCGCAAGGTGGCGAGCCAGGTGGTATTCCTGCACCAGGGCCAGATCGAAGAATCCGGCCATCCGGATGAAGTCCTCAACAACCCGAAAAGCGAGCGTTTGCAGCAGTTCTTGAGCGGCAATCTGAAGTAGCACGGATTGCTGCGTACACACGTCTGGATCCCCCCTCAAATCTCGTTCCCACGCTCAAGCGTGGAAGACGCTCTACGTCATCAAGAGGACGCAGAGCGTCCAGAACGGCATGCCGACGCGGAGCATCGGCACGATGGTGTTATCCCTGACGACTATCGTTCCTCACGCTCCAGCATGGGAATGCATTTCATGACGCTCCGCGTCATCAAGAGGACGCAGAGCGTCCAGAACGGCATGCCGACGCAGAGCATCGGCACGATGGTGTTATTCCTGACGACTATCGTTCCTCACGCTCCAGCGTGGGAACGCACTTCGTGACGCTCCGCGTCATCAAGAGGACGCAGAGCGTCCAGACCGGCATGCCCGACGCAGAGCATCGGCACGATGGTGTTACCCCTGACAACTATCGTTCCTCACGCTCCAGCATGGGAATGCACTTCGTGACGCTCCGCGTCATCAAGAGGACGCAGAGCGTCCAGAACGGCATGCCGACGCAGAGCATCGGCACGATGGTGTTATTCCTGACGACTATCGTTCCTCACGCTCTGGTGTGACCCCCGAAGGTTGGACAATTATCCACCTACGCTGCCTTGGCGGCCTGCATTCTGTATTCCAC
>NZ_JAGPYR010000024.1:0-58459 GCF_020312125.1 Pseudomonas sp. P135
TGCAATACGAGCAGAACTGGCAAAGGCAACAACCTTAGATACTCAACCCCGACGCCGGGTTAAGGGATACGTTTCTCGGGGGCAAGGTCACTCCTCCCACTCCCTGCTTCCCAATGCCTCAGCGAATAACCTGAATCAATCGTAAGCGCTCCATAGACCCCACTTGGCTAAAGATGGGGTTTATGGAGCGCTTACCCATATTTCGCATCAGGCGGCGGCTGAGCGTGGTCTCACCTGAAAATGCACGCAACAAAAAAGGCGTCCCGAAGGACGCCTTTTCTGTTGGACTCAAAACCACTGTTCTTGAGTCCTGATCTTCAACCCTGATACAGCTGGGCGAAAATGGTCGGGGTAAGGGGATTCGAACTCCTGACATCCTGCTCCCAAAGCAGGCGCGCTACCGGACTGCGCTATACCCCGATGATGCTAAAAAACACCTCCGAGGAGGCGTTTTCTATTTGGGTGACGCTTGTGGCGTCACTCCCTAAGATCCAGCCAGATACAAACTGACCAAAAATGGTGGGTCGTGTGGGATTCGAACCTACGACCAATTGGTTAAAAGCCAACTGCTCTACCAACTGAGCTAACGACCCAAATATGGTCGGGGTAAGGGGATTCGAACTCCTGACATCCTGCTCCCAAAGCAGGCGCGCTACCGGACTGCGCTATACCCCGACTGAAACTGCATTGAACCTTGCGAAATCTGGCTCCACGACCTGGACTCGAACCAGGGACCCAGTGATTAACAGTCACTTGCTCTACCAACTGAGCTATCGCGGAACTATCGATTTCAGATTCAATTTTACAACCTGTTGCCTTGAAACCAGCTTGCTGTTAACTCGTTGATTTCAATCTCATCGACCTTTGCGCTTCGTTTGTATCGTTGCGTTCACGTCTCTGAGGCGCGCTATTCTACAATTTTAAAAACACCTGTCAACCCTATAAATTGCTTTTTAAGACAATGATTTGCGATTTTTTTTCAGATCGCCTCTCGGGCCTGATTCTACTGCTGACCGCGCCTCAAAAAAAGGCCCTCGGTTCGAGGGCCCTTCTATGGAGCGTTGACGAGCGCTGTCAGACAAAAGTGATCTCGTCGTCGACCACCTTGCCGGTGATGGTCGTGCCGGGCATGAAGCTGCCCGAGAGGATCATCTGCGCCAGCGGGTTCTCGATCCAGCGCTGGATTGCCCGCTTCAAAGGGCGTGCGCCATAGACCGGGTCGTAACCAACGGCGATCAGCTTGTCCAGCGCCTCGGGGCTCAGGGTCATCGACAGCTCGCGCTCGGCCAGACGCTTGCGCAGGCGGCCCAGCTGGATGTCGGTGATACCGGCAATCTGGTCACGCGCCAGCGGTTCGAAGATCACCACTTCGTCGATCCGGTTAACGAACTCCGGACGGAAGTGCGTACCGACCGCGTCCATTACCGCAGCACGCTGCGCCTCACGATCCCCGACCAGTTCCTGGATCTGCGCCGAGCCGAGGTTGGAGGTCATGACGATCACGGTATTGCGGAAGTCCACCGTACGCCCGTGGCTGTCAGTCAGGCGTCCGTCTTCAAGCACCTGCAAGAGGATGTTGAACACGTCGGAATGCGCCTTCTCGACTTCGTCGAGCAGAATCAGCGAATACGGTTTGCGACGTACGGCTTCGGTCAGGTAGCCGCCCTCTTCGTAACCGACGTAGCCTGGCGGCGCACCGATCAGGCGAGCCACGGAATGTTTCTCCATGAACTCGGACATGTCGATACGCACCATCGCCTCTTCGGTGTCGAACAGGAACTCGGCCAGCGCCTTGCACAGCTCGGTCTTGCCCACGCCGGTCGGGCCGAGGAACATGAACGATCCGCTCGGACGATTAGGGTCGGAAAGCCCGGCACGCGAACGACGCACGGCATTGGAGACCGCGACCACCGCTTCTTCCTGGCCGATCACCCGGTTGTGCAGCAGAGTTTCCATGCGCAACAGCTTGTCGCGCTCGCCTTCGAGCATCTTCGACACCGGGATACCGGTCCACTTCGACACGACCTCGGCAATTTCTTCCTCGGTCACCTTGCTGCGCAGCAACTGGTTTTCCGGCTTGCCGTGCTGGTCGACCATTTGCAGGCTGCGTTCCAGGTCGGGAATGATCCCGTACTGCAACTCCGCCATGCGGTTCAGATCGCCACGGCGGCGCGCGGCTTCCAGTTCCTGGCGGGACTGTTCGATTTTCTGCTGGATCTGTGCAGAACCGGTGACCTCGGCTTTTTCCGAGGTCCAGATTTCTTCAAGATCCGCGTACTCAAGCTCAAGGCGCTCGATTTCGCCCTGGAGCTTTTCCAGGCGCTTGATCGCCGCCTCGTCCTTTTCCTTCTTGAGCGCCTGAGCTTCTACTTTCAGCTGGATCAGGCGACGCTCAAGGCGGTCGAGCACTTCAGGCTTGGAGTCGATCTCCATGCGAATGCGGCTGGCCGCCTCGTCAATCAGGTCGATGGCCTTGTCCGGCAACTGGCGGTCGGTGATATAGCGATGGCTCAGTTTGGCCGCCGCGATGATCGCGCCGTCGGTGATGGCGACCTTGTGGTGCACTTCGTAGCGCTCTTTCAGGCCACGCAGGATCGCAATGGTGTCTTCTTCGCTTGGCTCGTCGACCAGGACTTTCTGGAATCGACGCTCAAGCGCGGCATCCTTCTCTATATATTGGCGGTACTCGTTGAGCGTGGTAGCCCCCACACAATGCAGCTCGCCACGCGCCAGCGCAGGTTTGAGCATGTTGCCAGCGTCCATCGAGCCTTCGCCCTTGCCGGCACCAACCATGGTGTGCAACTCGTCGATGAACAGAATGATCTGGCCTTCCTGCTTGGACAGCTCGTTGAGCAGCGACTTGAGGCGCTCTTCGAACTCGCCACGGTACTTGGCACCGGCAATCAACGCGCCCATGTCCAGCGACAGCAAGCGCTTGCCGCGCAGGCCATCCGGCACTTCGCCATTGATGATGCGCTGCGCCAGGCCCTCGGCAATGGCGGTCTTGCCCACACCAGGTTCGCCGATCAACACCGGGTTGTTCTTGGTGCGCCGCTGCAGGACCTGAATGGTGCGACGAATCTCGTCATCACGTCCGATCACCGGGTCGAGCTTGCCCTCTTCGGCACGCTTGGTCAGGTCGACGGTGTACTTGTCCAGCGCCTGACGCGACTCTTCGACGTTCGGGTCATTCACGGCACCTTCGCCGCGCAGGTTGTTGATGGCGTTTTCCAGGGCCTTCTTGCTGACGCCCTGCCCCAGCAACAATTTGCCGAGCTTGCTGTTCTCATCCATTGCCGCGAGCAGCACCAGCTCGCTGGAAATGAACTGGTCGCCTTTCTGCTGCGCCAGACGGTCAGCCTGGTTGAGCAGGCGCGCCAGATCCTGCGACATGTTGACGTCGCCGGTCGGGTTCTGGATTTTTGGCAGGCGGTCCAGCTCTGCGCTCAGTTCCTTGCGCAGGCTGTTGATGTCGAAGCCTACCTGCAACAGCAGAGGCTTGATGGAACCGCCCTGCTGCTCAAGCAGCGCCTGCATCAAGTGCGCAGGTTCGATGGCGGGATGGTCGAGGCCAACGGCCAGCGACTGGGAATCGGATAACGCTAACTGTAATTTACTGGTCAATCTGTCGATACGCATTTGTCACCTTCCTTTAATGCAGGCCGGAGCAATGAACACACCTATAAAGAAAACCTGCTGAATAGCCAGTTAGATGCGGACGATTCTGCGCGTTTCAAGCGGGCCGGGGTTGATACAGATCAGACAAGTGTTCAGGCAAGCCTAGCTGGCTTGTGCAAAACAGCCCGGCAATCAGGCGTGTTCGATCCAGATCAGCGAAGCGAAGCGGCCAGTGCGCGCGGCGCGGCGGTAGGAAAAGAAGCGCGGGTCGGTGAAGGTATCCAGCCCGCCGCCGTACACGGCAGAGATACCTTGGGCTGCCAGTCGTAACCGGGCGAGCGAGTAGATGTCGGCCATGAAACGATCAGGATTCGAACTGGCGACAAACGCAGCGGCTGTCTGCGGGTGGCTGGCGGTAAAGGCCTCGCGCACCTCGGGGCCGACTTCGAACGACGGCTGGCCGATGGCCGGTCCTAACCAGACCATGATGTCTTCGGGAGCACTCTGCAGGCTGTTGGCCGTCGCTTCCAGCACCCCGGCCGCCAGCCCGCGCCAGCCGGCATGCGCGGCAGCCACACGCGTACCGTCACGACGACAGAACAGCGCGGGCAGGCAATCGGCGGTCATGATGGTGCAAGCCACGCCAGGCGTGCTCGTCCAGCTGGCATCGGCTTCAACGACGCGGGATGGATCGGCAGGCACGACGTCGACGCCGTGCACCTGCTTCAACCAGGCGGGCTGAGCCTTGAGGCTGGAGCTCAGGCGCTGGCGATTGCTCGCCACGGCCTCTGGGCTGTCATCGACGTGATCGCCCAGATTGAAGCTGTCGAATGGGGCCAGGCTGACCCCACCCGAGCGAGTGGTAACGCAGGACTTGATCTGTGCTGGCGCAGGCCAGTCAGGTATCAGCCAGTCATTCACCCGATGAACGCCTCGCGATCCTGCTTGAGCAAGGACAGCAACCAGACGAAATCGTCCGGCAATGGCGATTCCCAGCTCATGCGCTTACCGGTGGTCGGATGATCCAGCTCCAGGAAGCGGGCATGCAACGCCTGCCGCGGGAAGGTCTTGAGCGAATCGACCATGGTCAGGCTGGCCGCTGGCGGGATACGGAAACGACCGCCATAGGCCGGGTCGCCGACCAACGGGTAGTTGATGTGCGCCATGTGTACGCGAATCTGGTGGGTACGCCCGGTTTCCAGCTTGACCCGCACATGGGTGTGCGAACGGAAGCGCTCCAGCACGCGGTAATGACTGACCGCCTGCTTGCCGCCTTCCATCACCGCCATGCGCTGACGCTGCTGGCCGTGACGACCGATAGGTGCGTCGATCTTGCCGCCTGCGGTCACCACGCCGATCACGATGCACTCGTAGATGCGGCTGACACTGCGACTCTGCAACTGGGTAACCAGTTGGGTCTGTGCCTGAATGGTCTTGGCGACCACCATCAGACCGGTGGTGTCCTTGTCCAGACGGTGCACGATGCCGGCACGCGGAACATTGATGATGTCCGGCACATGGTGCAGCAGGGCGTTGAGCAGCGTGCCATCGGCATGACCGGCAGCCGGATGCACCACCAGCCCGGCAGGCTTGTTGATGACGAGGATCTGGTCGTCTTCATAAATGATGTCGAGTTCGATGTCCTGAGCGACCCATTCACCCTGGGCCTCCTGCTCGGCAATCAGCTCGAGAACAGCGCCACCGTGCACGATGTCGCGAGGGCGCAGAGCGCCTCCGTCCACAGTCAGGCGGCCGTCCTTGATCCAGGCGGAAAGGCGCGAGCGCGAGTGCTCAGCGAATAATTGTGCGGCGACTTGATCGAGGCGTTGACCGCCCAATTCGGACGGCACCTCTGCGCGAAGTTCTATATTTTCGGACATGACCAGACTAGGTGGCGGCTAGCCTTTGGTTTCGGCAGCGCGCTTGTGGTTAAATACGGCGTCTTTTGTCCCGCCGGTATCGCGGGGCGCTCATCATAACAGGACGGCCCCGCCCAAGACAGCAGGCCGTTATAGGGACGCAAGCCGCCATGCAAGTGAAACACCTGCTGCTGATCGCCATCCTCGCATTGACTGCGGCCTGTTCGTCGAAGGAAGTCATCGACGAAAACCTCAGCGAAGTCGAGCTGTACCAGCAGGCGCAGGCCGACCTGGGAAATAACAGCTATAACAGTGCCACTGAGAAGCTCAAGGCGCTGGAATCTCGCTATCCGTTCGGTCGCTACGCCGATCAGGCCCAGCTCGAGTTGATCTACTCGAACTACAAAAACGGTGAACCCGAAGCAGCCAAATCCGCTGCCGAGCGTTTCATCCGCCTGCATCCGCAGCACCCGAACGTCGACTACGCGTATTACATGAAGGGCCTGACCTCCTTCGACCAGGACGTGGGCCTTCTGGCGCGCTTCCTGCCGCTGGACCAGACTAAACGTGACCCGGGCGCTGCCCGCGACTCGTTCAACGAGTTCGCCCAGTTGACCAGCCGCTTTCCGAACAGTCGCTATGCGCCTGACGCCAAGCAGCGCATGATTTACCTGCGCAACCTGCTGGCGTCCTACGAAATCCACGTAGCCGACTATTACCTGACCCGTCAGGCCTACGTCGCCGCCGCCAACCGTGGCCGTTACGTAGTGGAAAACTTCCAGGAGACGCCTTCGGTCGGCGACGGTCTGGCAGTGATGGTCGAGTCCTATCAGCGTCTGCACCTTGACGACCTGGCTGCCACCAGCCTGGAAGTGCTGAAGACCAACTACCCGAACCACCCGCAACTGGCTGACGGCAAATTCACCCCGCGTGAAGCCGAGGCCGATAACCGCTCATGGCTGTCGAAAGCGACCCTTGGCCTGATCGACGGTAGCGCACCGCTGCCACCGGGCCAGACCCGTGCCGATCAGGACATGAAGAAGCAGTACCAGGACGCCAAGGACTCCATTCCGAAAGAGCTGCTGCCGGAGAATCAGGCCGAGCTGGACGAGCAGGCGGAAAAAGACGCCGAAGCGAAAGGCACCAAGAGCCGTTCGTGGTTCAGCTACATGACCCTGGGTCTGTTCGACTGATCCTGAGCGCATGAAAAAAAGAGGCCTTCGGGCCTCTTTTTTTGTGCATTAATTTTGCCACTGTGCGCCCGCTCGCGGCTTGGCTACACTGCGCCATCGTCAATCACTAAGCTGGTAGTCATGATTCGCTTACTTATGTGGGTCGCGTTGATCGCGGCGGTGGTCTGGTTCGTCAAGCGTCTGATCAATCCCCCCAAGCCGAAACCCCGCGCCGAGCCGCCTGAACTGGCGTCTACCCCCATGGTGCGATGCGCGCAGTGTGGCGTTCATCTGCCGCAGGATAGTGCGCTGAGCCAGGCACAGCAATGGTATTGCAGCGAAGCACACCGACTGCAAGGCCCCGCGGCACGTGACCGCTGACTCACCGTCCCTTGTCAGCCCGCAGGCACAGCGGATTCTACGGCTGTACCACCTCTACCGACTGACCATCGGCGTTGTACTGGTTCTGTTGATTTCCAGCAGCCTGGAAACCGAGCTGCTGCAACTGGCCAACCCGAACCTGTTCCGCTCGGGCTGCTGGTTGTATCTGGTGTTCAACATTCTGGTCGTCGTGCTGCTGGAACGCCCCAGCCGTCAGGCACAGTTTTTCGGCCTGGCGATGACCGACGCGATCATGCTCTCCGCACTGTTCTACGCAGCCGGCGGGCCTTCCAGCGGTATCGGCAACCTGTTGATTGCCTCGGTGGCGATCAGCAACGTGTTGCTGCGCGGCCGTATCGGCTTGTTGATCGCTGCGGTTTCGGCCATCGGCATCATCTACCTGACGTTCTACATCAGCTTCGGCACACCCTCGGTTTCCAACGACTACGTGCAGGCTGGCTCGCTGGGCGCCTTGTGCTTCGCCGCCGCCCTGCTGGTGCAGGCACTGACAGCGCGCATGCAGGTCAGCGAGGTGCTGGCCGAACAGCGCGCGGCGGATTTCGACAGCCTTGAAGCACTCAACGCGCTGATCCTGCAACGCATGCGTACCGGCATTCTGGTGCTGGATGCCAACCATCAGGTGCTGCTGGCCAATCAGGGGGCCTTGAACCTGCTGGGCCAGGAACAACTGGTCGGCCAGATCATCGACACCTGCTCGCCACAACTGGTCGAACGCCTGCGCCAGTGGCTCGTCAACCCGATCATGGTGCCGCGCAGCATCACCACCGCCCCCGTCGGGCTGGTGCTGCAACCGAGCTTTGCCACACTCAACCGTGGCGATCAGCGTCAGACGCTGGTTTTTCTCGAAGACCTGTCGCAGATCGCCCATCAGGCGCAGCAGCTCAAGCTTGCCGCGCTGGGGCGCCTGACCGCCGGGATTGCCCATGAGATACGCAACCCGCTGGGCGCCGTCAGTCATGCGGCGCAGTTGCTTAATGAATCGGAAGAGCTCAGTGCAGCGGATCGACGCTTGGGGCAGATCATTCATGAGCAGTCGGGACGCATTGATAGGGTCATCGAAAATGTCCTGCAGTTGTCACGCAGACGCGAAGCGCAACCCGAACTGCTCGATCTGAAAACCTGGCTGGAACACTTTGTCGCTGAATTTCGCAGTTCCGCTGCGCCCAATCAGAAGATTCATGTCGACATCAGCCCTGGCACGCTGACAACCCGCATGGATTCCGGACAACTGACGCAAATCATGACCAACCTGGTGCAGAACGGCCTGCGCTACAGCGGCAAGAATCATCCGTCAGCGCAGGTCTGGCTGAAACTACACAATGACCAGAAGAGCGACCTGCCCACACTGGAAGTGCTGGACGACGGGCCGGGGGTCAGCGAGCAACACCTGAGCAAAATGTTCGAACCGTTTTTCACCACAGAAAGCAAAGGCACCGGCCTTGGTCTATATCTGTCACGTGAACTGTGTGAAAGCAATCAGGCGCATTTGGAATACGCGCCCCGCCCCACGGGTGGCAGTTGCCTGCGCATTACCTTCGCCCACCCGTTCAAGACGAGCTGAGCATGAGCCAACGGCAAAAAATCCTGATAGTCGATGATGAGCCGGATATTCGCGAACTCCTGGAGATCACGCTGGGACGCATGAAACTCGACACCCGTAGTGCGCGTAACGTTGCCGAAGCCCACGACTGGCTGGCCCGCGAACCGTTCGACATGTGCCTGACCGACATGCGTCTGCCGGACGGCAATGGCCTTGAGCTGGTGCAACACATACAGCACGGCTACCCCCACGTGCCGGTGGCGATGATCACTGCCCACGGCAACCTGGACACCGCGATCCACGCGCTGAAGGCCGGAGCTTTCGACTTTGTGACCAAGCCGGTCGACCTGGGCAGGTTGCGCGAGCTGGTCAATAGCGCGCTGAGCCTGCCCGGCGCGCAACCCACGCGCAGCATCGACAACCGCCTGCTGGGCGACTCGCTGGCAATGCGTACCTTGCGCAGTCAGATCGGCAAGCTGGCCCGCAGCCAGGCGCCGATCTACATCAGCGGTGAGTCGGGCAGCGGCAAGGAGCTTGTAGCGAGGCTGATCCACGAGCAGGGTCCGCGCATCGACAAACCTTTCATACCGGTGAACTGCGGCGCCATTCCTTCCGAACTCATGGAAAGCGAATTCTTCGGTCATCGCAAAGGCAGCTTCAGCGGCGCCCACGAAGACAAGCCAGGTCTGTTTCAGGCGGCGCATACCGGGACGCTGTTTCTCGATGAGGTCGCCGACCTGCCGCTGGCCATGCAGGTCAAACTGCTGCGCGCCATTCAGGAAAAATCCATCCGCAGCGTCGGCGGCCAGCAAGAGCAAATCGTCGACGTGCGCATTCTGTGCGCCACCCATAAGAATCTGAATGCGGAGGTCGCGGCGGGTCGGTTCCGGCAGGATCTGTATTACCGATTGAACGTGATCGAAGTGCGCGTGCCCCCGTTGCGCGAGCGGCGTGAGGATATCGACCAACTGGCAGCCAGCGTGCTCAAGCGCCTTGCCGGGAACGGCGCACAACCCGTCGCGCGCCTGAACGCGCAGGCGCTGGAAACGCTGAAGAGCTACCGCTTCCCCGGTAACGTGCGCGAACTGGAAAACATGCTGGAGCGCGCCTACACGCTGTGCGAGAACGATGAAATCCACGCCAGCGACCTGCGCCTGACAGAGTCCGCCAGCCCTCAGGAGAGCGACGGGCCGAGCCTGGCCGACATCGACAACCTTGAAGACTACCTGGAAAGCATCGAACGCCAGCTCATCCTGCAGGCACTGGAAGAAACCCGCTGGAACCGCACCGCTGCAGCAGAAAGGCTCAGTTTGTCGTTCAGGTCACTGCGCTATCGCCTGAAGAAGCTGGGCCTGGATTGAATGCGTTGCGCGGCAAAAACCGTGCGACGCATAGCGTCACGAAAGGCATTCCACTAGAGCGTGCGGAACGATAGGTGCGCGCGAGAACATCGTCGCGCCCCACGCTCCGCGTGACCGACAGGATGACTAGCCTGCGAGGCGACCAGTCGGCGCGTAGGGTGCCGGATCGATGATCGGCTCGCGCTCCAGCAGCAGGTCAGTGATCAACTGGCAGGACGCCGGAGCCAGCACCAGGCCGTTGCGGTAATGCCCGCAGTTGAGCCACAGGCCGTCAAAACCGTCCAGCGGTCCGATGAACGGGATGCCCTCAGGCGAGCCAGGGCGCAGGCCTGCCCACTGGGCGACCGGCTCGGCATGGGCCAATGGCGGAATCAATTCGACGGCCGACGCCTTCAAACTTTCCAATGCGGCCTGCGTGGTGGTTTTGTCGAAACCTTCGTGCTCAAGAGTACTGCCGATCAGGATATGCCCGTCACGACGCGGGATAGCGTAGCGCCCTTTCGCCAGCACCATGCTCGACAGAAAGTCCGATGCGCACTTGTAGAGAATCATCTGGCCTTTTACCGGCTCGACCGGCAGCTCCAGACCCAGGGTCTTGAGCAACTCGCCGCTCCACGCACCCGCCGCCAGAATCACCCGATCACCGGTGATATCCCCTGCTGGTGTCTGCACACCCGAAATCCTGCTGCCTTCACGGGTAAAGCCGCTGACTTCACACTGCTCGCGAATCTCGACATTGGGCAATGCCAGCAAGGCGGCCTTGAGCGATTTGACCAGACGGGGATTACGTACGTTGGCCACATCGGCCATGTAGATCGCCCGCGAATAGCCCTCACCCAGCACCGGCACGGCATCATTCACCGCCGAGATATCCACGCGGTTCAACGAGCGTTTTTCACGGACCGCCCATTCAAGCGCAGACTGCTCGTCATCGAGGTCGAGCCAGTACAGGCCGGTCTTGTGCACTTCGGGGTCGATACCGGTCTGTGCGAGCAAACGCTCGGCGAGGTGCGGGTAGAAGTCCTGCGACCAATGCGCCAGCGCGGTGACCGCAGGGCTGTAGCGCCACGGGTAAAGCGGCGAAACAATCCCGCCGCCCGCCCAGGAGGATTCCTGGCCAACGCCCAAACGATCCAGCAGCACCACGCTGACCTGCTCGGACGCCAGATTGAAGGCGGTCAACAGACCTATGACGCCACCGCCGACAATGACTATTTTTTGCTTGGACATCTTGGTCTCATGACAAGAAAAACGGTTTAGCGGCCCCAGCAGTCTTTGACAGTGACACCGCTGGTTGCGCCCGTGTTGGTACGCGCCCCGGTGTTAGTGATCACGAAACTGCCACACTTGTCGCCAGCCATCAGCGTGCCTCCGATAGGGTCAGCTGTCAGGGTGAAGTCGGTGGCAGTTAGGGTCGGCGTTATCTTGTAGTACGTATTACCACCAGATACGCCTTTGTAATCCGAGTAATTTCCCTTCTGCGAATAAAACCGCTCCAGCGCCTGGGTTTGCTCGGACAGCAGGCTAGCAATCGCCGACCGCTGGGTGCGCTTCACGTACTCGGTGTAACTGGGGTACGCGATGGCCGCCAGAATACCGACAATCGCCACGACGATCATGAGTTCGATCAACGTAAAGCCCCTGGATGTCGCTCGCATGTCTAGTTTCCCTATTGGATTTGTCGCCACATGATGCGTTGGAAGACGTTCGCACTGCCGCCCTTCTCATTAATCTTGGTGGGCGTGCCGCCGCTGGAGTCAATCACGTACTTGTTATCGTTGGCCCCATTGGTACCGGCAACGATAGAAGCCACTACCGGGATACCAGTACCGATACCGAGACCGCCAATGATCAAATCCGAAGAGTTGATATCGCCGTCATTATTGGTGTCCAGTACCTGGTAATTAAGCATGCTGCCAGTCGCGGCGTTCAGCTCGAACAAGCGCCCGGTCCCGGTGCTTTCGCAGGGGTCGGTAGAGTTGACGGCTGCCGTGGTGAAGATGATACGACCGCGAGAGGTTTGTGCCGGATAGATAATCCGCTCGCCGACATAAGGGGCCGTGGTTGCCAACGGCAGGTACCAGCCTTTCTTGGTGCCCCAATCCACATCATTGGAAGTCGTGGTGTAATACGTATTGCCACTTCCGACTACCGTCCCGTTAATGGCCTGAGGCTGCAGATTGGCCTCAACGATGTTGCCTGAACCGTTGTCGCCATCCCAGATGGCATAGAAATCCTGCAACGAGCTGGTCTGCTTGTCCGCGGTTTCGCTGAATTTCCCGGTGCCGAAATACACGATCTTGCCGTTGAGTGGATGGTCCAGCAACAAGGGCTGAACGGTAATCGACTGACTGGCCCCTTGAGGTGCAGTGAACAGGGGTGAGCCATTGAAAGCGACTTTCCAGCTGGATGCTGCGGCCCCGCTCATGTCGAACTTCCATAGGCGGCCCTTGAGATCGCCCGCATAGGCTGCTTGAACGACATTCTGCGAATTGACCCGAAGTTTCACCGAAGACAACCCGTTATCCGTTTCGCTGCCAATGACCGGAGTCGGAATTTCGGCAATGAACTGTCCGGTGTTGGCGTTGAGTACATACAGGGACGCCCTCCCGGTAAAACTGCCATAACCATTGCCAACGACAACGATCCCGGTGCCATCGGCCATACGCGCTACATCCGGCTTGGAGTAGGTGTATCCAAGGTTGTTGAACTTGTTGTTGGTGTCTGAAGTGTCGGGAGCCTTGACCTCCCACAATGCCCCGATGCTGTCTGCCGAACCTTCGAAAAGCTTGATCGCAAAAAAAGCCTTGCCGCCAGCGCCCAGCCCGGAATACGCCACCGTGCGCCATACACTCCCTGCGGATGCCTGCGTATCGAAGACTGCAATCTGACCATCCACCGTAAAACGGTGAACGCCGGAACCGTAGGAAGAGGATGAAATGGTCGCCAATGAACTCAGAGACGTAGACGGCATATACGCGTATTTACGCGCACCGGAGCTGGCGTCGATCACGTTGAAGAAGCCATCGTTGGCGTTGGCCAGCAGACTGGAACTCATGTTGCTGGACTTGGCAGAAAGGTACGTCGTGTAAGTGGTGTCGCCGAGCAAATCAGACGCCGTCTTCTCTGTCGGCAGCCCGGCCCCCAATGATGAATTGACGATATCGCCCAAGAGTGTGGCACGAGTACGAAGCTTGGCATTGGCCGTGCCTTTGGCCCAGGCAATAACCTCCGCGCCGGTCACTCCGGTGGGCAGCGTAGCGGTAAAGGCATCGCGTTGCGCCTGCGTGAAATTCAGAAAATCCAGGGTGATTTTCGTCGGTGTCGCCGCTGTGCTCCATGACTCGAAAACAGGCGCCTTGGTGCTGCTGGTGATCGTGGTATCAGTGGTCCAGACAGGGGCGCTCAGCGCTCCTGTCGTAGCGTCCAGATTGTAAGCCTTGATCGTGCCATGCCAGTCCGTCGGGTCATAAAGCGTCTGATAGAAGCGGCTGCCCGCCTGAAGGGTGGACGAGTTTGCCACGCCACCGCCGCCCGAACCGGCCTTGGCATAGATATCGCTCAATGCGAGGTTCAAGGCGTTGTTCAAACCGGCACTGTCATTGGTCTGGAAATACTTGCCGTGCCCGTGATTATTGTCGGCAGCGTCTATCAGCATCTGGTTGGCGGCTGTGAAACCAATGGTGTAGGTAGTCATGTTCTGTTGAGAGAAGCCGTCTGTATCCCAACTTTTCTTGGTCAGGTCAGTGGCAGGTGTACTGCTCGCTCTTCGCATGTCGATGTCATAGGCGAACTTGGCGAGGTCGTCCAGATAAAGCGTATCGCCCTCACCATCACCATTAAGATTGGCCCCGTCATTGGCCGCATTCAAGTCCCAATTGGGCAGCGAGCGGGAGGTATTGAGTACATCCTCCGGATCGTTGCTCGGGAACGTTCGATCGTACGTCGGCAAGCCGTCAGTAATCACCACGCCAAAGTTTTTCTGGCAGCGGTACTGTATTGGGCTGGTGTAGGTTTCCGGTGCACCGTTATAGCCGTAAAACGGAGTCATGCCCCGAAAGTAGCGGGTTATCTCATAGTACGTTTCAGCCAACGGCGTATTGGAGTCGCCTCGCAGTGCATTGATGGCCGTATTGAGGGCGGTAACATTGTCGTTTGCATCACGCTGGCTGACACCGCCGTTGTTGTAAGGGTTACTGGCAACAGGGGACAGGTCTGCAACAGGTCTGGAAATCTTCCCTCCACGCCCGGGGTCAGCGTTGGTCGGCGGGTTGAACCCGGCCAGACCGATTCTCAGGGATTTGTTGTTTTCAACCAGCTTCAATGAAACGTTGCGCGCGACGTTGATACGGTAATCGTTGGGAATGATGTTGTTGACGGTGAAGTCTTTGGTAGTAGTGTTGGCGGCCCGCGTCAAGTCAACCAGATAAGAAAGGTAATCTGCAGTGTAGCGAGTGGTGCTCTCGTTACCGGCCGGATCGGGCAACTTCAGGCAGTAACCCACGTTGTCACGCGCAACGTAGGTGTAATCGCTTCTGCACGTGTAGGGCCCGGCAGAGTCCAGCGAAAGCGTATCGTCGCCCTGAATGGAAACGCCTCTGCAGTTAAGAAAACCGCATGACCCTGGCTGCGCATAGATAATCGACGGACGATTGGTCACCGTCGGATCAAAGCCGGCTGCCCAGATGATGTTGTACATACTCCCGGAGTTATCCACCAGCAGCATCAGGTTAGGCGGCACGGCCGACGCACTGAGCAAAGGTACTTGTGCTGGCGTAAACGCATACACGGGCGTAAGGGCATAAAAAGCCAAAAGCGCACCGCCGAGATACTTCAGGCTGCGACGGAGTTTCTCAGCAATTGGCATAAATACTCTCCAGCACCGTGCGCGACGTGCCTTGAATAGCGACTGATGTCACGCGATAGAGCGTTACTGTTCCGGTACAGATCGGTGGCCGATTCACAGGTGTTGCAGTGGTCCCCAGATTCTGTATACCGTAGAAACCGCCTGCCGCAGCGATCCAATTAACCCCGGATGCGCCTACCCCAGCCGTCGTCAAAGAAGTGGATTCCGCAGGCGGTGCACAAGATGCAGTTGTACACTTGGCCATGGTAAAGCCCGTCATCTTGATCGAAGACTCTCCCAACCTTAATGCCGCTTCGGCCTTCTGGAAGGATTGATTGCGCAGGGTGACGCTGCCCGCCATCTTTTCCTGCAGCGTGGCGTTCTGCATGGAAGAGATACCCAGCAGAGTGAGCAGCAGCAGAAACACCAGACTGACCAGCAACACCATACCGCCCTGCCGTGCAGGGAAAGCCTGTATCGATTTGAATCGCACGATCCTGTTCATGCCCGGCCCGTTCAAAAGCGATTACGCAAGTAAGCGACAACATTGTACTTTTGAGACTTTACGATGCCGTTCTGCCCATCCTGCAGCGTCAGGCTGATACGCACACTGCGCACAGCGTCGGCGTTGGCCTTGGTAACAGCCGTGGTATAGGACATCGGGTTACCCGTCATGCCGAAAGAAACACTGAAGTCCGCGACGTTCTGCAACAGCGGCTGCGGAGTGCCGTCCGTGCCATATTTTATGGTCAAGTCTGTTCCGCTGAGCGTGTAGACCAACTGCCGCAACGGAAAGGCCGTCTCCCCCGTAGCCGGCGCACGAGTACTGGCGTAAAGCTGCGTCTTGGACTGACAGTCTGAAACGATGGTCCAGGTGGGCGTACTGCCTGTGGTCCCTACGTCGGCAGTCACCAGCGTCAGCGTCCTGCTCGGATTATCCCAGAGAATTGGAGTATCCAGTGCGATCGGCCACGGGATAGCAGGAGATACAGGCGTGTAGTTTTTGAAGCTCAGGCAGCCATACATGCCGGTCATCCTGATTTCCTGAATCAGTTTGCTCAGCAGGAAACGCGCATCCTCCTGCATCCGCGCTGCGGCATTCTGGCTCTGGTAGGTGCCTCTGGCCGCCGTGAATATCTGCACGATACCCAGGCTGACCACCAGCCCCAGGACCAGCGCCACCATGATTTCGACCAGGCCGAAGCCTCTGGACAGCTTTCTCATGGGTTGACCCCGATCCGCGAGGTCAGCGTAAAATTCCGGTTGGTCGGGCTGCCGGTCGTGTTTCCGGTTGCCTGATTGCTCGATCCCGCAGCCCTTGTGTCGCTCCAGCCGACGTTAATGGTCACCTCCGGAGCCCCGGTGATATCAATGCTGCCGGTACCGCTCGAGCCTGCAAAGTTGATGATGTTGCTTCTGAAATCAGACAGATCCTGCGCTCTGGCATCGTTCGGATTGGCCGCTGGCGCCGCATCCAGATTCGCCAACGCATAAGTCGCCAGCACGTTGGTCGACCCGTTGGCACTGGCATTACCATCAACATTGGCGCGGATACGATCCATCATGTCGTAAGCAATGAAGCTGGCCTGACTGCTCATGGTCGCGCTGTCGGTGTACTTGAGCGCGTTGAGCTGAATGGCCGCCGCGCCCAGCAGGCCGATGGCCAGAATCAATACCGAGACCAGCACCTCGATCAAAGTCATACCGATCTGGCGATGTCGGGTTTCACCGGCCATCAGCAGCCTCCACCCAGGGTGATCCGACCGGTCAGACAGACCTTTATGGTTTTGCTAATGGTGCCTCGGGTGTAGGTCATGGTCACCGCCGCAGCCGGGGCAATGAGCGCGCCCAGGTTGTTGAAATCAATTGCCGTGGCATTGTTATCGGCCACCAGCGTGGCACCGCTGCTCATGGCCGCCACTTTTCGCAGCGCCGTAGGCGTCGTCTGAGTATCGGAAACCAGATACACCTGCAATTCGCTGGTCCACGCCGTACCGCTGGTCGGCGCAATACGCACTGCCACTCCCCTGTTTATCGCCTCGAGTCGCGCATAGTTGAGCGCCCGCTGCAAATCGCTGAGCTCGGTATCGGCCTTGTTGCTCTGGATGGAGCTGGTGAAATTCGGGATAGCGATAGCCGCCAGGATGCCCACCAGGGACACAGTGACTAACAATTCGATGAGGCTGAATCCCTTGGCTATATGACGCATTGAGTGTCTCCTAGACGTTACGACTATAAGGCAGCAACGCCGCTGGAAAATCCATAGCGGGACGTACGGTTGTTTTGCCACGACGAACGCCCGCAGGGTGCTGAAACGGCGGTTTCCAGGGAGGAAAGCATATGAAGCATGCAGGATTCACACTGATCGAATTATTGATCGTCGTTGCACTGGTGGCCATTTTGGCCAACGTCGCAACACCGTCTTTCAAGGAACTCATCGATTCCAGCCGCGGGCTTGCAACCGCCCGGGAGCTGGCCAGCGGCATTCGCTCGGCGAGAGCGGCCGCAGTCACACGCAATCAGATCGTTACGCTTCATGCCATCGAGAACGACTGGAGCAACGGCTGGCGGATCATACTCGACGCGGATGGCAAAGGTCCCGACGAAAACGATCCGGTGCTGATAGAACGCGCCAATAGCAGCACGGCGCGAGTGGTCGATAACCGCAAGCGTGTAGAGGAAATCAGTTTCAACGGTCTGGGGACGTTGCGGCGCAGGACCGCCAGGACGTTGCACGTATGTGCCGCAGATCAGCCGGTGAGCAACTATCGGGTGATAGTCGCACCGGCCGGGCGCGTGAGGGTCGAGGACACGAAAATCGATGCAGCACTGTGTGGCTGAATAGCCTCAGAGCAGCGACTTGACGCGCAATTCCTTGGGCATCGAGAAGGTGATGTTCTCCTCGCGGCCGGCAAGCTCATCCGCACCAGTGGCGCCCCAGGCCTGCAATTGCTGGATCACGCCGCGCACCAGCACTTCGGGGGCCGAAGCGCCCGCAGTGATGCCGATACGCTCTACCCCGTCGAACCAGCCCCGTTGCATGTCTTCGGCGCCGTCGATGAGGTACGCCGGAGTCGCCATGCGCTCGGCCAGCTCGCGCAGGCGATTGGAGTTGGAGCTGTTCGGGCTGCCCACCACCAACACCACATCGCATTCGTCGGCCAGTTGCTTGACCGCGTCCTGACGGTTTTGCGTGGCGTAGCAGATGTCATCCTTGCGCGGCCCGCCAATGGCCGGGAAGCGCGTGCGCAAGGCATCGATCACCCGGCTGGTGTCATCCATGGACAAGGTAGTCTGGGTCACGAAAGCCAGGGCTTCAGGGTTGCGCACCTGCAGGCTGGCAACATCCTCTTCGTCCTCGACCAGATAGATCGCACCGCCGTTGGCGGCGTCGTACTGGCCCATGGTGCCTTCGACTTCCGGGTGACCGGCGTGGCCGATCAGGATGCACTCGCGGCCGTCACGGCTGTAACGGGCAACCTCGATGTGCACCTTGGTCACCAGCGGACAGGTAGCATCGAAGACTTTCAAGCCACGGCCTGCCGCCTCGGTACGCACAGCCTGGGAGACACCGTGGGCACTGAAGATAACGATGACGTCATCCGGCACCTGATCCAGCTCTTCAACGAAGATCGCACCGCGAGAGCGCAGGTCTTCGACGACAAATTTGTTGTGAACTACTTCATGGCGCACATAAATCGGCGGACCAAACACTTCCAGAGCGCGATTGACGATTTCGATCGCGCGGTCCACTCCGGCACAAAAGCCGCGGGGGTTGGCGAGTTTGATTTGCATGCGGTGCCTCATGGTTGGTACGGGGTAGCCCGGCCTGAGCCGGGCTTGACGGCGAAGGTCAGGAAGCCAGAATCGCCTTCACTTCGAAGATTTCCACTTCAAAGCTCAGAGTCTTGCCTGCCAGCGGGTGATTGAAGTCGATGGTGACCTGCTCGTCATCGAACGCTTTCACCACGCCGGGCAACTCGGTATTGGCGGCGTCGTTGAAGATCACCAGCAACCCTTCGGACAGTTCCATGCCCACGAACTGCGAGCGTGGCATGATCTGCACGTTTTGTGGGTTGGGCTGACCAAAGGCGTTCTCCGGCAGAATCTCGACGGTCTTTTTATCGCCCGCCTTGAAACCGAAAATCGCCATTTCGAAGCCGGGCAGCAGGTTGCCGTCACCGACCTTGAACGTGGCCGGGGCCTTTTCGAAGGTGCTGTCGACGGTATCGCCGTTTTCCAGACGCAGGGCGAAGTGCAGAGTGACCTGCGTGTTCTGACCGATGCGCAGCTCGTCAGACGAGCCTTGAGTCGAAGATTGCTCAGTCATTGACGGTCTCTCCGGTTTTCTTGCTCTTGAACATGTCCAGCGCCAGCATGACTGCGCCGACGCTGATCGCACTGTCCGCGACGTTGAATGCAGGGAAGTACCAGCGGTTCTGCCAGTGAACCAGGATGAAGTCGATCACGTGGCCCAGCACGATACGGTCGTAGAGGTTGCCCAGTGCGCCGCCCAGTACCAGCGCCAGTGCAACGGCCAGCCACGTGTCGTCACGACCCAGGCGTTTGAGCCAGACGACCAGCACGGCGCTGACCACCACCGCGATCAGGGCGAACAGCCAGCGCTGCCAGCCGGCACCGTCGGCCAGAAAACTGAAGGCGGCACCGGTGTTGTAGGCCAGGGTCCAGCTGAACAGGTCGGGAATCACGATGATCTGCTGATACAGGCTCAACGCGTTCTCGAAGTAATACTTGCTGGCCTGGTCAATGACCAGAACCAGCACGCTCAACCACAGCCAGGCCAGACGGCCAAACGAGGCGTTAGGCATAGTGACGGACCTCGCCTGCACCGCTGATGTTGTCTACGCAACGACCGCAGATTTCCGGATGCTCGGGGTTGACCCCCACATCCTCGCGGTGATGCCAGCAACGGGCGCACTTGGCATGACTGGACTTGAGCACTTTCAGTTTCAGCCCGGCGACTTCGGTGACCACGGCATCGGCTGGCGCGGACGCGAGCGGCGCCACACTGGCTGTCGAGGTGATCAGCACGAAGCGCAGCTCGTTGCTCAGCTTCGACAGGTCAGCCACCAGCGACTCCTCGGCATACAGGGTCACTTCAGCCTGCAGGTTGCCGCCAATGGCCTTGGCAGCGCGCAGGTTTTCCATTTCCTTGTTGACCGAGGTCTTCACCGCCATGATCCGCTCCCAGTAGGCGCGGTCCATGTCGAAGTCGGCCGGCATTTCGGTCAGGCCTTCGTACCAGGTGTTGAGCATCACCGATTCGTTGCGCTCGCCGGGCAGGAACTGCCACAGCTCGTCGGCGGTGAACGCCAGGATCGGCGCGATCCAGCGCACCAGCGCTTCGGAGATGTGGAACAGTGCCGTCTGGCAGGAACGACGCGCAGTGCTGTTGGCCGCCGTGGTGTACTGACGATCCTTGATGATGTCGAGGTAGAAACCACCCAGCTCCTGCACGCAGAAGTTGTGGATCTTCGAGTACACGTTCCAGAAGCGGTATTCGCCGTAATGCTCTTGCAGCTCGCGTTGCAGCAGCAGCGTGCGATCCACGGCCCAACGGTCCAGCGCGAGCATTTCCTCGGCAGGCAGGATGTCGGTCGCCGGGTTGAAGCCCGTCAGGTTGGAGAGCAGGAAGCGTGCAGTGTTGCGGATACGACGATAAGCGTCAGCGCTGCGCTGCAGGATCTGGTCGGAAACCGCCATCTCGCCGGAATAATCGGTCGCCGATACCCACAGACGCATGATGTCGGCACCCAGCGAATCGTTGACCTTCTGTGGCGCTACCACGTTGTTCAGCGATTTGGACATCTTGCGGCCGTTCTCGTCGACCACGAACCCGTGGGTCAGCAGCTCGCGATACGGTGCGTGATCGTCCAGCATGCAGCCGGTCAGCAGTGAGGAGTGGAACCAGCCGCGATGCTGGTCCGAGCCTTCCAGGTACAGGTCGGCACGCGGACCGCTTTCGTGGCCCATCGGGTGCGAACCGCGCAGCACATGCCAGTGCGTGGTGCCCGAGTCGAACCAGACGTCCAGGGTGTCGGAGATCTTGTCGTACTTGCCGGCCTCTTCACCGAGCAACTCGCTGGCGTCGAGCTTGAACCAGGCCTCGATGCCTTCTTTCTCGACACGCTGCGCCACTTCTTCCATCAGCTCGACGGTACGTGGGTGCAGGTCGCCGCTTTCCTTGTGCAGGAAGAACGGAATCGGCACGCCCCAGTTGCGCTGACGCGAGATGCACCAGTCAGGACGGTTGGCGATCATCGAGTGCAGGCGCGCCTGCCCCCATGCCGGAACGAATTCAGTGTCTTCGATGGCCTTGACCGCACGCTTGCGCAGGGTCTCGCCGCTTTCAGGCTGCTTGTCCATGCCGACGAACCACTGCGCGGTGGCGCGGTAGATCAAGGGCGACTTGTGGCGCCAGCAGTGCATGTAGCTGTGGCTGATGGTTTCGGTGTCCATCAGGCTGCCGACTTCGACCAGCTTGTCGATGATGTTCTGGTTGGCCTTGAAGATGAACTGGCCACCGAAGAACTCCAGCGACTCGACATACACACCGTTGCTCTGCACCGGGCTGATGATGTCGTCGTTGCTCAGGCCATACTGTTTGCAGATAGTGAAGTCGTCTACGCCATAGGCAGGCGAGCAGTGAACGATACCCGTGCCCGCACCCAGCTCGACGTAGTCAGCCAGATAGACGGGCGACAGGCGGTCGTAGAACGGATGGCGGAAGTTGATCAGCTCAAGCGCCTGACCGGTAATGGTCGCGATGACGGTGCCTTCCAGCTTGTAACGGGCCAGACAGCTTTCGACCAGTTCGGCGGCCAGTACCAGCAGCTTGTCGCCGACATCGACCAGCGCGTATTCGAATTCCGGGTGGACGTTCAGTGCCTGGTTGGCGGGGATGGTCCACGGTGTGGTGGTCCAGATCACGATGGACGCAGGCTTGCCCAGCGACGGCACGCCGAACGCAGCTGCCAGTTTCGCTTCGTCGGCGATCGGGAACGCGACGTCGATGGTCGAGGACTTCTTGTCCTGATACTCGACTTCGGCTTCAGCCAGTGCCGAACCGCAATCGAAACACCAGTTGACCGGCTTGAGGCCCTTGAAGACGAAACCGCCCTTGACCATCTCGGCCAGCGCGCGGATTTCCCCGGCTTCGTTGGCAAAGTTCATGGTCAGGTACGGATTGCTCCAGTCGCCCAGCACGCCGAGACGGATGAATTCGGACTTCTGGCCTTCGATCTGCTCGGACGCATAGGCGCGGCACAGCTCACGCGTACGGTCGGCAGAGAGGTTCTTGCCGTGGGTCACTTCGACCTTGTGTTCGATCGGCAGACCATGGCAGTCCCAGCCCGGCACATACGGGGCATCGAAGCCCGCCAGGGTCTTGGAACGCAGGATCATGTCCTTGAGAATCTTGTTGACCGCATGACCGATGTGAATATTGCCGTTGGCGTACGGAGGACCGTCGTGCAGAACGAACTTGGGACGATCCTTGCCAATCTCGCGCAGCTTCTGGTACAGGCCAATGCTGTCCCAGCGCTGCAGAGTTTGCGGCTCGCGCTGGGGCAGGCCGGCCTTCATAGGGAAGGCGGTGTCCGGAAGGTTTAGCGTGGCTTTATAGTCAGTCATTTCAGGCTCTTGTTTAGCGGTTAGCCATGCCAATGGGCACGGGCGGCGGCGACGTCCGCATTGATCGCCGTCTTGAGCGCCTCCAGTGAGGCGAAACGCTGCTCATCACGCAGCTTGTGGTGGAAAGCCACCGTCAAACGCCGGTCATAAAGATCGCCGGCAAAATCCAGAAGATGCACTTCAAGGTGGGCACTGCCATCACCGGTGACCGTCGGGCGCACACCGATGTTGGCGACCCCCGGCCAGGTTTTGCCATCGATGTCCGTGCTGACCAGATAGACCCCGCTCAGCGGTACACGACGACGCTTGAGTTGTACGTTGGCGGTGGGCGTACCCAGCTGGCGCGCCAGCTTCTGGCCGTGCAATACCCGCCCGGCTATCTGGAACGGACGACCGAGCATGCGCTCGGCCAGGGCAAAGTCCGACGCAGCCAGAGCCTTGCGCACCTTGGTGCTGCTGACCCGGATGCCATCTATTTCAACGGTCTGCGCCGCTTCTACGGTAAAACCATACGTCGTACCGGCCTGTTGCAGGAAGTCGAAGTCACCGACCCGGTCGAAGCCGAAACGAAAATCGTCGCCCACTTCGAGGTGCTGGACACCGAGGCCGTCGATCAGCACGGTCTCGACAAAACTTGCCGCGCTGAGCTTGCACAGACGCTGATTGAAGGACAGGCACAGTACCCGGTCAACGCCTTCGGCACTCAGCAGCTCGAGCTTGTCACGCAGACGGGCCAGACGCGCCGGCGCCGTCTCGGGCGCAAAGAACTCACGTGGCTGCGGCTCGAAGATCACCACACAACTGGGCACACCCAATTCGACGGCACGCTCGCGCAGACGCGCCAGGATAGCCTGGTGGCCGCGATGAACGCCGTCGAAATTGCCAATCGTGGCGACGCAGCCCCGATGTTCGGGGCGCAGGTTGTGAAGGCCTCTAACCAGCTGCATAACGCACTTCTTGCTCATAAAGTGGCCGATTATAACCACACACGGCCGTGGACGACAGGCAACACACCAAGACCGGATGAAGGTTCTCGGCGTGTGGCGACAAAAACCGAAGGTCAACCCCTGCAACGCGCCCTACATAATGGCTTTGCGGGCGAAATCCCGGAGGCGGAAGCCTAATAAAAGAAGCATGGCGAAATAGGTCACGACGCCGGCTGCAACCAGCGCACCCAGACGCAGAAAACGCTCCAGCATGTGACCTTCGTCCCACGCCGGCATGACATGCATAAGCCCCAGCAGCACCGCCGACATCACCGCGACGGCAATCACCAGCTTGAACAGGAACTTCGTCCAGCCTGGCTGCGGCTGAAACAGATCCTGCTTGCGCAACTGCCAGAACAGCAACCCGGCATTGATGCACGCCCCCACACTGATCGCCAGCGCCAGACCGGCATGCTGCAAAGGCACGATGAAGGCCAGGTTGAGCAGTTGAGTCACTATGAGGGTGAAGATCGCGATTTTCACCGGGGTGCGGATATTTTGTTGAGCATAAAAACCGGGGGCCAGCACCTTGATCAGGATGATCCCCAGCAAACCGACCGAATAGGCGACCAGCGCACGCTGGGTCATGGCCGCGTCGAGCGCGTCGAATTTACCATACTGAAACAACGAAACGGTCAATGGTTCGGCGAGCAGCCCGAGCGCCAGGGTGCAAGGCAGGACCAGCACAAAACACAGCCGCAGGCCCCAGTCGAGAATTCGCGAATATTCCTGGCGATCCCGTTGCGCATAGGTTTTGGACAGTATCGGCAGCAGAATCGTACCCAGCGCCACACCCAGCACACCGGAGGGCAGCTCCATCAAGCGGTCGGCGTAGTACATCCATGACACCGAGCCAGCGACGAGAAACGAGGCAAAGATCGTGTTGATGATCAGAGAAATCTGACTGACAGAGACGCCAAGGATGGCGGGCAGCATCTGCTTCATTACCCGCCAGACCCCGGTGTCGCGCAGATTCAGGCGCGGCAGCACCAGCATGCCGATCTTTTTCAGGTGCGGCAGTTGGTAAAGCAGCTGCAGCAGGCCGCCCACCAGAACCGCCCAGCCCAGCGCCATGACCGGCGGATCGAAATACGGCGTCAGGAACAGCGCGAAGAAAATCATGCTGACGTTGAGCAGCGTAGGCACGAACGCCGGCACCGAGAAACGGTTCCAGGTATTGAGGATCGCCCCGGCCATCGAGGACAGGGAGATCAGCAATATATAAGGAAAGGTCACCCGCAGCAGGTCCGAGGTGAGGGCGAACTTCTCCGGGGTGTCGACAAAGCCGGGCGCGGTGGCCCAGATCACCCAGGGCGCAAATATCACTCCGAGCAGTGTCACCAGCGCCAGCGCAAGGGTCAGCAGCCCGGTGACATACGAAATGAAGGTACGCGTCGCCTCCTCCCCCTGCTGGCTCTTGTACTCGGCCAGGATCGGCACGAATGCCTGGGAAAAGGCACCCTCGGCGAAAATACGGCGCAGCAGATTGGGCAGCTTGAAGGCGATGAAGAACGCATCCGTGGCCATTCCGGCACCGAAAGTGCGCGCGATGATGGTGTCGCGGACAAAGCCCAGAACCCTGGAAACCATGGTGATAGAGCTGACGGCGGCGAGTGACTTGAGTAGATTCATTGAAAGAGTTGTGCGCCTTGGCAAAGGATGGGCGATTAAGCCAGCCATTTATGCGATACTTCGCGCCGCAAAAACGCCCGAAGCAAAGGCCGCGAGTTTACAGGTCACAGGCCGGAAATAAATCCTCCAGTCAAATGTAGCAACCACTCAGCGGAACACCTTAACTGCCCTTGACAAGACTTCAACTCATCGGCATGATTCGCGGCCTATTTTGTTTGCTATTTCACAAAGTCTTTCGAGGAGCTCGACGGTGGCCAACACACCTTCCGCCAAAAAACGTGCAAAACAGGCTGAGAAGCGTCGCAGCCACAACGCCAGCCTGCGTTCCATGGTTCGTACCTACATCAAGAATGTAGTGAAAGCCATTGACGCAAAAGACGCAGAAAAAGCGCAAGCCGCTTATGTTCTGGCTGTTCCTGTTATCGACCGTATGGCCGATAAAGGCATCATCCACAAGAACAAGGCTGCTCGCCACAAAGGTCGTCTGAACGGTCACATCAAGGCTCTGAGCCTTGCTGCTGCAGCCTAAGCGACACGCTGGTTAAAAAACCGACCTCAGGGTCGGTTTTTTATTGCCTGCTTGAAAGCCGCCTCGGCCCAGGCATCTCACAGATCATTGCCGGTCAAGCCGACTGGCCCGCCAAACAGCGGGTAGGGTATGGCGACAACGGCTTCAATGCTTTGAGCAAGACTGCGCAGAGCACTCATGTGCCGATGGGCAGACCGTAACAGTTGCACCGACAGCGGACACAAGGTTGCTCAAATCCCGCCTTCTGAGCTCACTACAATAAACATACCCACTGCCTGAGTTTTAGCGCATCGGTCATTTCTGCCCAGCAGATAAAACACTGGCAACTTTTTTACCCACCCTGATGAAGGGCTTTTCAACCCACTCAAACATGAAAAACGCCAACACGATGCTTGCAGCGATCGACAGAATGAACACCCCTGCCTTTTCAACCATCGGTGCATTGCCAGGAATGATTTTAATCAGGAACATCATCAGGGAATAATGAACAAGATAAAGCGAATAGGAAATATCACCGAGAAAAATCAATAGCCTGTTACCCTTCACTTCAGCGCGATAACCGAGCATCACAACCGACGACACAATAATTAATGCCAGCCAAAAACCGCCACGGAGACCGAAGTCTTGCCACCCCAAAAGGCAGGCACTTATTATCGCCAACAGAAGAGCCAACTGCATAAGCCTTCGCCCCGACAGCGACAGGTCGGGCAACCTGTTCGCGAGCATTAACTCAGCCAGCATCATGCCGGCGATGAATTCGAAAGTGATGGTATTGCTAATAATCTTAATCCAGGCCTGCCATACGTGCACCACAACAATATCGGGCGAGGCCTGTGATGAAAAATCAAAATGACCATTGTAATACAGCTGAAATCCTACCGAAGACACCAGAAAAACCAGCGCGCAGACGTAGCTGCGGTAGCGATAGCTGATACTCATTGAAATAGTGAATACAAGGTAGAACACAACCTCATAGGTGAGGGTCCAGGGCGGTCCGAGCGCGCTGAATCCAAACGACGGCGCCACGAGACTATAGTCCTGCAGACAAAAATAGAGACTGCATATCATCTGATCGAGGGGTTTTTCAGGGTAAACAAACAGGTAGGAAAGCAGCCACACCACAAAAAAAGCCGGCCATATACGAAAGAGGCGCCTGATCACAAATGATATCGGCCTTTCAGGGGACTGATAAGTGATCAACGTCATAATGAAACCACTCACAATAAAAAAAATATCCACGCCCAGCAAGGCAGGTATATGATCTATCCAGTCGCCGCCCAAAAAAAACGAATTATGCCCAACGACAACAAGTAATGCAGCGAATCCACGCAAGTACTGCAATGAGATCATTCTCATGAGTGCCTACCCTCTTGATACGCCGAAGCCTCCAATGAGTAAATTTTATTCAGCGTGATCATTAAGTAATAGCGTGCTTACCCCCACCAGCCGGCTATTACGAACTGGCCACATCAAACCACTTCGTTCATCAACCCGTCTACTGACAGAAATAACAGGTAGGCCGTTTTTTCAATCCGCGGCCGCAAGGCCGATGTTATTTGCCAGACGACATGATTCAGCCGTCCGCACGAGCTTCGGAATCAGAGGCAAGAGGCTGGAAGTAAGACGACATGCGCATGGGTGCTTTTTTGAGACGAAAAAGAAGTGCATCCTGATGGACCGGGCATCAGCAGTGGCAGTAGCGCACTGCCACAACGCATAAGCCCAAGCCGGGATGCACTCTTTACCGCACAGAACTGCGAACAACCGATGCAGAGCGCCACCACAACGCCCTGACATGGCAACTCCCCTCAGCGTGGACCTCAGCATGGAGGAGGATCAAGGCGCTGGCGCGGTTGTCCATGGCAAAATCGGAATGGCGGTCACGGCATTCTGCGGGCTGCCTTCGATGACCCGGTCGCTGTAGACCAGGTACACCAGTGCATTGCGCTTCTTGTCGAAGAAACGCACCACCTGCATGGTCTTGAAGACCAGCGAAGTACGCTCCTTGAACACCTCGTCGCCGTCCTTGAGGGTTTCCTTGAAGCGGATCGCCCCGACCTGGCGACAGGCGATGGACGCCTCGGCACGGTCTTCGGCCAATCCCAGACCACCCCTCACACCGCCCGTCTTGGCGCGTGACAGGTAGCAAGTCACCCCGTCCACCTTGGGATCATCAAACGCCTCGACCACGATTCGATCGTTGGGCCCGACCATCTTGAACACGGTCGACACCTGACCGATCTCTTCGGCCGAGACCAGCACCGGCACCAGCAACGCGGCCGCCAATAAACCTTTCATGAAGCGCATCAACGATTCCTTTTGCAGCCTTGAGTCAGACGAGGATCAGGTTATCCCGATGAATCAGCTCGGGCTCGGCCATATAGCCCAGCTCGCGCACGATGGATTCGGAAGAGTGACCAATGATTTTCTGGGCTTCGATGGCACTGTAGTTACTCAGCCCACGAGCGATCTCGCGACCGTCCTGGGCGACGCATACCACCATCTCGCCGCGCCGGAAGCTGCCCTGGACCAGTTTGACGCCCACCGGCAGCAGGCTTTTCTGATCCCTGGCCAGCGCCGCAACAGCGCCATCATCCAGCACCAGCGTACCGCGGGTCTGCAGATGACCTGCCAGCCACTGCTTGCGTGCTGCGAGCATGCCGCGCTCCGGGGACAGCAGCGTACCCAACCGCTCACCACCCTTGAGCCGCGCCAGAACGCGCTCGATGCGCCCGCCGACGATGACGGTATGCGCACCGGAACGCGCCGCCAGTCGCGCTGCACGCAACTTGGTCTGCATGCCGCCGCGACCCAGCGCACCGCCGGTACCACCGGCCACTGCATCCAGCGCCGGATCATCGGCACGCGCTTCGTAAATCAGCTGCGCCTCCGGGTTGTTGCGCGGATCGGCGTCGAACATGCCGTCACGGTCGGTCAGGATGACCAGCAGATCAGCTTCGACCAGATTGGCAACCAGCGCCGCCAGCGTGTCGTTGTCGCCAAAACGGATTTCGTCGGTGACCACTGTGTCGTTTTCATTGATGACCGGCACAACCCCAAGCTCGACCAGCGTGCGCAGGGTGCTACGGGCATTCAGGTAGCGCTTGCGATCCGACAGGTCATCGTGAGTCAGAAGGATCTGCGCGGTATGTCGGCCATGCTCGGCGAAGCTCGATTCCCACGCCTGCACCAAGCCCATCTGACCAATCGCCGCAGCAGCCTGAAGCTCATGCATGGCGCTGGGTCGGGCCGTCCAGCCAAGACGGCTCATGCCGGCAGCCACCGCCCCGGAAGACACCAGTACCAGCTCGACACCCGCCTCGTGCAGCGCCACCATCTGCTCCACCCAAACACCCATGGCGTTGCGATCCAGACCCTTGCCATCCGCCGTCAGCAAGGCACTGCCAATCTTCACAACCCAGCGCTGGGCGCCCGTCACTTTGCTGCGCATCTTCTTCCAACCCTAGCCAGAGATTTTCAAATTCGGGATACAAAAACGCCGCTAACAATCGTAGCGGCGTTCAAGTTTACTTCAAGCGATCAGTCACGGACGTAAATGATTTCCGGACCATCTTCATCGTCCACATCTTCTTCATCCCAGTCATCGTCACCGATGTCATGCACGCTCTTCACGCCACTGCGACGCAGGGCACGCTGATCGTCCAGTGCCTGCAACTGGGCACGGGCTTCGTCTTCGATGCGCTGATCGAGCTCGGCCAGCTCTTCGGCGTAACCAGGCTCTTCGGCGATACGCTGGCTGCGCTCTTCAAGGTAACGCATGATGTCGCGGGTCAGTTGCTCGGTGCCTTCTTTGGCAATGGCAGAGATCACGTAAACCGGGCCGGTCCACTCCAGACGATCGACGATCTCCTGCTTGCGCGCTTCCTGCTCCTCTTCGAGAATCTGATCGCACTTGTTCAGCACCAGCCAGCGATCACGCTCGGCCAGCGACGGGCTGAATTTCTCCAGCTCGTTGACGATCACTTCAGCCGCATCCGGAGCACTGCTTTCATCCAGTGGCGCCATATCGACGAGGTGCAGCAACAGACGGGTACGCGCCAGGTGCTTGAGGAAGCGAATCCCCAGGCCCGCGCCGTCGGATGCACCCTCGATCAGACCTGGAATGTCGGCAACCACAAAGCTTTTCCAGCGATCGACACTGACCACGCCCAGGTTCGGCACCAGCGTGGTGAACGGATAGTCGGCAACCTTCGGCTTGGCCGCAGACACCGAACGGATGAAGGTGCTCTTACCGGCATTTGGCAGACCGAGCAGGCCGACGTCGGCCAGCACTTTCAGCTCGAGCTTGAGATCACGCTGATCACCCGGCTTGCCCGGTGTGGTCTGGCGCGGAGCGCGGTTGGTACTGGACTTGAATCGGGTGTTACCCAGACCGTGCCAGCCGCCCTGCGCAACCATCAGGCGCTGACCGTCCTTGGTCAGGTCACCGATGATTTCCTGAGTAGTGGCGTCGATGATGGTGGTCCCGACCGGCACACGCAGCACCAGCTCTTCACCCTTGCGACCGGTGCAGTCGGCGCTGCCACCGTTGGAGCCGCGCTCGGCGTCGAAGTGGCGGGTGTAACGGTAGTCGACCAGCGTGTTCAGGTTGACGTCGGCGACCATGAAGATCGAGCCGCCATCACCACCATCACCGCCGTTGGGACCACCGTTTTCAATGAATTTTTCGCGACGGAAGCTCATGCAACCGTTGCCGCCATCACCGGCTTTTACTCGAATGGATACTTCATCTACAAATTTCATAACGCACGCCTCCCGCCACAGGGACGAGCAGAACCACATAAATTACATAAGACTCTTGCAAAAATGAGCGTTGCGATACCGATCAGAAACCAGCGACCCCATGGGTCAACATCACAACAGCCCGCACAAACAGTTTTGCAAGAGACTCACCTGCCTCTCTACCTCTACAAACAAAAAAGCCCCGTCGCAAGACAGGGCTCTTAAGCTACTGCGTGATTACGCTGCGGAGACTTCAGTCTTCGGAACGATGCTCACGTAGCGGCGACCGAAGGCGCCCTTGACCTGAAACTTGATCACGCCTTCCACTTTCGCGAACAGGGTGTGATCTTTACCCATGCCAACGCCGTAGCCAGCGTGGAATTGGGTGCCGCGCTGACGCACGATGATGTTGCCAGGGATGATAGCCTGGCCGCCATACATCTTCACGCCAAGGCGTTTGGCTTCTGAGTCGCGCCCGTTACGGGTACTACCACCAGCTTTTTTGTGAGCCATGAGTCAATTCTCCAGTTGAGGATTAGGCTGAATTAAGCCTGAATACCTGTAATTTTGATCTCGGTGTACCACTGGCGGTGGCCCATACGCTTCATGTGGTGCTTACGACGACGGAACTTGATGATACGAACCTTATCGTGACGACCTTGCGAAACCACTTCAGCCACAACGGTAGCGCCAGCAACAACGGGAGCACCGATATTGACGTCGTCGCCATTGCCAACCAGCAGAACGCGGTCAAACGTGACGGATTCGCCAGTAGCGATTTCCAGTTTTTCAATTTTCAGGTATTCACCTGGGGCGACTTTGTACTGCTTGCCACCGGTAACAATTACTGCGTACATGGTATTTCTCCGAAAATCCTGCTCACCCAGCTCTTTATAAGAAGAGTATCGGCTGGCATGGCTGCATGGGGCTGGAACGGCCCGTCTGCATTGCGTAAGGCAGGTGCTGCCCAGGAAAGTTAGGGTGCGCGATTGTACGCAAGGCATTCGCGTGTTGCAAGAGGCGGCTCGTCATACCTTGACACGCTCTACCCCGCGACCTAGCATGCGGCGCAACCTATCCGGAGCACCTGTCGCTGATGCAACCCCAAGCCTTCTACCGCGCGGTGGCGGACGACTTTAGTGCCGTTGACCTTATCATCAAAAAGCAACTGACGTCGCGCGTACCGCTGGTCTCGAAAATCGGTGATTACATCACGTCGGCAGGTGGCAAGCGCCTGCGCCCGTTGCTGGTGCTGCTGTGTGGCAAGGCACTGGGTCGCGAAGGCGATGATGTTCGCCTGCTCGCCGCTACCATCGAATTCCTGCACACCGCGACCCTGCTGCATGACGACGTGGTCGACATGTCCGGCATGCGTCGTGGTCGTTCCACCGCCAACGCGCTCTGGGGCAATGCGCCCAGCGTATTGGTGGGCGACTTCCTTTATTCGCGCTCGTTCGAAATGATGGTCGAGCTGGGCTCGATGGAAGTCATGAAAATTCTGTCCAAGGCAACCCGCATCATCGCCGAAGGCGAAGTGTTGCAGCTCTCGAAGATTCGTGACGCCAGCACCACCGAAGAAACCTACATGGAAGTGATTCGTGGCAAGACAGCCATGCTGTTCGAAGCCTCGACGCACAGTGCCGCTGCCCTGTGCAACGCCCCCCAGGAACAGAGCGAAGCACTGCGCACGTTCGGCGACCATCTGGGTGTGGCCTTCCAGCTGGTGGATGACCTGCTCGACTACCGTGGCGATGCCGAGACACTGGGCAAGAACGTCGGTGACGACCTCGCCGAAGGCAAGCCGACCCTGCCGCTGATCTACACCATGCGTGAAGGCAGCCCGGAACAGGCCGCGCTGGTTCGTCAGGCGATCCAGAAAGGTGGCCTGGAAGATCTGGAAAGCATCCGCAATGCAGTGGAAAGCGCCGGTGCCCTCGATTACACCGCACAGCTGGCCCGCGACTACGCGGCCCGCGCCATTGCCTGCCTGGACGCGCTGCCGCCCAGCGAGTACCGCGACGCACTGGTCGAACTGAGCGAGTTTGCGGTCGCCCGCACGCACTGACATTCGCAGCAGTCAAAAGCCCGTCCAGCGACGGGCTCGGCAAATGGCAGTCAGCGCGTAATCCTTCATCCTCTCCTGCATGAAATCCGGAAAACACTGAATCCTCAGTGCAAGCCGCGTATGCCCGCGATACAGCGCATGACTGATCAGCCTTTTATCAGCAGATGCAGCCCCAGCAGGCCCATGCCGATAAAGAACACACGCTTGAACAGCACTGCGCTGATTCGCTGGCGCAGCCATTGCCCCAGCAGCATGCCCAACAGGGCCGGAATCAGCGCCAGCGTGGAGGCGCCCAGCTCTGCGCCGCCCAGCGCGCCGTTCCACGACAACCCCGCCGCCAGCGCAAGCGTCGAGACGGTGAAGGACAACCCCAGCGCCTGGACCAGTTGGTCGCGCTCAAGGCCCAGCGCCTGCAAATAAGGCACCACGGGAATCACGAACACCCCGGTGGCCGACGCGATCACCCCGGTAATCAAGCCGCACAGCGGGCCCAGCCAGCGCTCGGCAGCGGCGGCAACCCTGAAGGTCGGCAGGAACAACCCGCTCAACGCGTAGAGAAACAACGCGCCACCCAACGCGCGGGTCATTGAATGACCGCCACTCATGCCCAGCCAGAACGCCCCGGCCAGCGTGCCGATGAAAATCATGCTCAGCATCGGCCATAGCCGCTTCAGCAAAGGCCGCAGGCTCCCACCCGTCGCCAGTTGCCAGACGTTGGTGAATGTCGACGGGATGATCAGCAACGCCGCAGCCTGCGCCGGCAGCATGGCCAGCCCCAGCAACCCCATTGCCACCGTGGGCAAGCCCAGACCGATGACACCCTTGACCGTTCCGGCCAGCAGAAAGGTGCCGATCACCAGCGCCGAAAGGCCCCAGCCCAGGGTTTGATAGAAGTCGAGAATCGAGTGCATGGCGTCCTTTGCCAGATGGATAGAGGTCGAGGCTTAACGTTGCTCAGAGCGCTCGCGCAGATAGGCCAGCACTTGCGTTTGATCACCTGCGAATTCGATACGCGCCGCTTTGTGTTCGCGCTGGTAAGCGTACATCGGATCGTAATACTCGCCGAGCAACCCTTCGATCCAGCCTCGGTGCAGGTCAACCGCACCGCTACGCTGCTGTTCTTCCAGCGCCGCCTGCATCAGGTCCGACAGGCGCTGATGACGCTCGCCGCCCAGACGTTTGTGAATATTGTTCAGGCTTTGCAACAAACGCTCGGCGAACAGGCCAAAGCCCTGCTCTTCGCCCTTGACGGTGATGAACTCTGCGCAGAGGTTGATCACGTAGTCCTCGAGAATGCGCTCGACGCGGTTCTCGAAGCTGTCTTCCAGCCAGACCATCGGGCAGCCCTGCATCGCCTGGTGCAGTTCCAGCGGCACGTTGCAACTGCCAACCAGACGGCTTTCATCTTCCACAACGAATTGCTCGATACCGGCTGCGCGCTTCTTGAGCAGGTCGATGGCCAGGCGGTTCTCGAAGTCGATCTGCGCCGGCTGCCCGGTGGCACGCTTGCCGAAGCTGGAGCCGCGGTGATTGGCGATGCCTTCCAGGTCCACGCTATTGCGCAGTTGCGTCAATACTTCGGTCTTGCCCGTGCCGGTCATCCCGCCGAGCACGACAATAGCGCATTCGCTCACCGCCTCGTGCAGGGTATCCAGCAGGAACGTGCGCATCGCCTTGTAGCCGCCAAGAACCCGCGGGTAGTCGACCCCGGCATCCTTCAGCCAGCGCTGCACGGTCTGCGAGCGCAGCCCGCCGCGAAAGCAGTACAGGTAGCCGTCCGGATTGGCTTTAGCGAACTCGATCCACGCATTGACGCGTTCATCCTTGACCTGACCGCAGACCAATTGATGCCCGAGCTGGATAGCGGCGTCCTGACCGTGTTGCTTGTAGCAGGTGCCGACCTTTTGCCGCTCGATGTCATTCATCAGCGGCAGGTTGATCACGCCAGGGAAAGCCCCCTTGGAAAACTCCACCGGAGCCCGAGCGTCCATCATCGGCACGTCGTTGAGAAACAGTGCACGGTAGTCGCTGCTGTTGTCGGCCATCAGAACACCTCGACGGCGTGGGTCTGTCGCTCGTGCAGGGTGCCGATAGGGGTGAGCAGCAGCCCCAGTTCGGCGGCCACGATCAGAAACTCGGCTTCACCTTCAGGGCTGACCGCGACCAGCAGACCACCGCTGGTCTGCGGATCACACAACAGATCACGCTGGGCATCGCTCAGTGCGCCGATCCTGTCGCCGTAACTTTCAAAATTGCGCAATGTGCCGCCCGGCACACAGCCCTCGGCAATGTAGTGCTCGACGCCGGGCAGACGCGGTACAGCAGCGTAGTCCAGACGTGCGGTCAGACCTGCGCCGTCAGCCATTTCAACCAGATGCCCGAGCAGACCGAAGCCGGTGACATCGGTCATTGCCTGCACCCCGTCGAGCTTGCCGAACCGGCTGCCCGGCTTGTTCAGGGTACACATCCAGTCACGCGCCAGGCCGATGTCCTCATCGCGCAACTTCGATTTTTTCTCGGCCGTGGTGAGGATGCCGATGCCCAGAGGCTTGGTCAGGTACAAGGTGCTCCCCGCCAGGGCAGTGTCGTTGCGCTTCATGTGCTTTTTCTGCACCACGCCGGTCACCGCCAGACCGAAGATCGGCTCCGGCGCATCGATGGAATGCCCGCCCGCCAGCGGGATACCGGCAGCGTCGCAGACGGCACGACCACCGCGAATGACTTCACGTGCGACCTCTGGCGGCAGGATGTTGACCGGCCAGCCGAGAATGGCGATGGCCATCAGCGGGTCGCCGCCCATCGCATAGATGTCGCTGATGGCATTGGTCGCGGCGATACGGCCGAAGTCGAACGGGTCATCGACGATGGGCATGAAGAAGTCCGTGGTCGAGACCACGCCGCGCTCGTCATCCAGCGCATAGACCGCCGCGTCATCACGCGAGGCATTGCCAACCCAGAGTCTGGGGTCAAGGTTCTGAGCGCCGCTACCAGCGAGGATCACGTCCAGCACCTTGGGGGAAATCTTGCAGCCACACCCTGCTCCGTGACTGTACTGGGTCAGGCGGATTGGCTCATTCATCGCGACACTCTCGGTTACCGGGAAACAGGCTGTGGAGTCTAGGGGCTGTTCCCTTATCAGCGCAAACCGCGTCGTGCGCCGGTCGCGCATTCGGGCGATGAATCTGCCGAACTGGCCTTTCTCGCCATGCCTCTTATAATCCCCGCGCATCATCACCGAATCCTGTGAAGCGCCGCCTGCTCGTGCACGCGGGCTTCAGGCTATCCTTTTTCCGCTATTGAACCGGAGAACCCCCATGCTCAAGCGTACCCTGGCGCTCGCCGCCGGCCTTGCCCTGTCCTTCTCCGCCCTGACCAGCCACGCTGCCGACACCCTGCGCGTCTCGGCCATTCCCGACGAAGCGCCCACCGAACTGCTGCGCAAGTTCAAGCCGCTGGGAGCTTATCTGGAGCAACGGCTGGGCATGAAGGTCGAGTTCGTTCCGGTCGCGGATTATCCGGCAGTGGTCGAAGCGCTGGCCACTGACCGGCTCGACATGGCCTGGCTGGGCGGTTTCACCTTCGTTCAGGTCAACCTCAAGACCGGTAATGCGATGCCACTGGTACAGCGTGAGCAGGACGCCAGGTTCACCAGCAAATTCATCACCTCCGATCCGAACGTGAAAACCCTGGCGGACCTCAAGGGCAAGACGTTTGCCTTTGGCTCGGTGTCGTCGACATCCGGCAGCCTGATGCCGCGCTACTTCATGCTCAAGGAAAACATCAAGCCGGAAACGTTCTTCAGCCGGGTCGCCTATTCCGGCGCGCATGACGCAACCGCCGCATGGGTTCAGGCGGGCAAGGTCGATGCAGGCGTGCTCAACGCCAGCGTCTGGGACAAGCTGGTCGCCAGCGGCAAGGTCGACACCAACAAGGTTCATGTCTTCCAGACCACACCGGCTTATTTCGACTACAACTGGACCGTACGCGGCAGCCTCGACCCGGCACTGGCAGCGAAGATCAAACAGGCTTTCCTCGACCTCGACCCGGCCAACCCGGAGCAGAAGGCGATCCTCGATCTTCAGGCCGCCAGCCGCTTCATCGAAACCAAGCCAGAGAACTACAAAGGCATCGAAGAAGCCGCACGCGCTGCCGACCTGCTGAAATGACCCTGCGTCTGTCCGCCATCGAGCTGCGCCACAGCGACGGCACACTGGCGTTGCGCGGCCTGGACCTGAGCATTGATCGCGGCGAGCGGGTGGCGATCATCGGGCCGTCCGGTGCGGGCAAGACCACGCTGCTTAACCTGCTGGCCAGCGCTCTGCCGCCCAGTGCCGGGCAACTGCAGGTGCTGGGGACTGATCCCTGGCAGCTCTCCAGCACACGACGCCAGCGCCTGCGCAGCCGCATTGCGCTGATTCATCAGGCACCGCCGTTGCCGGCGCGCCAGCGGATGGTGACTGCGGTGTCGGCGGGCAGGCTTGGTCAGTGGGGGCTGGGCAAAAGCCTGCTGAACCTGCTGCATCCACTCGACATCAGCGGCGCCCGTGAGGTGCTGGCACGTCTGGACCTGGCGGACAAACTGTTCGAACGTTGCCAGCAGTTGTCCGGCGGACAGCTGCAACGTGTCGGCATTGCCCGCGCCTTGTATCAGCAACCCGAACTGCTGCTGGCCGACGAGCCGGTTTCGGCGATGGACCCGCGCCTCGCCGATCACACCCTGGCGCTGCTGGGTCAGCACGCCATCGAGCACAACGTGACGCTGGTCGCCAGCCTGCATGCGGTGGAACTGGCGCTGGCGCATTTTCCGCGAATCATCGGGGTGCGCGACGGGCGCATTCACTTCGACCTCGCCGCCAGCGAGGTCGGCCGGGAGCATCTCGACACGCTGTATGCCAACGAACAACTCAGCCCTCAGGCGGTTTCGGATGCGGCTGAAACACGCTGGACGCCGCGATGCTGAGTCGGGATCAGCGCGACCCGGCGGCAACGCCGCGCCTGTTGCTGACGTTGCTGGCGGTCGCCCTGCTCTGGCCGGGCATTCGTCTGGCCGAACTGAATCCGCTGGTACTGCTGCAAGCCGATAATGCGCGGACGATGGGCAGCTTTCTCGCCGGGTTCTGGCCGGTGGCGCACTCTGCGGAATTCCTCGGGCTGCTGCTGGATGCGACGCTGCAAACCCTGGCGATCGCCACAGCCGGCATAGCCCTTGCGCTGCTGCTGGCCGTTCCGGCAAGCCTGCTCGCCAGCCAGGCATTGTCGCTGTCGGCCGCCTCACGCGGCGGCCGCCCCGGCTGGCCCGGCCAGTGCCTGCGCTGGCCGGCACGCGGGGTACTGATCTTTCTGCGCAGCGTGCCGGAAATCGTCTGGGCGCTGCTGTTCGTGCGCGCGGTCGGCCTGGGCCCTACGGCAGGCGTGCTGGCCATCGCCATCACCTATGCAGGCATGCTCGGCAAGGTGTACGCGGAGATTTTCGAATCGGTGGACCAACGCCCGGCCCACGCGCTGCTTCAGGCAGGCAGCGGTCGCCTGGCCGCACTGGCTTACGGCATCCTGCCCAACGCGGCAGCCGAACTGACCTCCTACACCGTGTACCGCTGGGAGTGCGCCGTGCGCGCTTCGGTGGTCATGGGCTTCGTCGGCGCAGGCGGACTCGGTCAGCAGATCGACCTGTCGATGCGCATGTTCGCCGGTGACGAAGTGGCGAGCATGCTGCTGACCTTCCTGCTGCTGGTGCTGCTCGCCGACCAGCTCAGCCGTTTGCTGCGCAGGCAGTTCACATGAAGCGCGCTGGCAATCTGCTGCTGGTGCTGACGATGATTGCGGCCGTGGTCGCATCGTTTGTGTACCTCGGCCTCGACCTGTTCACCCTGGGCAGCCACGACAACCTGACGCAGATGGGCCGTTACGCGTTGCGCTTCATGAGCCCGGACCTGAGCGGCCCTCATCTGCAGGCAATCGGCCAGGGTGCCCTGGAAACCCTGGCCATGTCTGCGCTTGGCACCTTGCTGGCCGCCATTGCAGGTTTGCTCCTGGCCCTGCCCGCTGCCGGACGCTTCGGCTGGTTCCTGCGCAGCCTGAGTCGCCTGCTGCTCAATGCGCTGCGCGCCATTCCGGAACTGGTGTGGGCCGTGTTGATGGTGCTGGCTGCCGGGCTCGGCCCCAATGCCGGCACGCTGGCATTGGCGCTGCACACCACCGGCGTTCTGGGCCGTCTGTTTGCCGAGGCGCTGGAAAATACCGCGCCGCAACCCGCGGCAGCGATTCGTCTGCAGGGCGGCAGCGCCTGGCAGGCGTTCAGCTACGGCACCCTGCCCAACCTCTGGCCACAACTGCTGGCGTATACGCTGTATCGCTGGGAGAACAACATTCGCATGGCCAGCGTACTGGGTTTTGTCGGCGCGGGCGGTCTGGGGCAGATGCTGTATGTCAGCCTCAGCCTGTTTCAGGAAGCGCAGGCCAGCACCGTGATTCTGGCCATGCTGATACTGGTATTCGCCGTCGACGCGTTGAGCGGCTGGAGCAGGCAGCGCTGGGTGCGTAACTGAGCAGACCTCAGAACGCAAAACGCCACGACCCTGAAGCTTAGGGCCGTGGCGTGACTGGCAGCGTGACTCAATAGCCGAGCGACAACCCAGTGTTGCGACGCGGGTCGTTGGCGCCGTAGAAGCGGTTGTTACCGACCGGTTTGCCACCCAGCGAAGGCGCGCCCACCAGAATCGCCGCCACATGATTGAGCGGCTGCGGACCTGCGAACTTTTGACCCCAGCTCTGGAGAATCTTCAGCGTGTCAGGGCTGACCGCGAAGGTATCGATGTTGGTCTCTTCAGGCTGCCATTGCTGGTGGAAACGCGGCGCGTCCACCGCTTCCTGAATGTTCATGCCGTAGTCGATGACGTTGAGCATGGTCAGCAGCGTGGCGGTAATGATGCGGCTGCCGCCCGGCGTGCCGACGACCATCACAGCCTTGCCGTCCTTGGTGACAATGGTCGGGCTCATCGACGACAGCGGCGTCTTGCCCGGCGCGATGGCGTTGGCTTCGCCCTGCACCAGTCCGTACATGTTGGGCACGCCGACCTTGACGGTGAAGTCATCCATTTCGTCGTTGAGGATCACGCCGGTCTTGCTGGCCATGACGCCCGCGCCGAACCAGTTGTTCAGGGTATAGGTCACCGAAACCGCATTGCCCCATTTATCGACAATCGAATAGTGAGTGGTGTTGCTGCCTTCATGGGGCGCGACGCCGGGTTTGATCTTGTTCGAGTCACCGGCCTTTTGCGGATCGATGGCAGCGCGCAGCTTGGCGGCATACTTGACGTCCAGCAGGTGCTCGACCGGGTTCTTGACGAAGTCCGGGTCGCCCAGGTAGCTGTTGCGGTCTGCGTAGGCGTGACGCATGGCCTCGATCTGATAATGCATGCCCTGCGCCGAGCGGAAGCCCAGCTCTTTCATCGGGTAGCCTTCGAGGATGTTCAGAATCTGGCAGATGACCACACCACCGGAGCTCGGAGGCGGTGCCGAGACCACGTGGTAGCCACGGTAGTCACATTCGACCGGAGCCAGCTCGCGGGTCTTGTAATGGTCGAGGTCAGCCTGGGTGATGATGCCCTTGCCGGCCTGGCTGGAATCGACCAGTGCCTTGGCAACCCAGCCCTTGTAGAAACCGTCGCTGCCCTTCTCGGACACTTCCTTGAGGGTCTTGGCCAGGTCTTTCTGCACCAGCTTCTGACCGACCTGCATCGGCTCGCCCTTGTCGAGGAAGATCGAACCGGAATCGGCCATGTCCGCCTTGAACACATCCGTGGCGCTCGACAGCATGTCGACATCGCCCTGGCCCAGCACAAAACCGTCCTCGGCGAGCTTGATCGCCGGCGCGATGACTTCTTCACGCTTGCGGGTGCCGTACTTGCTCAGGGCCATTTCCATACCGGACACGGTGCCAGGCACGCCGACGGCCAGATGGCCCTTGGCACTCAGATCAGGGATGACCTTGCCGTCCTTGTCCAGGTACATGTTCGCAGTCGCGGCCAACGGCGCCTTTTCACGGAAGTCGAGGAAGGTCTTGCGCCCGTCGGCCAGCTGAATGGTCATGAACCCGCCACCGCCGAGGTTGCCGGCAGCGGGATAGACCACCGCCAGCGCGTAGCCAACCGCTACGGCCGCATCGACCGCATTACCACCAGCCTTGAGTACATCGACACCCACGTGGGTAGCCAGGTGCTGAGCCGTGACGACCATGCCGTTTTCGGCGGCGACCGGGGCTTGTGACGCGGCGAATGTGGGGGAATACGCGACAATCAATGCCGTCGCGATCAACGATCTGGCGAGGGGTTCGAACTTCATGGTCGATCTCTTCTTTTTCTGGGTCAGGGACGTTTGATGTGAAGCGCCAGCCTCTAGGCGAGGGATGCGGCACTTCTCGTCGAAGCGTACCGAGCATCCCGGCGCGGGTCTGACGAAGTCCAAAGTATCCGGTTCTGCCACGTTTTCCTACTGTAAAAACCGGATACACATTAACGCCCCGCTTATCCCCGACACGTGCGACACCTACGCTTTCGGGCGATACCCCTCAATGATCGCCGAGAAATCCTTGCCACCATCGCCACGCAGGCTCATCGCCTGGTACAGCTGTTGCGCCACTGCGCCGAGGATGACCGGTTGATGCGCCGAGCGCGCGGCCTCGGTTGCCAGGCCCAGGTCCTTGAGCATCAGTTCGGCGCCAAAGCCGCCGCTGTAACCGCGTGACGCGGGCGCGCTTTCGACGATGCCGGGCCACGGGTTATAGGCCTCGGAACTCCAGCAGCGACCGGTCGAGGTATTGATGATGCCGGCCAGCACTTCGGTGTCGATACCCAGCGCATTGCCCAAGGCCATGGACTCGGCCACGCCGATCATGGAAATCGCCAGCAGCATGTTGTTGCAGATCTTGGCGATCTGGCCGGTGCCCACGTCACCACAATGCACGATGTTGCGGCCCATCTGTTCCAGCACTGGTTTGAGCACAGCGAAATGACCGGCAGAGCCTCCGACCATGAAAGTCAGGGTCCCGGCCTGCGCCCCACCGGTGCCGCCCGACACCGGCGCATCGCCCAACACCACGCCTTGCTGCGCAGCGACCGCGGCGATGTCGCGAATGGTCTGCGGGTCGATGGTGCTGCAATCAACCGCCGGAACTCCGGGCGAGATCCCCTTCAAAACGCCGTCGTCGTTCAGGTACACGCTGCGCACGTGCGCCGCGGCGGGCAGCATGGTGATGACCAGTTCAGTGCCTTGGGCCGCCTGTGCGGGTGAATCGCTGACCTGTGCGCCCAGCTCGGCGAATTCAGCCAGTACGCTCTTGTTGAGGTCGAACACCTGCAAGGCGTGACCGGCTCTGATCAGGTTGCGGGCCATGGGCGCGCCCATATTGCCCAGACCGATAAATGCGATGTTCATGGTTGTTCTCCCGGACGAATTGACCGCCAGCGCTCAGCGCAGATTGATCGTGGTGTTCACGCCATCGTTGACGCTGTCGTCATCGAACCAGCGACTGGTGACGGTCTTGGTCTGAGTGTAGAACTGCACCACCTGTTTGCCGTACGGGCCCAGATCGCCCAGTTTGGAACCCCGCGAGCCGGTAAAACTGAAAAACGGCACCGGCACGGGAATCGGAATATTGATCCCGACCTGCCCGACATCGATCTCGCTTTGGAACTTGCGCGCCGCCGCGCCGCTCTGGGTGAACAGCCCGGTGCCGTTGCCGAACGGGTTGGCGTTGACCAGCGCGATAGCCTCATCGAGGGTATCGACCTCCAGCACCACCAGCACCGGCCCGAAAATCTCCTGGGTGTAGATCTGCATGTCGGTGGTGACGCCCGAGAACAAGGTCGGCCCCACGAAGTTGCCGCCCTCGTAACCCGGCACCGAAACCTCCCGACCATCCAGTTCCAGCGTCGCGCCTTCACGCACACCGCTCTCGATCAGGTCCAGAATGCGTTGTTTGGCCCGTCGTGAAATCACCGGCCCGATGTCGGTGCCCGGTTCCTGGCCGGCATTGACCTTGAGAGTCTGCGCCCGCGCCTTGAGGTCGGGCAGCCACTGTTTCGACGCGCCGACCAGCACCACCACAGAGGTCGCCATGCACCGCTGACCCGCCGCACCAAAACCTGCGCCCACCAGCGCGTTCAGCGTTTGCTCACGGTTGGCATCAGGTAGCACCACGGCATGATTCTTCGCGCCCATCATTGCCTGTACCCGCTTGCCATGCCGACCGGCCAGATCGTAGACATGCGTGCCGACCGCCGTCGAACCGACGAAGGAAACAGCCTTGATGTCCTGGTGCGTGCAGATCGCGTCCACCACCTCCTTGCCACCATGCACCACATTGAGCACACCGGGCGGCACCCCCGCCTCGATCGCCAGTTCGACCAGCAACAGGGTCGACAGCGGATCCTGCTCGGAAGGCTTGAGCACGAATGTATTGCCGCAGGCGATCGCCATCGGAAACATCCACAGCGGAATCATTGCCGGGAAGTTGAATGGCGTGATCCCGGCGCATACACCGATCGGCTGGCGCAGCGTATAGGTGTCAACGCCACTGGCGACGTTCTCGGCAAACTCGCCCATTTGCAGCGTGCCGATCGAACAGGCGTGCTCGACCACTTCCAGGCCCCGAAAGATATCGCCCTCGGCATCGGCCAGCGTCTTGCCCTGCTCGGCACTGAGTACCGCCGCAATACGTTTGGAGTGCTCGCGGATCAGCGCCTGCAACTTGAGCATGATGCGCATACGCACACCGATGGGTGTTTCACGCCAGGTTCGATAGGCCGCGTGAGCGGCTGCGACGGCGGCGTCCACTTCACTGGCCGTGGCGAATGGCACTTGGGCGAGGATTTCCTGAGTGGCCGGGTTGACGATGTCTTGCCATTCGCTGCTTTGCGAGTCAGTCCACTCGCCGTTGATCAGCAGTTTCACGCGAGCAATCGAGGTCGTCGTGTGGTTCAGTGAAGCATTCATTTCAGCGATTCTCCCTTCAGCAAACCACGCATCCACAGCCTGTGCAGAAGGATGAGCGTGGCCTCCCGGCAGTCTTGTTTTTGAATTGGTCAGGGGGCGTGCTTTGGAGTATAGATGTGCAAACTTCTAACAAGAACGCAGATAAAAGCAGGGTCAACATGCAAAAAAACATCACCTCCCTGGGGCTGTTGAACTGGGATGACCTGAAGTTTTTCCTCGAGGTGGCACGCACCCGAAAAGTCAGCAGCGCGGCCCGCCGCCTGGGCGTCGACTACACCACCGTGTCGCGGCGCATCAACTCGCTGGAAACCTCCCTGGGCACACTGCTGTTCGAGAAATCGCGCAACAACGGCTTCATCATGACCGCCGAAGGTCAGCGCCTGCTGGGCTATGCAGAATCCATCGAAAGCACACTGCACATGGCCTGCGAGCAGGTTTCCGGGTCCAGCGTCGCGTTATCCGGGCATGTGCGCATGGGCTGCACCGAAGGCTTCGGCAGCTTCTTCATCACCCCGCAACTGAGCCACTTTCTCGACAGCTACCCGAGCATTTCGCTGGACATCCTGCCGCTGCCGCACTTCATAAGCCTGTCGAAACGCGAGGCGGATATCGTCATCGCCCTGGAGCGCCCCGAACACGGTCCTTACGTGTGTTGCAAGCTCTGCGATTACAGCTTGGGCCTGTACGCGACCCAGGCCTACCTCGACAACCACTCGCCCATCGAACACAAGGCAGACCTGAGCGAGCACGTTTTCATCAGCTACGTCGACGACTTGGCGTTCAGCTCCGAGCTGCTGTACATGAGCAACCTGCTGCCCAACGCCCAGGCACAACTGCGCAGCACCAGCGTCATCGCCCAATACACCGCCGCCCTGCAGGGCCGCGCACTGGCCATCCTGCCATGCTTCCTCGCCGCCCAAGACCCACGGCTACTGCCGGTGCTGAGGGAGGAAGTGAACATCACTCGTCAATTCTGGATGTACTGCCGGGAGGACCTGCGCAAGTTGAAGCGGATCACGTTGCTGTGGGATTACATTCGGGAGGTGACGGAGTTGAATAAGGGGTTTTTGTTGGGGGAAAACCGCGCTATTCGCTTCCTTCAGTGACAGATTTTCAAGGGATCAGGTGGCCGTATCGTAGCGGTGGCAGACAGGGGTTGGCCGACAGTTTTTGACAACTATTGGTACAGGACTTGTGACAGGAAATGGTTAACAACTCTCGCTTGAAACCCAGTCCCCCCACGCTCCAAGTCTCAAGCCACCTTTCTGCACACATCCTCTTTCATTATATTTCCAGCCAGAAAACAAAGCCCCCGATAAGGAGGCTATTATTTTTGGCGGCGAGATGTGAACACCTCTAAAGACATGCCCGCATGAATACCTCAAAAGCTATAAGGCTGAAGTTCCGCAAGCTGGGAAAGCAGTATTAAATGCTCCACTGCTTTTAGTTTCTCAATATGATCAAGGGATGCCGATCCGCCAAGCATTAATGCTGGAACAAAACCATACATTTCATCATGGCGTAGCGTACCAAGCTGTCTTCTTGCCGGTTTGAACAAATCTTCCAGATCGTTAGAGTCCACATTTCTGGACAACAAAAAACCTTGTAGCTCTCTGTTCATTTCTTCGGTTGTAATTTCAAAGTCATGGATCACGCATCGAGAGAAGACACTGGTTATCTTCAGCGAAAATCCCGTTTTTTCGCCCCATAGATAAAGATCGCCGAACGCCCCACGTGCAATCAGATGATAATTGTCGCGCTTTTCAAATTTAGTTCCCTCAAGCCAAGAAGCTACTACTCCTTCATATTCTTGCGGGTTTACTATCCAAAAAATCCCGTCACCGTATCCGCACCAGCCGTGCTCAGTCCAGTATTCCAGAAGCTGACTAGGCAGTTTGCCCCTATAGCGCTCAATACTTGATGCTGGCACTTCTTGGCGATCGACAGGGCCACCAAACTTCTCTAAGAACCTAGCAAATACCTTATCCACGAATATCTCCTTTAGTCAACACTTATGTAATTTAACATTGAGGAAAGTTGAATCTCGCATAGTTTCTGGCACTTTTTCAGCAGCCGCTTTGAGGTTTTGGATTTTTGGTCTCCACTGAGGGCCAATGCTGGAGTTAACTTGTCTGTCTCCGAAATCCGCGATGATGTCCTTCCCGCCAGCTGTTAGGTCAGGATTGTGAAGACCTGCGAGACTTGCCATCGTTTCCCTGGCCTTTTTAATTGCAGCTTCCTCCGCGTCTAGAGGGCTCATCTCTTTTTGAAATTCCCTCTGAAACCGTTCTTGTAAAGTATCTTTTAAGTCCGTACGGGCTTTCTTTGCCGCCATAGCATCGCGTTTAACGGGGTTAGCTATATTTTTTAAGTATTCCTCAACCGTCAGCCGATTCAGCCCGTCCTCCTGTCCCTTCAACTGTCGCTCGAACTCTCCAACTTTGGAGGCCGGCATCTTGTCTGCCTTGAAGCATTCTACCTCATGGCGCGGCATAGTATTTGGCTTGCCCTTGGGCGGTTCTTTGTCTTTTGCAGATGGGCTGTTCGGTGGTGGTTCTTGCGGCCCAAGTGCGCCTCTGCGAGGTTCTGCCGTTTGTAGGTCAGGGTGTTTTTTCAATGCGTCTTCATGCTTTAGCATCCATTGGCCAAGCTTTGCACCTCGCTCGCTTCCTCGCATCTCAGTTGCGAGTACACTTAGGTTTCCACGACCTCGCGTCAGATAAGCAACGATGGCGCTTAGCAAGAGAATCACTACGGCCTCATGGGAGCGTGCAATATCCCACGCACCTTGTTGTGCTGACATGGTGTCGTCGGAAAAGGAGCTTAACGGATTACCGGTTCGCTCCCTAGGGCCGTTCCAAGCGGTAGAAACCCCACGAATATAGCCAGTAGCTATAGGCTTAAGGCCTTCCGTAAAGAATTCAGCAATCGAGGCCAGCCCCAGTACTCCAAGAATCCACGTTCCCGCTTGCACTCCAATCAGTGCTCCTGCAGTTGCGCCTGGGAAGGCGCCGACGCCCCCAGCAAGTAATCCGACTCCTCCACCTATTGTGGCGCCGGTTAAAGCGCTGCCGATAATGATCATCGCCATGTCGACCACTGTGCTGATCATTTCGTCGATGATGCTTCGAATATCAAGGTCAGAAAAGCGTTTGAGGATGCTGTTGGTGGCCTCTTTTTCGCCTAAATCACATGCTTGACGGACACACCTGACTCGGCGATAGATCAGATCGATACTAAGTATATTTATGGAGCTTGGTGGGCTGAGAGGATTCATGCCCCTTTCGCGTACCCCGAGGTCGCCCTTACGAAATAGGCGTTCTGCATAAGCCTCGATATCGAGCCAACTGGGTATCTTTGTCCATAAAGACATTCATCGCTCCTGCGTTTGGGAAAGAATCGAGGAAGCTAAACATTGAGCCATGCTATGTCAAAAGTGATTTCAAGCTGAGCACGGAGCTTATGCTAGTTCGCTCCCATTGAGGTGACCCCGACTTTTCGATCAGATTCTCAAGGTCCTTCACAAAACTAAGATTTCCCCTACATACCGCCTTTTGCGCCTCCGGTAGCCTGCCACGCGTCAACTAAACGCTGGTTGTCTACGGATCAAAGACGCAAGGACGGCATGCAATGATTTCTTCAGCCCGATTGGGCGACAAGCACGCCTGCCCATTACCGGGTCACGGTACAACGCCTATCGCTTCTGCATCCGGTGACGTCAACATCAACGGCATGGGCGCGGCACGTGTGGGGGATACCTGCGGGTGTGGCGCGGTCATCACTGCAGGCTTTCCTTCCATTCTGGTGAATGGCCGTCCCATGGCCCACTTGGGAAGCCCCACCAGTCACGGCGGGACAATCATCACCGGCTCAAGCAATGTTGGTGGCGGCTTCGTCATGGGTGACGCTGGTGGCGCGACCATTATCAATTTCATGGCGCTGGGGGCCTTCCGGCCAGACGGCTCCATGGACAATGAGAAGATGGCGACCTTGTTGTCTGACCCGAAGCTCACGGAGAAAGCCTTGGCGGCGAACGCTTTGGTAGGCCCTGAGGCAGCCGGTAAGAAGTCAGATGCGCAGCCTGAGTCAAAAGCGGAACCTGTTGTTTGCAAACACCCTGACAGGATGGAAGAGCTGGCGAGCTATATAGCTGGAGAGATGAACGCCAACATCAATAGTCCCGCAGTTCGACAGATGAGAGACCTCAATAGCTTCGATGCGGCGGCAAAGATGAAGGAGTATGAGGCGCTTCCATTTTACTTGCGCCTTGGTCCCGGCCCCGATTTCTACAGCATGGCGGCCGGTATGCAAGCAAAGGCTTTTGCTATCTGGGCAGAACGTGTTGGTCAGAATCGCCCGTGGGACCACAAGCCGATCATCCGTCGAACAATGGGTGGTGTTTGGCACAAACAAGGCAAGTACGAGTATTTTTATGACATCTGGTCCAACGTCCATTACGGATATGTAGGCATGGCTGGGGGTCTCTCCGAAAGCGCTCTATTGGATGGCGCCGGGGCCGAGCAGATAATTTCAGACGCCGGACGGAAGGTTGATGAGGTGTTTACAAAGCCTAAGGCTCAATGGGAGCTACCCTGTCCGAACCGCTCCGGTGATGTCGATGGCCTGAGGGCTTGGGATGATGCTCCCGACCGAATATCTATTAGCATTGGGGTGAAGCTCTATCAACAACATCCCAACGGAGGCATCACGGCCAAGATGATCATGGACGAAGTGCTTGCAGTACCGCCCCAGGCATGGGGTAAAGGGGTCCAGATACATGCCTGTCCATAAACCCAAGATCCGATTTGGCCGCTGGATGTTTCTTCTACTCGGCATCCTTCCTGTGGCTTTTTGGTATTTTTCCTCGCCGGTCGTAGCGGTCAATTTTTCTCCGAATAGCAAGGAGGAGTTTCGATACGTGTGGAACACTCAGGACAGAATCCACAGGGGCGATATCAGGCACGGCGGCTCAGCCGTTGAGTTCAGCTACATATTCCCTGATAAGGACTTCTTCATGATGTTCGATTGGTGGACCGATAAGGGTTTCAAGCGGTGCATCGACATCACGCCTAAATGGGGAAGTACGATAGACATCTATCTTGATGATATCGGCAGGATCGACACGGCGAAAACGGCGCCTGACATTATTGCTCGTCTGAAACAGTGTCCGGGGCGACCAGACCCCTTCCAGCCCTGAGGCGTGCTACCCGCGCCACGTCAAACTCGGCACAGCCAATGAGTAAACACAAAGACACTCCCATGACTGCGTTGGTAGATGGAGCTAATAGCTGCCTCCTCCATTAACTCCCGCACAGCAGCCGCGCAAGTTGACTCGCCTGGTTCCACACTGCCCTTCACCAATTGCAGGCCCGCCAACGGATGCTCGAATGCCAGAATCTCCAGCACTCCCCGGTCTCGCAGAACCACAGCACACGCTTTATCCGCCGTCATGCAGTTACACCCTGGCCTTTTCAATTGACCCTTGAACCCGGTTGAAGCGCATAGGGATTATGGCGCTCGACTTCGTACCTGCAATGCACGGTAACGAATCGCCAGACAGCCCGGACGTGATCAAAGCCCCAACATCAGCCCACTCAGACGTTTGACCTTGCGGCGCAGGGCTTCTTCGAAGATGCCCTGGCGCGGTTCGATGAGGCTGAACCAGTGCTTGGCGCGGGTGATGCCGGTGTAGATGAGCTCCTTGGTCAGTACCGGGTTGAGCGCTTCGGGCAGGATCAGGGCGGTGTGGGCGAATTCCGAGCCCTGGGATTTGTGTACGGTCATGGCGTACACGGTTTCGACCTCGTTGAGGCGGCTGGGCAGGACGAAGCGTACGCCTTCGCTGCCGTCGTTGCGGGGGAAGGCGACGCGCAACACCTGTTTGCCCTCGCCGTCGCGCTCAGGCAGGCGCAAAGTGATGCCGATGTCGCCGTTCATCAGGCCGAGGCCGTAGTCGTTGTGGGTCATCAGCACCGGGCGACCTTCGTACCATTGCTGTTCGCTTTCGATCAGCTTCGCGCTGAACAGCGCGTGCGTGATGCGCTGGTTCAAGCCTTCCACGCCCCACGGGCCTTTGCGCACGGCACACAGCAGTTGAAAAGCGTCGAAGGCGCTGAGTACCGAGCGCGCCCAGCGGGTCCAGCACGCGTCGTCCAGTGCCGAATCGTCGGCGGGCCGCTCGGCGGCGAGTACGTTCAGGTAATGCCGGTAACCCTGCGGACCTTGCTCGCCCCTGCCAAGACCGTCGAGCACCAGGCGTTCGAACTTGAGGTCCTGCTCGCCCTTGAGAGCCAAGGCGAACAGGTCGTCATGACTGCCCGCCGACAGCAGCGCGCGGGCCTGTTGGTCCTGTTGCTGGTTGACCAGCCGGGCCAACTGGCCGATCCCACTGCCTTGGCCGAAGCGACGTGAGTGGCGCAGCATCACCACTTGCTGGGCCAACGGATGCTGCTGCGCATCGCCCTGGCGCAAACCGCCCTTGCCGAGGTCTTCGCCGCTGACGGCTTCCAGCCAGGCCTGGGTGTCGGGGCTGTAGAAACCTTCTTCGGCGTCGCGGCACAAATCCCCGAGTACCGCCCCCGCCTCAACGGATGCCAGCTGGTCCTTGTCACCCAGCAGAACCATGCGTGCATGCGGCGGCAGTGCGTCGAGCAGGTTAGCCATCATTTCCAGGTCGATCATGGAGGCTTCATCAACCACCAGCACGTCGATCGGCAGTAAATTGCCCGCGTGGTGGCGGAAGTGCCGGGTACCGGGGCGACTGCCCAGCAGGCGGTGGACGGTGGTCACCTCGCTGGGGATTTTCTGGCGTACGTCGTCACTGACATCCAGGCTCTGCACCTGTTGACTGATGGACTCGGTCAGACGTGCCGCCGCCTTGCCGGTGGGCGCCGCGAGCCGGATGCGCAGCGGTTGGCCACTCTGTACCGCCGGGGCCTGCAACAAGGCCAGCAGGCGTACCACCGTGGTGGTTTTGCCGGTGCCGGGGCCGCCGGTGATGATGCTGAAGCCCTTGCGGGTCGCCAGTGCGCAGGCAAGTTTCTGCCAGTCGATAACGGCTTGTGGCGAAGAATCGGCCGGGCCGAACAACGCGTCGAGCTGCTGCGGCAGCCCCTCCGGCGGCGTTTCACGCTGGGCCAGGCGCTGACGCAAGGCGGCAGCGATACGCCGTTCGTAAGTCCAGTAGCGACGCAGGTACAGACGTCGCTCGGCAAGCACCAGCGGTTTTTGTCGCGCTTCGGCACTTGAATCGCCCACCTCGGCGACCAGCATGCTGCCTGCCAGCGCCTGGCACCAGGCGGCGCCATCCAGTGCTGCCAGAAGTTGTGAGGGCAGCAGCATCGGCGCGCTCTGCTGATCGCCTTCAGGTGGCAGTGACAGGGCGAAGTCCGGTTCTTTGAGGGTCTCGTACAGATCAAGGCAGACGTGGCCGTGGCCGAGCTGATGACTGGTAAGCGCCGCTGCCACCAGCACCAACGGATCGGCCTGCGGATCGAGGTCACTGAGGAACGCGACGAACGCCTTGTCCAGAGCACGCAACCAGCCGCGCTCGACCCAACGTTCGAGCAGGATCAGCAGATCGCCGACACGCACCAGCGGGCTCAACTCAGCGAGGCTGATGTCGTCCAGCGCAGTAGGCAACAGATCATCGAACGAGCGGCTCATGCCAATGCTCCCGGCAGGTCATGCGCTATCGGTTTGCCCTGAAACAGCAGGTCCAGACTTTCGATCAGCTCACGTGGCGGACGGGCGAAATACGCGCCCTGAGAGGCTGAGCGACTACCGCGCAGGAACAGGTACAGCGCGCCGCCCATGTGCTGGTCGTAATCGTAGTCGGCCATCCGCGTCTTGAGCTGGCGGTGCAGAGCCAGCAGGTACAGGACGTATTGCAGGTCGTAGCGGTTGTCTAGAATGGCGGTTTCCATGGCCAGCGGGGTGTAAGCACTCTCGTCGCTGCCCAGCCAGTTGGACTTGTAGTCCGCCACGTAATACCGGCCTTCGTGTTCGAACGTCAGGTCGATAAAGCCCTTGAACATGCCGTTGAGCGAGACCGTCTCGGTCGCAGCACGCGGCGCGTTGTCGTGGGTGAAGCGGCGCACGAGGGCGTCCATTTGCGCGACGTTGACGTTATTGCTGGCGAACCAGAATTCCATCTCCACACGGTACTGATTGGGCTGATCCAGTTCGCCCAGGGCCACCGGTGCGGCATCAGGCGACAGGCGCAGCGGCATGTTCAGCAGGTGCTGCAGCCAATCGCTCAGGGTATTGATCCAGCCCGCCCAACCGCGCCGATTACAGCGACGGGCGACGGCGTCCTGCAGTTTGTCCGGCGCGTGCGCGGTATTTGCAAAACCTTCGTTGCCAGCCCATTCGAGCAGCCCGTGCAGAAAGGTGCCGGGATTGGGGCCACGCGGAAAACGATGGATATCGCCGCCGCTGGTCAGGATGTCGCGCGGGGCTTCGGGGTCCAGACGCTCGTCGTCGAACAGTTTCTGTGCCTGCGGGCTGTCAGGCGATTCATCGGCACCGGCCGTTACCGTGTCGCCGATACGCAGGGCACTGTAGGACGCAATCCACCAGTTCTCGGCAGCGCGGCGTTTGGGCACCAGCAGCTTGACCAGCGCCGCTGCGTTGCGCGGCGCACTGAAGCGCTCGTCGGTGGGCTCGGGAACAGGCTGCAAGGCAATTGCGTCACACCCCTGGGCCAGATCACGCAGCCAGATGTTCAACTCCGCCGACTCGGCCAGCGCTGCGCCACCGCCCAGCAGGTAACCCAGCGCGGAACGGTGCAGCATCGAGGTGTTGGCATTGCCACGCTTGAGGTCGGCGACGCCCAGCCAGCAGGCATGTTCCGATCGGGTCAGTGCGACGTAGAGCAAACGCAGGTCTTCGGCCAGACGCTCGTCATCAGCTTGCTGAATAAGCGCCTCGGTAGGCTGCAGGCTGATCTGGGACTTGCCGTCGGCGTCATGAAACTGCAGCGGCAAGCGACTGCCGTCCACCGGTTTCGAGGAGCAAATGAACGGCAGGAACACCAGCGGGTACTGCAGGCCCTTGGACTTGTGGATGGTGACCACCTTGACCAGTTGCTCGTCGCTTTCCAGGCGCAGGATCTGCTCTTCGCCGGCCTGGCCGGAAAGTGCCAGGTGGTCGCCCAGATGACGGATCAGCGCCTGTTCGCCATCCAGTTCGGCGGCGGCCTGCTGCAGCAGTTCAGACAGGTGCAGCAGGTTGGTGAGTACTCGCTCACCGTCGTTGCGGGTCATCAAGGTCTGTGGCAGGGCAAAGTCGTGCAGCAGACGGCGCAGCATCGGCAGCACGCCCTGGCTGCGCCATATGGCGCGATAGCCACGAAACTGCATGACGCGCCGCTCCCATGCCAGCTCGTCCTGATTCAGGCGTTCCAGCTCGGCCAGCGGCAGGTCCAGCGTGATACACGCCAGCGCGGCACGCAGCGTGCGCTCGGAGTCCGGCTCGGCACAGGCCTTGAGCCAGGACAGCAGGTCGTGGGCTTCCTGAGCGGCAAACACGGAATCCTTGTCGGACAGGTACACGCTGCGCACACCCCGCGCGGTCAGTTGCTGACGCACCGCCTGCGCTTCCTTGCCGTCGCGGACCAGAATCGCAATGTCGGCCGGACGCAGCCCGCGCAGTGTGCTGTCGGGCGTGACGAAACCGGCACTACCCTGCTGACCGGCATTGAGCAGACGCACGATCTCGCTCGCGCAACTGGCTGCCAACTGCTGACGATAAACCACGCCGGACACCGGCTGGTCACTTTGCAGGTGCCAGACCGTCAGCGCCGTCAGGGGTGCACCGTCGACGTGCAGCGTCTCTTTGCGGCCTTGGGCCAGCGCATCGGAGAACGGCACCTGATTGCCGTGCTCATCACGAAACAGGAACGCACCGCGACCTTGCTCACGTTGCTCTGCCCGCGTGAAGACGTGGTTGACCGACTCGACCATCGCATGACTGGAGCGGTAGTTGGTGTCCAGCGTATGCCAACGGCCATCGGTAGCCTGCCGGGCACGCAGGTAGGTGTAGATATCGGCGCCGCGAAAGGCATAGATCGCCTGTTTCGGGTCACCGATCAGGAACAGCCCGGTCTGCTCATCGTTGGCCTCGAGACGATAGATGCTGTCGAAGATCCGGTACTGGACCGGGTCGGTGTCCTGGAATTCGTCGATCAACGCCACCGGAAACTGCTCGCGAATCAGGGTGGCCAGACGCTCGCCGCCAGCGCCATGCAGGGCCGCGTCGAGCCTGAGCAGCATGTCATCAAAGCCCATCTCGGCGCGGCGACGCTTCTCTTCTTCAAAGCGGACACTGACCCACTGCGCCGCATGCTGCAACACGGCAGCGTCCGGTTTGGGCAAGCCATCGAGCGCCGCCTTCAGCTGTGCCATGGCCTCGAAGGCCGGGTGCGCAGGTGGATCGCCCTTCCAGGCTTCGGCAATGCCGTCGGGGGTCAGACGAGTGAAACCGGTGCCCAGATCCAGCGCTTCCTGTGTGTCGTCAGCGGCCCAGGCGGCAAGCTTTTCGAACCAGGGTTTGAAATAGCGCTCCTGCATTTTGCGGCCATCGACTGCCTTGCGAGCGACCGCGTCCTGACACAGCGCATACAACTCGTCGGACCAAACGGCCCACGGCGCTTTCAGCGCGGCAAGCGCTGCCCGGCGCTCTTGCAATGACGCCGCGATCAGTTCGGCCGGTTCCTGGGTGAGTGGGCTGCGCTCGCGTCCGAACAGACCTCGCACACGCGGCAGCAACGCCGCGGGGCCGCTGAGGTTTTCCCGCACCCAGGTCAACGCGTCGCCGCTCATGGGGTAACAGAAGCGCCGCCAGTAATCACGCAGGACTTCGCCGAGCAAATCGCTGTGGTCGGTTTCCAGCGTCTGGGTGAACAGACTGCCGCTGTCGAATGCGTGCTCGCGCAACATGCGCTGGCACCAACTGTGGATGGTCGAGACCGCGGCCTCGTCCATCCACTGCGCGGCGATGTCCAGACGGCTGGCACAGGCAGGCCATAGCGACGCTTCAAACTGTTCACGCAGCTCGGCAATCAGGCCATCGGGGGAAGGGATCTCGTCACGAAAGAAGCGTGCAGCCTCCGCCAGCCGGGTACGAATTCTGTCACGCAGTTCCTTGGTCGCGGCGTCGGTAAAGGTCACCACAAGGATCTGCGGCGGCAGCAGTTCACGACCAAAGCCGCACTGCTCGGTACCGTGGCCGAGCACCAGACGCAAGTACAAGGCTGAGATAGTGAAGGTCTTGCCGGTCCCGGCGCTGGCCTCGATCAACTGGCTACCGCGCAGTGGGAAGCGCAGCGCCAGAGGAAGGGATTGCTCACTCATGCGCCGCCCTCCCCGCCGGACAACGATTGCCAGGGCGCGTCGTAAATCGGTTTGTAGAGCGTCTCGCACCAGCCTGCAAATTCTTCACTGTCGATCAGTGCGTCAAAGTCCGGGAACTGCCGAGCCAGTGCCGTGCTTTCGCGACGCTCGCCATCGCTGGTCTGTCCGTCACCTTCGTAGGCTTTGCGGGCAGCCGCTTCGGCTTTGTCGGCAGGCTGGCCCAACCAGGCGAAGGCGGTTTTGACCGCGACCGGAAGGGGTTCCTGCATGCCGTGCAGCCAGGCCGTCAGCAAGTGATTGAGCGTGGTGACGGCACTCGCCTTGTCCAGCGGCTCCAGCATCAGGGTTTCATCACTGGCGACCAGTGCCGTGCTCAACGGCAGGTCGCAGGCGCACGCCACCAGGTGATTGACCCACGGCCGAATCAGCCGGTGCCACTTGCGGGTCTTTTTCGAGCCGATGCTGTTGGGAATGGCGGTGACCAGCAATAGCTCGCCGCGGGCGTTACGGTGCAGCCCGCCCAGCCAGCCGTCGATGCTCACACCCGCATGGCTGAAGCCGATCGGTAAAGCGCTGCTCAGGGTCTCGGGCCAGAGGGTCAACAGATCGTGGTAGCGCCTGAGTACGTCAGGCAGCGGCTCGATCAGCTCGCTCTGCATCAAGGTGCCGAAGCCCGCGAGCGGCAGCAGTCCACTGGCTTGCAGTTTCAGCGCCTGGGTTTTCAGGGCGGCATCCATATCGTCAGGGGAAACCATCGCTGCGCTGAGCAGGCTTTCACTGAGGCCGTAACGCTCAAGGGCATCGAGCACGAACGGTTCCTCATCGGCGAGCGGCGCTTCAGCCACCTCGAAATAGATCTTCAGGCGCTGACTGAAAAAGTGCTTTACCGGGTTTCTCAGGAAATCCTGTAACTGCGCAATGGACAGCGGTTCTTCCTGTTCATGAGCAGGCAGCGCTTGAGGCACAGCCACCTGAAGGTCGGTTTCATGCAGCAGGCGCCACTCGCGGGCGAAGCTGAAATAACCTGTGCCGGCGTGGAAGTAATTGGCGCTGAAGGGTTGCAAAGGGTGATTCACAGTCAGGGCTTTCAGCAAGCGCTGATCATCGTGTTTACCGTCCGGATCGGTCTCGCCGGCCAGCTTCCAGCCGCTGGCGAGGTGATCGCGCAGCTGACCGATGAGCACCGAAGCTGGACGCTCGCTGTTGTCACGAATGCTATGGCCAACCCAACTGACGTACAACTGGTCTCTGGCCGAGAGCAAGGCTTCCAGCAACAGGTAGCGATCGTCTTCACGCCGGGAGCGGTCGCCGGGTCGGTAATCGCTGCCCATCAGATCGAAATCCAGCGGCGGTTGCGCACGCGGGTAATCGCCGTCGTTCATGCCCAACAGGCAGACCACTTTGAACGGGATGGCGCGCATGGGCATCAGCGTGCAGAAGTTGACCGAGCCCGCCAGAAAACGCTGGGACAGGCGCCCTTGATCGAGCCCGGCCAGCCAGGCCTCACGCACAACGGTCAGCGGCAGCTCATCGGTCAGTCTTACCGTTGCACAGGTTTCCAGCCAGTTCTCGCGCAGTGTTTCCAGCTGGGCAAGCAAGTAGTCGTCATGCTCGCTGTCGGCGAGGAAGAACAACTGCAGCAGCGATTGCAGGCGAGCACCCCATGCTTCCGGAGTGGTGGGTGTCGACAACTCTGTGTGGGCGACCTGGAGAGCATCAATCAACGCGACCAGCGGACCGATCAACGCTGCATCAAGCCCGCCGATCTCATCGTAGGGTTCGATGCCGTCGTAAGCCGCGCCGGCACCCACCGCGTACCCCAGCAACATGCGACGCAGGCCGAAATGCCAGCTGTTCTGCTCAAGAGCATCCGGCAGACCCAGACCGGCACGCTGTTGAGCATTCAGCCCCCAACGAATGCCCGCGCCCTCTATCCAGCGATGCAGTGTTGGCAGGTCACGCTCCTGAATCCTGAAGCGTGCGCGCAAGGCTGGAACGTCCAGCAGGTCGAGAATCTCGCTGACCGGGAAACGGCTGTCCGGGAGTTTGAGCAGGTGCTCGACAGCAATCAGCAACGGCTCGCGGCCGCGCTGGCCCTGGTCAGCCAGCGTAAAGGGGATGAAGCGACGATCTTCGCGCTCGATCTGCCCGAATACTGCTCGTATGTGCGGGGCATAGCTGTCGATATCCGGGACCATGACAATCACGTCACGCGGGCGCAGGCCAGGGTCTTTGCTGAATCTCGCCAGTAGCTGGTCATGCAGCACCTCTACTTCGCGCTGCGCGCTGTGAGCCACATGGAAGCGGATCGAGCGGTCCTCAGAAGGATTGACTGCCGGCCACAGCTCACGGGTTTCATCCAGCGGACGCAGCTCGAGGATATCGTCCTGCAGCTGGTTCAGAAGGTTGGTGGGCTCTGACTCACTGAACAGGTCAATCCGCTCGTCCTTGAACGAGGAACGGTAGCTGCGTGGGTCGTCATGGCTGTCCAGCAGGTTGATGTAATCACGTCCCTGCTTGCCCCAAGCCGCGAGCAAGGGGTGAGCATGCTGATGCAGCGCTTGCGGGTCGAGGACCATCGGCATTCCGCTCTTGCGCGCCTGGCGTTTGTACTGGTGACGCAGCAGGTCCTTGTCAGCAACGATATCGGTCCAGTGGTGACGACACGGATTGTGCACACAGAGCAGAACCTGACTGAACCTGGCCAGCCCTGCCAACGCCTCGAGCGCTTGTGCCGGCAGTGACGAAATGCCGAAAACGATGACCCGTGCCGGCAAGCCCGGTGGCGCTTCGGTCATATTGCCGATGCGCTCGATGAAGCGCTGATGCACGCCTGCACGGCTCTGCGACATCCCTTCAGCCCCGACATCGTCCAGCAGCGCGCGCCACAGTTCGGCTTGCCAGCAATTAGCGGCTGACAATGGCCTGGACTGACCTCGTACGTCGCGCAATTGATGGCGGCCAGCGGCCCAGTCTTGCAGCCAGTCAGCGCGGTAAACCTGATATTGGTCGAACAGATCGGACAGGCGTTCGGACAATTGATAGCGCTTGCGCAGATCAGTGTCGTCGGTCAGGAAGCGCTGCAGCGGTTCGAAGTGCGGCTGATTGATCAGCGACGGCAGCAAGCGCATCAAGCGCCAGGTCAAAGGGGTCTTGTCGAGCAAGGACGTCTGGGGGATCTCGTCCGCACCCAGCACCATGCGATACAGCGTCCACATGAAACTGCCGGGCAACTGGACGTCTATGGCGGCAGCGATACCACAGCCACCGTTATCTTCATCCTGAGCATCTTCGGCCAAGGCCAGCTTCAGCCACTGTGCAATGCCGTTGCTCTGCACCAGAGCAATCTCGTTTTCCAGGGGCGCCAATGGATATCGCCGCATCCAGGACACAACCAGACTGCGCAGTTCATCCGGGCGGTTGCCTTGAACCACCATGAAGCCTGCACTCAGAGAGGTTGTAACGGACATGCTTGCTTCCTTGACGGGTGCGTGGAACCTGATGCCGAACCATAAGGGCAAGCGCGCCGGATTGCCATAAGCACGTGGGTCTGGATGACTGCCGGAGAGGTGGAGTTATGAGTTCAGGAGAAGACAGAGGTTTCTGGAACCCCAGATAAACAAAAACCCTCAACGCGTAAGCGAAGAGGGTTTCTGGAATTCAATCTTGACGATGACCTACTCTCACATGGGGAAACCCCACACTAC
>NZ_JAGPYR010000025.1:0-46892 GCF_020312125.1 Pseudomonas sp. P135
TAACGCGATCTGTCTTGGGCTTAGTCATGTCGTATCCTTGCGGCTATTGAGGCACCTGGCAAGGGATACGTTTTTCAGGGGCAAGGTCAGAGTGCCGTCGCGACAACCCTCCTGATCAAGGCTCCACGCCGGCTAATAGGTGATCGCTAAACCGGATGACGATGAAGGCTGGCAAAGTCAGCCTCCTTGGTTGTTATAAAGAACGACAGTCTTTTTTTGAGGTTCCGCGGCCAGGCACCTATTTTTGTCGCTTTGTTCAATTTTGTTAACACGTAGATAGTTTCGGCAAGAGCCTTTTTGCTCGACGCCTCCGCCTCTGGATCAATGGGATCGCTGGCCAAAGCGCGATTGTCCATGAGCATCTGCCACAGCTGCTGGTCGACGGTGTCTTCAGCCAAGGGTTGACGCCGTGCGCCCGGTCTTGCGAATCGGTGCTGGTCGCTGCGCGTGATTTGATTGCTCTCCTCTTGTTCTGCCTGGCTGAATATCACCGGCACAGTCTGCCGCTGTTTACCCTTCAGGTTACCCCGACCATTTTCGCCCAGCTGTATCAGGGTTGAAGATCAGGACTCAAGAGCAGTCGCTTTGAGTCCAATAGAAAAGGTGTCCTTCGGCAGCGCTATACATCGGCCGATAATGGCAGATTGAGTATGTCTACAAAGCTCTAACGCAGTTGATTAGCCTGACCTGCCGACCCATCCGGCCAGTTCCAGCATTTCGGGGCGTATATGTCGCATACATTCATTCTCAGCGAAGTGAGCAATGAGGATAGGTGGGCTTTATGATGTATTGCAATTGTCATATTAAAGCGCAGCTCTATGGTAGCTCTGATGGACCACGCGGTTTCCTGATGCTACGCGATGGGCAATTGGCAGCCGCAGGCTGACTAGTTCATAAATGGTATGCAGTACATACCCGAAAATTGTAACATTGCCAACGTAGGTAACAGTCTCAGTACGTTGACGCAACGTCATCCATAGAACCAGACGAGGAAAAGTGAAGTGAAATTAATCACAACGGTAACCACAAGTCTGCTAATGCTCATGAACGGTGCTCACGCCGAGGGACTGACCACCTCGGTGGATGGTAAAGAACTGACGGTTAGCTTCGGTCAGCCCACCATTAAGCAAGTGCTGCATTACCGTAAAATGTACGACAAAAAACCGTTCCCCGATGCCGAAATTTATTATTACGATAACGGCACCTACAAACTGATTTCGCAGGGTGAAAACCACTATGGCGTTTACTCCATAGAGGGCAATGTAGATGAGGAAACTTTCACTGTGCGTTTCATTTCTCTGCCTTCTAGCGACTGGGGGAATAAAACGGCCTTTCATCAGTTAACGTTCGTTCGTGGAGACAAGCAAAACATATTCATCCAGAACGCTATTGTTGATACCGGCGAGGCCCTTGCCCAGCAGAACGGCACCTATACCCAGGAAAAAAATACCGTCACGAATCCGGTGTCTACCACGTGGAAAAATAAATAATCTTCATGGAGCGTCTAGTCGTGGAGCTACGTCTATATCCAGCCGCCCGGAAAATTCACCATGACATCCGTTGCGCATCTCTCAGAAACGGAAACTTGAGCATGATTTCAACGAACGGTTGAGCCAATATTGCCTGTATTGAGCGGGCGAAATCCATTTTAAAAAAGCCCGCTTATTACAGGGGCTTCCCCATTGCGCAGAAGCCCAACAAAAAATTAGACGTCGGCCCAGCGACGCTTCAGGTAATCAACCACCTGCTGTGTCTGCGAAGCCCGCAGAAACATATGTCGAAAAAACATGCACCCGGACACCTCAGCCAGAGAATCATTCAGGTCAAGCTGACGAGTCATTTCAGGCACGCCCCCCTCAACAGTCCAGTCTGGCTCGGCTGCTGATGCCGTTCCCACTTTATACAGAGCCATACCAATATATAGCGCTGTGCCGGTACCCCTGACGGTATCCGCCCACCACTGGGTGATGACGTCATAGCGGGCAACCTCCCGGGCAAACGGCCAGTAGACCTGCGGGGCGATATAATCAATGATGCCGTCAATGACCCATTTCCGGGTGTCTGCGTACGCGAAATCGTAATTAGGTGCACCGGCCTGCGTATCAGACCCCAGCGGGTCGTCAGATTTATTCCGCCAGACGCCTGCCGGGCTGATACCAAGCAAGACATCCGTGTTAACGGCGGCTATTTTTTTATGGCATGCATCAACCAGCGAATAAGTGTTATTCCGTCGCCAGTCGGCCTTTGTGGTAAAGGTCGTATTGTAGGTCTGGTAGGTCGCATCATCATTGAGCAGGGAATCGGCGGATTCATAATAAAAATAATCGTCGAACTGAATCGCATCCACATCGTATTGAGTGACAATCTCTTCAACGATACTACTCACCCACGCCTGAACTTCAGGTATGCCGGGATCGAGAACAAAGCGTTTCGCTGAAGTGCCTGTCCATTCAGGATGCAGTTTAAACACACTGGCCGGCGAGTCAGAGGATGAGTTATTCAGCTCTTCTATTGTGGCATCACTGATGTTCATTGATACGCGGTACGGGTTTACCCATGCGTGCAGCTCGATATGACGAGCGTGCGCCTGCTCAACAGCATAAGCCAGTGGGTCGAAGCCGGGATTTTTTCCGAGCGTCCCCGTCAGGTATTTCGACCATGGAAGCAGGTCTGATGCATAGAATGCATCTGCGCAGGGAACAACCTGGAATATAACCGCAGTCATTTTCATGGCCACAATGTCATCAAGAATGCTGGTCAACTCTTCTTTCTGTGTACTGACACGTGCAGCCTCATCAGTGATGGCCAGAGATGAGACTGACGGCCAGTCAAGATTCGTAACAGTTGCGACCCAGGTCGCCTTGAGATTTTTGTTCGCGGTCACCATTGCGGTTTCTCCTGTGTGCAGGGTTCTGAGGAAACGAAATACGCTGTCCATGCATGGGCATTTTGAAATGCCTGTTCATTAACGAGTACGACACCTTCCAGGACGCTTGTAGGTAACCATGGCCGAGCAGATCATCGCGATGAGCGAGTTGCCGGGCTGAACGCCTGAAGAACGCCTGCTTGCACAGGCGTTCCTCAGGCATCGTACGTGGACGGCGTGTCAGCTCAGTTGCACGTCTTTCATCGCAGGAATGTAACCGTAGTCATATTCTTCCTGCACGAACGAGCGATCCCCCTTCAACAGGATTCTCACCGTCGGCGCCTCGGTGCCGCCGATACGATAATCCTCACCTTCGGTGGGCACGCTGTCGATGAATGAAGTCACCAGGCCGTTCGGCATGACGCAGTGGGAATACGTCTGGAAAGGCTGCTCGGGCGGATTGCCGAGCACCAGGCCGGAAGCGTTCATTGGCCGGTACGGGCCGAACAAATGTTCGCCGACAAAACCGTAGACACCGTCTGGTCCTGTAATACCATCGGCATACGTAAACTTGTGACTGATGGTGAACAAGTAATACTTGCCGTCCTGAAAGACATAGTGCGGACGCTCGGTCTGATCGTTCACGCCGACGGCTGTCACCAAGGGCGGAAGTATTTCCCACTCTTCACCAGTGAGATCTTTTGCGACCGCCAGGCCGATACAACCTACCTGGAATCTGGCCCCGCCCACGTCTTCATGACCTGGTGGCACAGGACCCAGCTCGACACTCCCTACTGTGTGCGAGCCGCGTTCACCGGCGACGTTGCCTTCAAACACCATGTACAACTTGCCGTCACGGGGGTCAATGAACGGGCTGGGGTCGCGAAAGTTCCAGCTCGAGTTCTGCGCTTCGGTTTGATAATAGGTGCCGTCGGCCTCGAACAGCTTTTTGACCTGGGTAAAGTCTTTCAACTCCACGCCCTGATCGGACGTCACAATACGACCACGTACTTTGGCGATCGCTGCGCCGGGCGTGACGCAGGTGTAATAAAGATCGATATCGCCTTTGTCATTCAACAGTATGGGTGTGCCCGCCCACTCTCGTGTGGTGGGCGATACCCCCTCGGCCATTACACGACCACCAAAGATCCAGTCCTTGCCGGTACGCGAGTACCAGTAGCACATGCGTGCGCGGCCATGACGATCTTCCCAGTCACGCTTGATGTCATAACGGCCATTGGCGTCGAGGTATTGCGGATCATTGGGGTGGCGGTCAGCCGTCAGGGTCAGGATGACCGACCAGCCGTTGACCGAAACCACCGTGCCATCCAGCTCGCGCAGCGGCATGGTGTCCCAGATGAATACCGTATCACTCATGACCGGGAAGTCCGCACTGACCAGTGGCTGCGTGGTGGTCGGGTCATTTTCATTGACCTTCAGCGCATCGGCGCGGGACCAGACAGTGGGTGCGTAGTTGATGTGACCTGCTAGAGGACTATTTTTGAGCTGGCTTACAGCAGAGCTGCTAGTGGACATAATTGATACCTTTAAATAGCTTTGGGAGGCAGCAGCGACGCTGCTGTACCTCTTTCGCTCAAAGGCGATAACTCAAGGCTCGCGGCCTTCACATGATTCAGCGTCCCGCAGCGGGAGCACTTGATTTGGAGTTCGGTGTAGTCACCCATGCGAGCCAGCAGCTTCTTGCACTGTCCGCATCGGTAGTCTTTCAACATTTGCACGGGTCTCCTTGTATTTCGCCCAATGAAAAACCCCGCCGAGGCGGGGTTTGGGGTGGATCGCAATGTATCGGTTGGCGCTGTTAAAAAGCCCGTATCCGATGGCTGCCCTGAGGCGCAAATCGCATATCGTGGTGTCTTTTTACCCGCATCCGGAAAGTCTGGAAAGAAGCACTTTCGGGGAAGGTCGAGTCTGGCCGGAGTTCAACAAGAGTTCGACCACAGCTGCGCAATCGACCCGGATAAACGGTGCGAGACAGCGCTTTGATTGGAGGCACGGTGCTTCAGGCGTGTACAAGGTCAGTTGATTCCAGAGCACGGGCGCAGCCATGAATGAAACGACCAGCTTGAGGTTATTGGACGTTTGACGAGGGTATAAATCTGCACTGGAAAGCGGGACTTCTGCGTCATCGAATCCGCAGGATGGAGCGTAGGGCGATGCTTCTGGACAAGGTGGTTGGTCAGGTTGTCTGCTCGAGCAGGAGCAGACAACCATTCCGGAAAACCTTAATCCACAACGCCGATACGCTGTTCATCCGGCCAGAACAACGCGGCTTGCCCGCACGCCTGGCCCTGCGAATTCAATAAGGTCCACACCACACCTGCGTAGATCATGAACAGTTGATTATTCGCATCCACTCGCCAGCCGCTGTAGCCCTCAGCGATGCCATTGGCGGTGACTTGCTCCAGCAATACCTGACGCTGAGCACGGTCGAGCTCCGAGGCGCTGAAACGTGAGGGCATGCCGATGAAACTGTCGCGCGGGTACTTGAAGCATTGCAGCGCGCATTCGTTCACGTAGGTAAAGCGCGGGTCCGCGGCGCCATCGTGGGCCAACAGGCTATAGGGAGCTTGTGTATGCAGCCAGGTGAGGCGTTGTTGCGAGTCCAGTTGCCGAGGGGACGGCAGTCCGTGGCCGGTCCAATGTCGGTAGCTTTCATCGAGCATCTGTATGAACTGTTCTTGAGACACCTGTCACCTCGCAAAGAGCACGCAAAGATGCTTTTATCAGAGACTTTATTTCTGAAACAGCACGCTATATCCAGGCGGCAATGGCAAGTTGATGCTGTTTTGCCATCTTGGTCGCCTTGCTTACATAAAAGGGTGCGTTACCGAAGAGCATATGCTCTGGGTTTACATCATAAGCTATTATGATATATTTAACGCGCATGATATTTAAAGATTGATAAATTAAATTTAATTATTATTTGTCGGTCAGTGAAGGTAGTCTGGTTTGACTTTTGCTAGAGGGCAAGAATCAGCGTTCTTGCGTCAAGCACACAGGAATTAATGTAATAAACTGCCCGCTAATATGAGTGACTGTCATGAGTGATATTCTAAACAAAATAAAACATTACAAACTTCAGGAAATAGAGGCGGCGAAAGCTGACTTGCCATTCAGCCGCCTCGAACAGCGTGCCCTCGAACAGTCCAGCCCACGCGGTTTTTATAAAGCACTGAAAGCAAAAGAGCAGCAGGGTCTGATAGGCTTGATTGCAGAAATAAAAAAAGCCAGTCCATCAAAAGGTCTGATTCGCGAAGACTTCAACCCTCCTGAACTGGCGAAGGCTTATGAAACCGGTGGCGCTGCCTGTTTATCCGTTCTGACCGACACGCCAAGCTTCCAGGGCTCGCCGCAGTTTCTCATTGACGCGCGAAACGCTTGCGCCCTTCCTGTGTTACGAAAAGACTTCATGTTTGATACGTATCAGGTGTATGAGGCACGTGCCTGGGGCGCGGACTGCATATTGCTGATCATGGCTTCATTGAGTGATGACCTGGCTGCCGAACTTGAAAGTGCTGCCATGACGCTGGGGATGGACGTCCTTGTGGAAGTGCATGACGAACATGAAATGGAGCGTGCGCTGAAACTGTCTTCCCCGCTGCTCGGCGTCAATAATCGCAACCTGCATACCTTCGAAGTAGACCTCGGCACAAGCGAGCGACTGGCATCCATGGTGCCCGCAGGCAAACTGCTGGTCGGCGAAAGTGGTATCGGCAACCATAATGATTGCCTGCGACTCAAGAAGTCCGGCATCACTACCTTTCTGGTCGGCGAAAGCCTGATGCGCAAAGAAGATGTTGTGGCGGCGACAAGAACACTGCTGACCGGCAGTGCGGACTGACACGTATCAAGCTCCCGGGTCAGAGGGGCGGTTGTGCGTTCCTCTGATGCAGCCTGCGGATATTCCGGACGTAAGCAGTTGTTTGCTCTGAATGCTATGGAATCACTATCCATAGCATCCCCAACGGTCCGACATGAAGCAATAGGCAACCTTTAAAGCGACAACCTCGCCACCAGCTTGCTCATCCCTATGGCCAGCGTTTCGAAGTTGAAAATCAGAACTCAAGAGCCGACGCTTTTATTGGGCTCGTCCCGCGTGACGACTCGATGCGTGAGCTATCCCACGCAAGGCTTCATAACGATTCTCTGACCACCAGCGGGCAGTCCACAGGCTGGGAGCCCGACACTTCAATGCTGTCGATCAAGTGCCGGGCGGCGTTGCGACCGATCTCGTAATACGGCAGTTGCACCGTGGTCAGCGCAGGGATGAAAAGCTCGGCGATGCCGATCATGTTGTCATAACCCAGTACGGCGACATCGCCGGGGATTTTCAGGCCCTGGCCGAGCAGCAGCTGGTAGGCACAAAAGGCAATGCGGTCATTGCCGCAGATCAGAATGTCGAACTGTGGACGGCCATCCAGCATATGCCGGGCGAGGATGGCGGCGGTTTCCCAATAGGCGTCGTGTTCGGACAGGTTGTATTGCAAGAGTTCGTCGCGAGCCAGACCGAATGCCTCGCAGGCACGCTGCATACCCGCCTGGCGGATTTCCCAGGCCAGGCTCTGTTTTGGCAGGTTGATGAACAGCGGGCGTCGATAGCCCTTGCTGAACGCGTGGTGCAAGGCACGGTACTGACCCATTTCGTCGTCCGGCACATAACTGACAAGGCTGCTGTCATCGGCTACGCAGTTGGCGAGCACCAGCGGTTTGCTCTTCAAGCGCTGCGGGATACTCACTTTGCGCAAGCCCATGGCGCTGAAGATCAACCCGTCTGGGCGATGTGAGAGCATCAGGTCAATGTTCTGGTCGGTGGGCGGGTTACTCAGCAGGTTGAGGATAAATACGTTCCAGCCTGCCTGCTGCGCGGTCTGTTCGATGGACAGCAGCAGCTCGACCGCAAAAGGCGTCGTTGCGGTGTCCAGGGCGAATACGCCGATGGTCCGGGTCTGCAGGTTGTCGCCGCGTATCCGGCGAGCCGACAGGCTGGGTACGAATTGAAGCTCATCGATCGCGTTGCGCACTCGCTGATAAGTCTCCGGGCTCAGCTTTCCCGGATCATTGAGCGCCCGAGACACCGTCATCAGAGACACACCGGCCAGTTTTGCAACGTCTTTAACTGAGGTCATGCGGGTCGGGGCCTGTCGGGTTGACTGATGATTATCATGCTACAGAGAGCTGATTTTTTTCGCGACTTCAATGATTTACCTTACAGGTATCCGGAGGAGAGCTGCCATGCGTTGGCAATGCAGACTCGGCCTCCTGTGCCGTTGGCAACAAGCTTGACCCCCAGGCTGTCGGTCTGTGGATAAAGGCGGCTGCTGAAGCTGAAACTGCCGTTTTGCTCGAACACCTCAATGGACGAGCGATCAAGGAAGATCCGCAGTTCAAGCTGATTCTGTTGTGGATCTATCGCTACGCTGCGCTGACCGCTGACGTGGGTGCCCGACTGAGTACGGTCGAGGATCAAACGTTTTAGCGACGCATCGTAGCAAAGCAGAGTCTGCTCCTGGCCATCCTGACTGCAACGCAATGCCACGCCCAAGTGCCCTTCGATGCAGTCGAGCAGGTCCAGCTGCACGTGGATTTCCAGCATGTCGCCGTGTATGTCGGTCAGCCACTGGCAACCCGCGTCGCTCCACCAGGCAGTGCCTGGCAAGGCTGCGTTGCGCAGCGCTGTCAGTTCGCGTGCGGGCTGCACGCAAAGGCGATCGGCGCGCACTTCAAGTTCTCGCGGCAGGCCGAGCATGCCGCGCCAGTGATGCGCCTCGGTGGGTGTCGGGCTTTCCCACATGTCGATCCACGCCCACAGCAGACGTCTGCCATCTGCCGCCACCAGCGTCTGCGCCGCATAGAAGTCGTGGCCGCTGTCCAGCTCGATAAAAGGCCCGCCGGTGAACTGCCATTGACTGTCGACCTGGCCCACTCGATAGCCGGTGTGGAACCTGTTCAGTCGCTCGTAGCGCTGTGCCGGCATGCCCTGGGGGGAGTAAAGCAGTACGTCGCGTTCATTGAGGCCGAACAGGTCCGGGCATTCCCACATATAGCCGTCGCCTTCCTCGCCTGAGGACACATAGCTGACGAATTCCCACGCGTGCAGGTCCTTGGATCGATAGAGCGGCAGCAGCGGTTTGTCGCCCAGGCGTGCGCCGGCAATCAGGTACCAGTGGCCGTCCTGTCGCCAGACCTTCGGGTCACGGAAATGAATCATCCCGTCTTGCGGCGGGGTGTCGATAACGGCCCCGTGTTTGACGAAACTGATGCCATCGGTGCTGGTGGCCAGGCACTGCACCTGACGGATAAAACGCTCGTCGCCCACGTCACCCAGCCATGTGTGCCCGGTGTAGATCAGCGCCAGGGTGTCGCCACACACCACTGCACTGCCGGAAAAACAACCGTCCCGATCGAAGTCATCACCGGGTGCCAGGGCAATGGGCAGGTGTTGCCAATGGACCAGATCGGCACTCTTTGCATGGCCCCAGTACATCGGGCCCCATTTCGCGTCGAACGGGTGGTGTTGATAGAACACATGATATTCGCCACGAAAGAACACCACCCCGTTGGGGTCATTCATCCAGCCTGCCGGCGGGGCCAGGTGGTAACCGGGCCGATAATCGTGGATGAGCTGCGACAGGCCCTCTTCCAGCGCATGGTGCGCGCGTTCGAGGGCGGGGGACATCGGGTTGCTCATGGCATTCACGGAAAAACTCATAGGGTGCCTGCTTGTACGAGGTGCGGTGTGGTGCCGGGTGTCAGGTGTTGACTGGCGTCTGTGTGGCGCTTCAGGGCCAGGCCATCGGCGTCGAACAGGTGCAGGTTGCTGTCGTCGAATTGCAGCGCGACCTGGTCACCCACCTGCCAGCCAGCCTTGGCATCGCAGCGACAAATCAAGGGCTCGCTCGCCCCGGTAGCCAGGTGCACATAGACCTCGCTGCCCAGGTATTCGACACCGGATACCGTGACGCCAACGCCGTTGTTCGCAGCATTGAGGGTGATGTGCTCCGGGCGCACACCCAAGGCCAGTTGCGCATCCTCGGTCAGATTCGAGCTGTCGAAGGGCAGGGATTTCATGCCCAGTGCCGGGATATCGATCAGGCTGCTGCGACCCGGTGCCTGCAAGCTCACGGGCAGAAAATTCATTCTTGGCGAGCCCAGAAAACCGGCGACGAAGAGGCTGGCAGGACGCTCGTAGAGTTCGCGTGGTGAGCCGACCTGTTCGACCTGACCGCCGTTGAGTACGACAATCTTGTCCGCCAGGGTCATCGCCTCTACCTGATCGTGGGTGACGTAGATCATCGTCGAGCCCAGACGCTTGTGGAGGCGGGCGATTTCGTTGCGCATCTGAACCCGCAACGAGGCATCCAGGTTGGAAAGCGGTTCATCGAACAACAGGATGTCCGGTTCCCGCGCCATGGCTCGGCCCATGGCCACACGCTGGCGCTGCCCGCCGGACAGTTCCCTGGGCTTGCGCTGCAGCAGTTTGTCCAGTTGCAGGATCTGCGCGGTTTTCAGCACGCGTTCGCGCAGGCTGCTTTTTTCCGTCTTGGCCAGCTTGAGGCCGAAACTGATGTTGTCGTAGACGCTCATGTGCGGGTACAGGGCGTAGGACTGAAAGACCATACCGACACCACGCTCGCGTGGTTCCAGGTCATTGACCCGTCGTCCGTCGATCAGCAGGTCGCCAGCACAGATCGAATCCAGGCCGGCGATCAAGCGCAGCAGCGTCGACTTTCCGCAGCCCGACGGGCCGACGAACACAACGAACTCACCGGCAGCGATCTCCAGGCTGACGTCGCGCAGAATACGCGTGCCGCCCAATTGCTTGTTGATGTTGGCTAGCTTCAATTTCATCACGATGCTGTTCCTTGTCAGTTGTGTGCATCAACCTTTCAACGCGCCGGCAGTGAGGCCGGAAACGATGCGGCGCTGGAAGATCAGCACCAGAATCACCAGTGGCACGGTCACCAGCACCGACGCCGCCATCAACAGGCCCCAGGGCAGTTCGTGGGAGCTGCCACCCGAGATCAGGGCGATGGCGACCGGGACCGTTCGTTGCGCGTCTGTCAGGGTGAAGGTCAGGGCAAACAGGAATTCGTTCCACGCGGCAATGAACGCCAGCAGGCCGGTCGTGACCAGGGCGGGCCACAGCAACGGCAACAACACGCGGGTCAGCGTGACCCAGGGCGATGCGCCATCCATGATTGCCGCTTCTTCCAGTTCATGCGGCAGTTGCCCCATGAACGTGGTCAGCACCCAGACGGTGAAGGGCAGGGTGAAAATCGTGTAGCTCAGGATCAGCGCCCATGAGGTGTTGTACAGACCCAGTGCGCGGATCACTTCAAACAGCCCCGACAGCACCGCGACCTGAGGAAACATGGAGACCCCGAGCACCATCATCAGTACCGTGCCGCGGCCTCGGAACTTGACCCTGCCCAAGGCATAGGACGCCGTCAGGCCGAGGAACAGCGCCAGCATCACCACACTCAGCGCAACCACCAGCGAGTTGGCGATGGCCTGCAGGAATGAAGCCTGGCTGAGGACCGCTGCGTAATTGGAGAAGTCGGCTTCGGTGATCCAGTAGCTCACTTCAAACAAGGCGCTGGACGGTTTCAGCGAGGTCAGGACGGCGTAATAGAAAGGGAAGATCGCGTACAGCAGCACGACCCCGACCAGGCCCCAGAAGGCCAGGCGCAGCAGCGCTTTCTTCAGCGGGCGCAGGTTCATGAGCGCACCTCCAGCTGGCGACGTCCGAGGTACAGATAAAGCATGGCAATCACGGCCACGACCAGAAACAGCAGGGTGGAGGCGGCGCTGCCGTACCCGACGTCCTGGAACTCCACCAGGTGCTGGCGGGCATAGACCGACATGCTCATGGTGCTCGAAGAGTTGGAGGTCAGGACGTAGATGACGTCGAAGACCCGCAACGAGTCGAGGATGCGAAAGATTGCGGCGACCAACAACGCGGGCATCAGCAACGGCAATGTGACACGCCAGAACACCCGCACCGGATGAATGCCATCGACCCTGGCGGCTTCGTAGCAATCGCTTGGCAGCATCTGCAGTGCCGCGAGCATCAGCAGGGTGACAAAGGGCACGGTCTTCCAGACATCGACGATGATTACTGCCCACATCGACAGATCCGCATCTGCCGTCCAGGCCAGTGGCGCGTCAATCAGGCCCAGGCTCAGCATCATGTGGTTGATAATGCCGAACTGGTCATTGAGCATCCACGACCAGATCTTCGCCGAGACGATGGTCGGAATCGCCCAAGGGATCAGAATCAACGCACGCACCAGCGCGCGGCCGGTGAACTTGACGTTCAACAGCAACGCCACCATCAGTCCGAGGACCATTTCCAGCCCGACCGACACCACGGTGAAATGCAGGGTGTTACGCACCGCGTTCCACCATTGCGGATCGACCAGCACGCCAGACCAGATGACGCCGTCGTAGAGCAGATAATTGCTCAGGCCCACGAATGAGCCACTGCCGGTATCCGACAGATCGGCGTCGGTCAGGCTGAACCAGAATGTGCGCAGCAATGGCCAGGCCGCCACCAGCACCAGGCACACCAGCATCGGCGTCAGAAACAGCCAGGCGGCGCGTAGCCTGCGACGTTGTACAGGCGTTTCCCGGGTGACGAGTTCGTCGTCTCCGGGGTAGTCGGTAGAAGAGACAGGCATGTTGATTTCCTTACGTGTGGCTTACCAGTTCCGGCGTTTGATGCGGGTCAGTTCGAGTTCCAGTTCGACCAGTGCCTGATCGACCGGAATATCGCCCGCCAGCACGCTATGCACCCGATCGAAGAAGGCGTTGGAGACGCGTGGGTAGCCGTTGGCCGTGATGGCGGCGGGGCGCATGACCCCATTGCTGAGGATGCTGTGCAACTGGGGGTAGTAAGGCATCGCCGCGAGCAACTCGGGGTCGGCATACAGCGACTCGATGACCGGGTTGTAGGCACCTGCCAGGGCACGCTGTTTTTGCTGTTGGGCGCTGGTCAGGTAGGCAACCAGTTCTGCCGCCAGCTTGGGGTTGCGGCTGTAGCGCGAAACCGCCAGCCCCCAGCCTCCGAGCGTTGAAGCATGGGTGCCGTTCGCGCCGCCGCTGGGGAGGGGCGCTACGCCAACCTTGTCTTTTATCGCGCTGTCCTTGCTTTGCACCAAGGCCCACACGTAAGGCCAGTTGCGCATGAACAGCGCATTTCCCGACTGGAACACGCCACGGCCTTCTTCCTCGGTGTAATTGAGGACGCCGGGCGGGGAGATGTCGCCGACCCAGCTCTTGGCCAGGGTCAGCGCGACTCGTGAGGCCTGGCTGTTGACCACGATGTCTCCGCGCGGGTTGACCAGTCCGCCGTCCGGCTGGCTGCTGATCCATTCCAGGGCGTTGCATGTCAGGCCTTCATAAGCGCGCCCCTGGAACACATAGCCCCACATCGTGGCGTTCCCGGCATCGCGCTCGGCTTTTTGCACTTTTTTGGCGGTAGCGGTCATGTCTTCCCAGGTCTGGGGGACCGGCTGTTGGTACTTGTCGAGCAGATCCTTGCGGTAATACAGCAGCCCCGAGTCGGTAAACCAGGGCATCGACACCAGCCGGCCGTCGACGGTGGCGTTGTCCACCTGGGCCTGGAAATAGCCTTGTGTTGCATTTGCCGGAAGCAGTTCGCGCAGGTCCGTCAGGTGTTTGGCGAGCATCCCCGGCCACACCATGTCGATTTGAATGATATCGATGTCGGTGGACTGGGCACTGAGGATCTGCTGGTAGAACGACAGGCGCTCGGTCGCAGAGTTAGGCGTGGAAACCACCTGGACGTTGTTGCCGGTCTGTTTTGACCAGCTATCGACTGCCTCCTTGCACAGTTGCAACTCAGCACCGACGGCCCCACACGAGATCGTCAGATTGGCGGCGTTCGACAGCGCAGGAAACCCTGCAGACAGGGTGAGCAGCGCGGCGGGAAGAAGAGATTTCAGCTGTTTCATAGAGCCCTCTTTATTTTTGTTTTTATAAAAGTTAACGTTAACATCGTCAATGTAGCAGCGTATTTTCGATGTGGCACCCTTTTTTCTTCGATTTGCACAATTTTGTGTTGAGGGAAAAAGGCCCGGCCAACGTCACGAAAACAATAAAAACAAAACAGGAAGTCCACATGCAGAACGCATCAAGATGGCTACTCGCAGGGGTACTCGGCACCTCGACAACCGTCTCTCAGGCCGCGACTCTGGAAGAACGGATGGCCGCTTTTGAAGCCCGTGCCAGCGCTGCGGAAAAACGTGCAGCCGCAGCCGAACAGCAAACCCAGGCGCTCGCCAGGGAACTGCAGCAACTCAAACTCGCCACCCCCGCTGCGCAGCCTGCCGCGCCTATTTCCGCGCCGACTGTGGCAGCCAGTCCACAGCCCGCTCTGGATGATCGCGTAGCAAAACTCGAAGCCCGCCAGCAAAGCATGGAGAAGCCAGGCGGTGTCGGACACCTCACCGACGGGTTCAGCTTCAAGGGCTATGCTCGCTCCGGCCTGTTGATCAACGACGGATTGGGCGGCGGTCGCGGCGGGCCTTATACAACACCCGCGGGTTCAGTCGGTGGGGCGGTCGGACGGCTGGGTAACGAAGACGACACCTACATGCGCTTCGATCTGTCGAAAGAGATCTACGCGCAGAACGGCACGCGCTCCAAGTTCACGGTCTCCATCGCCGATGGCGTTGAAAGCTATAACGACTGGACACCCACCGAAAGCAGCCTGAACGTGCGTCAGGTATTTACCGAACTCGACCACATCGCCGCCTTCAAGGGTAATTCAGTGTTCGAGAACTCCACCCTGTGGGCCGGCAAGCGCTTCGACAGGGATAATTTCGATATCCACTGGCTGGACTCGGACGTGGTCTTTCTGGCCGGGACCGGTGGCGGTATCTACGATGTGCAGATGACCAGGGACTGGCGCTCGAACTACTCCCTGATCGGACGTAACTACGGAGATTTCAGTGAGGGCGGCGTCGATGCCGATGTGGAAAGCTACATCCTGACCTCCAACCAATTCTTCGACAATGGTCAGTGGCAGTGGATGTTCAACGCTATTGGCGCAAGGAAAAACGACGTCGGTACGCGCACCAATCAAGCCGGTTTTGCACCCGCAGATTCAGGCCTGCACACCATGTTGGCCAATCACCAGAAAGACTTTTTCGGCCGCGAAGGCTTCTTCAAGACGGCGTTGCTCTATGGGCAGGGCCTGGGTGCACAGGTCAAGGACATTGGTTCGGATGGCGAACTGCTCGACGACGCCCGCGCGTTGCGTCTGGCCATGTATGGCGAGACGCCTATCGCGCCGGGATGGCGTATCGGCCCGAGCCTGCTGGCCGAGCAGAGCAAAGACCGCTATGTCAAAGGCGACGATTACCGCTGGCTCACGCTGAACATGCGCCTGGCCAACGAGATCAACAGCAACTTTGAGATGGCCTACGAGCTGAGTTGGCAAACCATGGACCTCGACCCCAAAGGCTACCTGCAACGCAATGCGGTCGACGGTAACTTCTGGAAGTTTACGGTTGCGCCGACCTTCAAGCCGGACATGGGTGACCTGCTTACGCGTCCCGAACTGCGAGTGTTCGCAAGCCTCATGAACTGGTCTTCGGACCTGGACCGCTACAGCACGACCGGCAACTTCGGCAAAAGCGACTTCAATTCCGGTGGTGTTTGGCAGTTCGGTATCCAGATGGAGACCTGGTTCTAGACTCTGTACGAAAAGTGGCTGCGCTCGGTGATGCTTCGTTAAAAACAGGCTCGGATGCGAGTCCAATCGGAATGCTCATTTACAACACGTAGACTCCGCTTCCTCGCCTGTTTTTGCCTCGCCTGACCTTCGCTCGCCGACTTTTCGTACAGAGCCTAGGCATCGTATTCAAAGCCCGGCGCCGTGTGCCGGGCTTTGAATCGGTCTACTGCTACCCAATGAGCATCGGGACAGTCCGTCCTACTGACCAGCTACGCTCTTCGTCACCTGCACCCTGAGCACCTTGTTGGCAGCGGTAATGTACGCCCAGCTTGCCTGCTCGCTGGAGCAGAATGTCAGGTTGCTGGTATCGGCCGCCGCGACCAGCAGTTTGCCCAGTGGCTTGCCTGCTGCGGAAAACACCTGAATACCTTCCTTGCTGCTGCTCCACAGGTTGCCAAGCGCGTCGACTTTGATCCCGTCAGGGATGCCGGGCTCGATGTCAGCGAACACTTTGCCGTTGATCAAGCGACCGTCGCGCACCTGATAGACCATGATGCGATGTGCCAGCTTCTTGTTGGTGAAGTCGTGGGCCATTTGTGAGTCGGCCACATAAAGCAGCTGCTGATCCGGCGAGAAGGCCAGGCCGTTGGGCGAGTGGACTTCGGGCGTGTCGAGACGGGTGATCTGCCCGGTGTCGGGTACGTAACGATAGATGAACTCACCGCCTTGCTCGGGCTTGCCGCCATAGCCTTCGCTTTTGCTCAGCACACCGAAAGTGGGATCGGAAAACCAGAGAGCGCCGCTTTTATCTGCCACGACATCGTTCGGGCTGTTCAGCCGTTTGCCCTGGTAGGTGTCGACCACTGTACGCCACTCACCATTGGACTCCTGCCGCACGATGCCACGCTTGCCATGCGAGGCCGCCACCACACGGCCCTGGCCGTCGAGCGTATGCCCGTTTTGAAAGTCGGCCTTTTCCAGCCAGGTGGACACGCCATCCTTTGCCTGCCAGCTGCTGACCTTGTTGGCCTTGATGTCACTCCAGATCAAACGGCCATCGGCCAGGCACAGCGGGCCTTCTGCCCACTTCGCCTGATCGGTGAGCAGCTCGACGCGGGCCTGGGGGGCAACCAGTTGACTGAAGGCCGGATCGATAACGACTTGCCGGACAGGGGCGACGGCGTCGGTTGCGCCTGCTGAACCTGCAGCCAGGAGCGCACCGCCCAATAACCATGAGGAGGGGCGCAGGACGCGTTTTTTACAGGTCGGTTTCATGTGTTCAGGTCCGTATGCGATCAGTAGGCACAACTGCCATTGGTACGTTTGTCAGCCGCACCTGGTTTAAGTTTGATGATCAGTTGAACATTGGGTTGATCACCCACGGTGCGCGTCAGGTGGCCTACACGCTCGTCATCCGGACGCGGCCGGGACCGGGTGTCGGCATTGAACTGCATCTCTCCCGGTCCTTGCACCAGCACACTGCCATCGGTGGTTTCCACCGACCATTGCCCCTGCAGGGTGATCACCCATTGTGGCCCCGGCGCGTGGTGCCAGTTGCCGACGTATCCCACTGGCAGCACCGCGTAGGCGATGCTTTCAATATCGTCAGGGGAGACGCCGACCCATTGCGGCGCGGCTGGCGGGGCATAGCTTTTGAACTCCAAGCCTTCCAGCCGGCAGTGGCCCACATGCGTGGCACCTTTTTCGTCAGCCCACAGCGTGGCATATGAAACAGGCGGTTGCAGTTGACCGTTGCTGTGAGTCAGTTGCGTAGACTCTTTCGGCACCGATTGCACGTCGGCATTGGCACTCGCCATGCCCGCGCAGGCGGCGCAGGCCAGAGCCAGGGTGTATAGAGATTTCATCGGGTCACTCCGTTTACAGGGAAATTCCAGGTGCCGGTCGCAAGGCAGCGCGCTACTCAGGCCGATTGGCTGTGAGGCAGCCAGCGCTGCTGCAAATCCCGCCGTATGACTTCGATCACCCACATCCACAGCAAGTGCCCGAACGTTTCCGATAACAACTCCGAGGCAGGCAACTCCCACAGCGGCGGTGCCCAATGGAACGCCGGCAGGATGACGCCGTGAAACCCCAGGGTCACCAACAGGCCGAAACCCAGACCCTGCCACAGGGCGGCGCGCGGATACCTGAGTACAAGCAGGCAATAGAACATGGCGAAGAAGATGGAAAAGCCATGGTGGACCAGGGCACTGCCGTAATTCACCACATGCTCTGAATACACATAAGTCAGTTGCTGAGCGTTGATGCCCAGCGAATCAAGCATCTCCATAGGCGGGACCGGGCGGTCCGGCGTGCGAGGCGGGAAGGGGATCTCTGTACCCCATTTGATGAAACTGGAAACATTGCCCCCGACAAAGCCGGCCAGTGCGGCGACACCGTACGCTCGCGTGTTCAAATCAGCGCCCCTTCTTCATAGACCAGGCTGTGAGCGATCTCGCCCCTAGCCGTTGAACCATGAAGTATGTGCAACGCTCATTTATTTGTAACATACTAATTTGATAGCTCATTGATACTAAAAAAATATCAGATGATTGATTTGAAATTGATGCGTCAGTACGTGGTGGTCGCTGAAACCTTGAATTTTCGCAAGGCCGCGCAGCGCTTGAACATGTCACAGCCGCCCCTGAGCGTTGCGATTCGTCGTCTGGAAGAATGCTTGGGTGTGCAGTTGTTGCAGCGCAGTACGCGCTCCACGCAACTGACCGGCGCGGGCGTGGTGTTTCTGGCCGAGGCTCGGCAGACACTGCTGCAGGCCGAACGGGCCTGTGAAATGGCACGTCGCTCTGCGGCAGGCATGCTCGGCACGATTCGCCTGGGCTTTGTCGACAGCGTGGTCGATGGTTTGCTGCCGGCGCTGCTGCGTCGCTATCAGGCAGCCAACCCGAACGTCGACATTCAACTGCAGGAGGCCACCCCTCCCGAGCAGCTTGAAGGCCTGCGCAATGAGCGGCTGGACGTCGGCATTCTGGTATTGCCGGTCATCGACCCGGGCACTATTCATATCGAGCCGCTGTTCGAGGACCGCATGGTCGCGGTGCTGCCGCAGGACCATCCCTTGGCCGAGCAGACGTCCATCGGTCTTGCGGAGCTGGCAGACCAACCGTGGATTCTGTTCGCCCCGCATCATGGCCCGGGCATGCACTCGCACATTCTGCTGGCCTGCGCCAGTGCAGGCTTTACCCCTCGGGTCGTGCAACAGCCTCGCCAGATGCAGACCACGGCCGCGCTGGTCGCCGGAGGAATGGGCGTGGCGCTCATGCCGCAGCGCTATGCCCGACGTCAGCCTGGGCGGCTGGCGTGTCGGGAGATAACTGGGCCAGGCACACCTGTTGCCTATGTGCTGGCGCTGGCGTATCGCGAGCTGTCTCCGTGTGCGCAGTCTTTGCGCGAAGTGGTCATGGAGCTGGTTCAGTCGCCGGCGTTCAGGCTGTCGTCCGCTGAGTCATGACGCCGTCGCCTCAACTCGGGCCGGAACCCGCAACTCGCCCCTCCCGGCAGGTGCCGGTTCAAATGCACTGAACGCCTTGCAACGGCCTGACTCCAAATCTTGCCCCGGCGCTCAAACAATGCAGCACGTCGATGGGTGTTCGAATCCTCTGCCAATCAAGGAATTCCCATGACCGATCCACGTAACGTTGCCCACGACAAAAAAGTCCAGCAAGAGAAAAAGAACCACGGCGAAGAAATCGCGCCGAATGCCGAGCACGCGCCTCAGCCAGGGATGAAGCCGGCACTCAAGCACGATGATGACGAGCAGGAAGAGCAGGCGTAAGCCAGTGATCTGATCGTGACCTTTTGGCGGTGCTGGCTGATGTCAGCACCGCCAGGTGGCGCATTCGATGCCATCACTTCAGGCACCCAGCCTGACTTGATCGGTAAAGATGTTCAGGATGTCGCCATGAAACTCTGCGCAGGTAAGTTTTAGCGCTGATTCGCGGGTCGCCTTGCAGCCGTCCCTGACCACTTGCAGACCTTCATTTGAACGGTATGACCGATATCTCGCCGTTCCTTTCAATGATCGCGTACCTGATGTCCTTCATCTCCACGATCCCTTGCGTGGTTCGTGCGGCCTCCATCACATCGGATTCACTGATGCGCGCCTCTCTCATTCGTTTGGTCAGTGGCTTGCCGTCTTCGACGATAACCGTGGGGCCGCCATCCAGAAATTTGGCCAGCCGCTTCGATCGGCGTTTGGCCAGGGAAAAGCCGACGTCTATGGCGATAAGGGTGGAGATGATCAGTATCGCGTTGGTCACCGAAAAATCATCGCCCAGCAGCGCTTGCTGAGTGGCCTCGCCAATGATCAGCAACAAGACGAAATCGAAGGTAGTGAGGTCGGTAAGGGAGCGGCGTCCGGCAACACGAAACAAGACCATCAAGACAAAATAAATCGCTGCTGCTCTGAGCACTGCATCCATAAATCGCTTTCTCTCTACGGGTAGATAAACCTGGGCATCGGCAGCGTTTCGCCACCCAGCATATGCATTTGCCCTCGGTACAGTCCCACCCCGTTACTGCGAACAGTCAGGTACAAAGTGGCTAAACCGTCCTTGTCAGCCTGCATCGGAATGACCAGATCACGGCCTTCGCTGTGAAGGGGCGCGGGCTGGGGGTTGAGGTTCTCGATCGATACGCCTTCGAGCAGTCCACTGCCGACGACCAGATAACGCATTTCGGAGGGGGCGCCTCTGGACGTGACAATCATATCGTCCTGACTGCCGTTGCGGCTGAAACGCTCGTAGCTCACCTGCAGTTTGCCATCTGCCGTTTGAGGCTCGACCTGGCTCAACGGCCCTTTGGAAAACAAACCGGCAAGGGTCAGCACTATCAGTACAATCAGGCCTGCCCAGCCGATGCGCTCAAAGCGCCAGACTCGACGCTGCTGCGCCATATCTTCCTGGACGGGATATGACCGGCTGCGGAACTCATGGTCGTCCGCCTCATCACCGCGTAGTGCCATTAACGTGCTGTCCATTAGGGAAATTTTCTAGGCACCTTATTACGCGTTCAACCCGTCCGCTGTCCAGAACGGTTTACATCCTTGTCATGGCTATGCACGTTCCAGGTGAGTGGCTGCCTTGCGCAGCCGGTTTGAATGTGAGCCGAGCGAATGCCGACGAGGAGGGCTATGAAGGGCTGGTGAGAGTATCTTGCGTCAGTCGTTCATCGGCGCGTGCATGACTGTCCAGTCTTCGATCAATCCGGCATACAGTTCGACGCATTGCTGAAGTTTGTCGACTTCACAATACTCATCGACCTTGTGCGCCATGCCGGGCTCTCCCGGGCCGAGAATAAGGGTAGGCGGATAGCCGATGGCGGGGAGCAGCACCGCGGCATCGGTAAAGTAGGGCACCGCCTTTTCCTCCAGGGGGGCGTCATGCAAGGCCTGACAGCGTGCAAAAACCTGTTGCACCCAAGGCTCGTCGGGGCTGGCACAAATACCAGGCAGATCAATCAGGGTGCTCAGTTCCGCGCTGCTGCCCAGATGGGCCGCCAGTCGTCCGCGAATCTCGTCGTGGTCCAGATTCGGTGCAGTGCGCAGGTCCAGGGTGAACGCTGCGTAGTCCGGTACCGAGTTGATGTTAAGGCCGCCGCTGATAGTGCCGACGTTCAGCGTCGGCTTGCGCATGAGCGGATGGGCAGGGCCTACTTCAAAGGTCTGCGCGCGGCCAATGTGTTCGGCGGCCAGATAGATAGCGTTCACGCCTTCTTCCGGCATGGCGCCGTGGGCCGTCAGGCCATGGCTGGCGCAGCGCAGCCATAGCGCGCCTTTGTGTCCGAGTATCGGGTAGTTGGCCGTCGGCTCTCCGATCAGCAGTGCGCCCAGTTCGCCCAGCAAATGGGGCGCGTCACTGCACAGGGCCTTGGCGCCGTCACAGCCGGTTTCCTCTCCGCCGGTGAGTATCAGCCGAACGCCGGGCCCGCGCCGAATGGAATCACGGCTGCGCTGGCAGGCCACGATGAAGGCGGCAATGCCCGCTTTCATGTCGCTGGACCCTCGCCCGTACAGCCGGCCATCGACGATCTCACCGGCAAACGGCGAGTGACTCCAGGTGGCACTGCCGAGCGGCACGGTATCCAGGTGGCCGGTGAACCCCAGCGGTTTGCCGGGGCCGTCGCCCTCAAGCCAGGCGACCAGATTGAAACGGCGCTCACCGAAACGCTGCAGCTCGCAGACAAATCCGTGGCGGGTCAGCTGCTCGGCAAGAAAAGCCGCACACGCTTCTTCATCGCCCGGCGGGTTGAGGGTCTGGAACGCCAGCAGGGCTCGGGTCAGGGCTATAGGGTCATCGAGCATCGGAGCCTCCGGTCAGGTACGGCGGGTCAGCCAGTCGAGGCTGTTGATCCAGAAGCGGCGATAGCCTTCCCAGTCGAGAAAAGCTTCCGGCAGCCAGTGTTCGGAAAGGTCGCTGGTCCACGCCAGAGTGCGTCCGGCACCGACCTCGCGCGCGGCAAACAACGGGTGCCGAGAGCCTTCGACGGTGGCCAGCAATTGAGCTTCGGGATGCAATTCAACTTCGTTGTAGCCAAGCAGGTAAGGCCATTCGCCGCCCAGGCCTCGCAGTATCGGGTGATCGCTGTGGATCTGCGGCAGAAAGCCTTCCGGCACTTCGACACGGTCGTCGTAAGGCAGGCAGCGTACGGGCAAGACTTCCTCGACAGGCGTTCCGCGGTAGCGCGCGCCGCCGTTGATGCCTTGAAAGCTGAAGTAGCCGCCGACCATCATCAATGCACCGCCCTGCAAGACGTATTCGCGAAGGGCTTTGAGGCGGTTGGGCGTGCGCTTGCCACGCAGCCAGGTGTCGGGGTGCAGCAGCAGGGTATTGGCACCGATGTCGGAGAGGATCACCGCCTGATACTGACTGAGTGCTTCAACCGTGGCCGGAAAGTCGGTCTGGGCCTGATCGGCGCACATCTGCGTGATCTGATAGTCGCTGTCTGCCATCGCCGCGAGCAAGCGCCGCGCGCCATTGTGCGCAGTGACGCTGTCGAACTGATCGAAGCCTTTGATGTGGGTTGACGTGCTGACCCATGATTCGCCAGCCAGCAATACGGACTGTTTCATGACGTTGCATTCCTCTGCGATGAAAAAGGAGCCTGGAAGCCGCGCTGGAAGACCCGGCGCGGGTTGTCGATCAAAAGGTTTTCGAGTTGTTCACCGGTAACGCCATGACGGCGCAGGCGCGGGACAAAGTGTTTCAGCAGGTAGCCATAACCATGACCGCCATAGCGAGTCAGCATGGTTTTCAGAAAGACGTCCTGAGACAACAGCACCTGCGAGCCGAAGCCGTGCTCGATCAGGGCGACGATGGCCCGTGCGTTTTCCTCATCGCTGGGCGACTGCGCGTGCTCGTCGGCGAAGTAGTAACCCATGCCGATCATGTCGTATTCCAGAAACGCGCCGCGTGCCGCCAGCGCATGCTGATACACCGGATCGCTGTGGCTCGGGTTCATGTGGCACAGCACCGTGTGGCGCAGGTCGGCGCCTTCTGCCTCAACGATGTCCAGTACCCGGTGGCCGAGGCGCTCCCAGCCTGGCAAGTGCACTGAAAGCGGCACGCCGGTCGCGGCACTTGCACGGGCTGCGGCGCGCAGTGATTTCTCTTCGTCAGCCGTGAACGCGGCGGAAACACCAATCTCGCCGATCAGGCCGGCAATCACCTCGGGCTTCTCTTCACCACCACCCACGTCATGAATGATCTGCTCCGCCAGCTGTTCCACCGAGCGTTCATGCACGTAATGCGGGTGCGAGGGTTCCAGATAGAAACCGGCACCCATGATGATATTCAGGCCGGTCAGACGGGAAATTCGCTGCAAGGCCTGCGGGTCGCGGCCGATGCCCAGATTGGTCGGATCGACCACCGTTTCCCCGCCCAGCGCCCGGTACTTCAGCAGCTCCTCACAGGCCAGGTCGACATCGAACAGCTGACAGTTGTCGCGGCTGACCAACGGGTTCATGTGCAGTTCGCCAAGCAGCTCAATGCTCACCGGGCGCTCGGCCAGGTGTCGCTCGCCGCAGCAACTGGGTGCCACCCACTTGCCCGAAGCGTCGAGCAGAATGTGTTCGTGCATCAGGGTGACGCCAAGGCGCTCGACCGGCACCGGCCCCAGCACCGTCATGGCATGGCCGCTGTCGACCCCGAGGGGCAGGGGTGAAGGATGACGAAACAGGCTCATGCTCCAGCCCTCCCGAGTGGACGGCCGGTACGTAGAATGCGTGTGTTCAGCCAGATCGCCAGCAGTACGATCAGGCCCGTGGCGATTTGCGTGTAAAACGGTGAGACGTGGGCCAGAATCAGCCCGTTCTTGATCGCGGCCATGGTCAGTACCCCTAACAGTGTGCCGACAATCGTGCCGAAGCCACCGAACAGGCTGGTACTGCCGAGGACCACGGCAGCAATCACTTCCAGTTCGAAACCTTCGCCCTGATTCGAGGAACCACTGCCCAGCCTGGCGGTGACGATCATGCCGGCCAGCGCGGCCGCCATGCCACTGAGCATGTAGACCCGCAGCAGCACACCGCGATGATTCACCCCGGCGCGGCGCACGCTTTCAGCGTTGGCACCGATGCCCGTGAGGTAGCGGCCAAAACGCATTTTGCCGAGCACCAGCACCCCGCCCAGCGTGACCAGCAAGGCCAGCCAGGCGGTCAGCGGCACGCCGAGAAACCAGCCGCGACCGAGGGCCAGAAACGCCGCTTCTTCGCGTGGGACGGGGATCGAATAGCCTTGCGTCAGCAGCATCGCCAGGCCACGAATAATGGTCAGGGTGGCGAGGGTGACGATAAAGGCCGGGATGCCCGCGTAGGCGATGAAGTAGCCGTTCAGCGCCCCGATCATCGCGCCGACCGCAAGCCCGCCGAGCAGAACCAGCGGCCAGGGCAGGTGCCAGGCATTGAGCGCCATGGCCGCCAGCGCACCGACCAGCGCCAGGGTCGAGCCGACCGACAGGTCGATGCCGCCGGTGGTGACCACCAGCGTCATCGCCACCGCGACAATCAATAACGGCGCGTTTTGCCGGATAACGTTGAGCAGGTTGGCACCGCTTAAAAAGTTATCGGTCACCAGTGCGAACAGCACAAAGCACAGGGCGAAAAACAGGCCGATGCTGACCACGCCGGGAAAATCATGCAGCAGGCGCTTGAACAGCGACTGCGGCAGAATGCGTTGGCGCGTGAGATCGAGCGTTTTCATGGCGTCACATCCTTTCAGGCGCTAGCGGAGCGGGCAGTGAATTTATGCCCGACAATGAGTTCGACGACCTCGTTGAGGTCGGTGTCGGCAATCCTTCGCTCGGCCAGATTGGCGCCGTCATACATCACCATGAGGCGGTCGCAGACCAGAAACAGGTCCTGCAACCTGTGGGTGATCAGAATCACGCTGACGCCCTGGCGGCTGATGGTGCGAATCAACTCCAGCACCGCTTCGACTTCGGCTACCGCGAGGGCCGCGGTGGGCTCGTCCATGATCAGAACCTTAGGGCCGAAGGCGGCCGCGCGGGCAATCGCAACGGCCTGGCGCTGGCCGCCGGAAAGGTGTCGTACCTGCGCGCGGGTATCCGGAATGGTGATGCCCAATGCTTCAAGAATCTGCCGTGCTTCGCGGTGCATGCGCGTCTCATCGAGCAACGGCACGCCGAGCACGCGGCGCATCGGTTCGCGGCCCATGAAGAGGTTTCCGGCCACATCGACGGTGTCACACAGCGACAGGTCCTGGTACACCATCTGGATATGGCAGCGCTGCGCATCTGCCGGGCCGCTGAAACTGACTTCCTCGCCATCGATGGCGATTCGTCCGCTGGTCGGTATCACGGCACCTGACAGAATCTTGGTCAGCGTGGATTTGCCCGCGCCGTTGTCGCCCACCAGCCCCAGCACTTCACCGGGCTGCAACAGCAGATCGACACCGCGTAACGAGGCTATCGAGCCGTAGTGTTTAGTGATGGCACTCATCTGTACCCGAGGCACTTCGCCAGGCGTCTGCATGCTGAGCCCCTTATTTGAATTCGGCGCGATAGGCTGCCAGGTTGGCTTTGGTCACCAGCGTGACGGGAATGCTCTGTTCGCGAGCCACGGTCTTTCCGGACAACAGCGCCAGCGCCGACTCCACCGCCGTCTTGCCCATGGCTTGGGTATTCTGTTGCACCACCACCGCGACAGAGCCGTCATCCAGACCCTGCACTGCCTGAGAGGACAGGTCCCACCCGAAAATCCTGACCCGCTCGCCCGCACCTTGCGACACGCTCGCGGCAACCGAGCCAATCAGGGCGGGTTCGCCAGTGGCATAAATGATCTGCAGATCAGGGTTGGCGGTCAGCAGGTTTTCCGCCGCAGCCTGGGCGGTGTCCTGCACATTGTTACCGTCGACGGTATTGACGATCTTCGCCTGGCTGGCGGTCTTCGCCAGACCCTCGCGGAAGCCGTCCAGACGCAGATTCTGCACATAAGAGCCGAGGGCTCCGACAACGCCGATGCTGGCTTTGCCCGCCAGTTCGCGGTTGATGTATTCGCCGGTGTACTGGCCGATCTGTCGGGCTGCCTCGCGGTTATCCACGCCGACCTGCACGGCATTGTCGCCATTGATCACAGCATCGATTGCCACCACCGGGATTCCCGCCTGCGCGGCTGCGGTGACTGCCGGCTTGATACCGTTGACGTCGATGGCGCAGAGCAGAATGGCGTCGACTTTGTCCTGAATATAGGCCTCGATGGCGTCGTTCTGGGCTGACGGATTGTCGTTGGCGTTGAACACCACCAGCTCTGCTCCGGCAGCTTTCGCCGCCGCCTGTGCGCCTTGGGTAATCTGGGTGAAATACAGCGCCTGTTGGTTGACCTGTACCAGAGCCAGACGTTTGCCGGTCTGGGCCTGAATGATGGGTGACAACGCCAAGGCCAAAACAACGCCGAGGGTCAGGGTGAAACGCTTGCTCAAACGCAGCATTGCCATCCTCCTAGCCTGATCGCCGGTGTGGCAAATCAGATCGGTAAACCGGTTTACCATTTGTCTCAAAAAAAAGACAAATGAGTTTTGTCTTCAGGTTTGAAAACTAGAGAAAGCAGATTGTGTGCCATTTTTTTCGCAATGCCTGCCAGTGACCGTACAGCCTTGATGCGCCACAGTTTTCCGCAATCATCGGCTTTTCAGGAGGCAAACGGCAGTGCACTGATTTAAGGCCGGGTGTTACTTGTTGCCCCGCAATCAGTCACTGCGCGTTGCTACCGTGCCCCGACAGACCAGCTCTACGGGTACGCGCACGATGTCCTGCGCACAGTCGCCGCCCGTCATCCTCTGCAGCAGTTGCGCCACGCCGAGACGGCCAAGCTCTCTGGAGGATTGGCGGATGGTACACAGCGGCGGGGTCAGCAGGCTGGCGTAGACGGCGTCGTCGAAACCCACCAGCGACATGGCACCGGGCACGCTGATAGTGCGCTCACGCAGGACATCGAGCACGCCCAGGGCGATGAAGTCACTGGCGGCGAAAATCGCCTCCGGAGGGTCGGGCAGGGTGAGTAGCTGTGCGGTCGCGATACGCCCGAACTCACGGCTGTAATCCCCAAAGCACAGGTATTCCGGCACCTCTGCGATGCTCGCCAGCGCGAGCGCTTCCCGGTAGCCGGCATAGCGCTCGCGAGCACTCATCAAGGCCGACGGCCCGGACACATGAGCGATGCGTCGATGGCCATGGCGGATCAGATAGTCAGTCGCCAGGCGACCGCCCTGATGGTTGTCGGCGAAGACTTTGGGCTGCGACGTGCCGGGAACGTCTTCGTCGAGCAGAATGATATTGCGGTAGCTCATCAGCTGGCTGGCCAGCGTGCCGTCATCCGGGCGGTTGCTGACCAGTAGCAAGCCATCGACGTTACGTGAATCCAGCCAACGCACAAACGTGCTTTCGCGCTCAAGCAGGTTGCGGGTGACACACAGCACCAGGTTATAACCGTGTGCGGACGCCTCTTCCTCGGCCGCGTCTGCCAGCTCGGCGAAAAACGGGTTGGCGATGTCCGGCAGCACCAGGCCGATGGTCTCACTGCCGCCTTTGCTCAGGCGCCGGGCCAGACTGTTGCCCCGGTAGTCCAGCGCCTTGATCGCCAGGTCGATACGTTGCGCGGTTTCCGGCGGCAGGCTGATGCTTCGGTTCAGATAGCGCGACACCGCAGCCTTGGAAAGACCTGCATGGTTGGCAACATCCTTGAGCGTTACGGGTCTGGTCATGGCGGTCGGCTTTGTGGCCTGAAAAACGAAGTATTGAAGTGAGGTGCCGGTATCTTCTCATGCGTGCCCGAACAGCCCGACGATTTTCTCTGCGGGTGACGTCGAAAAAATCCAGGCCGGGTATTGGCCGGCCAGCTATCGTTGACCTTCTGCACGTTTGCGACACGCTCTGCTTGAGCGAATGTGTGCCGTCTTGAGCTATTGGTACGTAACTAAATATGGCGCATTATTTATATGTTGTCGTATGACTTATGTCTGATCACTTCATCACACACCACGATCATGCAAGTAGTCCAGATATTCCTTGCATTGGCTCTAAGACATTCGCCACGAATGTCGATCACTTACAGTGATAATTGTCCATTAAAGAAGCCTCTCTTGTTTGCTTAATGGAACCGCACAGCACACTGCGACACTCATTTACTCCATTTTCCAGTAAATGCAGGCGATGGGTGTTTGCGATGAATGCCATTCAGCCAATTATAAGCTCGGCTTATTTTCAATACTCTCTCGGTGATAGCAATTGGCTGCTTTCTTGGGGCTCTTCATTATCAACAGGCGTTATCCATGATTGGATCAATCCGAAAAGTGGCTATTTGCCTTGCGAGTATCGGCTGATCGCGTTCGAGTCTGATAAAGGTCCTGATGCCTGTAATTTCAAGGACGAATGTTCATCGCGAGCCCCAAGACGAACGTTCAGGAGTGCTTAATGATAAATCCCGTAAAACACAATTTTAGTCACCTTGGGTTTTCAAACGCTCAAAGTACCTCGGCACTGGGGCCTGCCAGTAATAAAGTGCCCAACTTTGTTTCGCGAGGGCGAGGCAAGGGAGTTCCAGTGGAGCAATTCAATACTGCCGAAGAGTGTCGTTTGGCGGGTCGGCAGGACAGCGTACTGGATTCGATAGACGGCAAAGAGTTCATGCGACTGCTGCAGAAGTACACGGCCTCTGAAACAACCGAAGAAGAATTTGCGGACCTGAGAGCCTCCATACCGCGCTACTCCATTGAGTTGGCCAAGTCGGATCAGCCTAAAGTGCTTTATCGGGGGATATCTCTGGATGATGAGGCGGCGTCGCTGTTACTGAATACCTCCAAGGGTTACCGCAGTCGCGAAATAGCCCATGGTCTTATTCACGGCCTGCGCGTGGTTAAAGGCGTTTACACCGCGACCGGGGTGGCCAGTGCCTCGACAGTGTCAGACGTTTCGCAAGGCTTTGCGCTGGTGAACGCGAAGAGGAAAAAAGAAACACCGGTTCTTTTTGTACTGAAAGCGATGCCTGCCGTTCCTGCGCTCAACCACAGTGGTGCAAAGGGTGTGACACTCAGTGAGAGCCGGTTGCCGTTATCGGTGGCCAGCAAGAGTGAACATGAAGTCATTCTGGATATCACCAACCGGTACGAAATTACGCAGGCTCGCCGGAGCGGTGAGTTTATTGTCGTCGACATGACGGTTTTAGGGCGGTCCAAGAGGGGAGGTGAATTCGCCCTCGTCGAGACTGACAAATGGAAACAACTCTCTGGCGCCAAGGGCTCTAATCCAGGTGGATTGTTTCAAGCGCCCAATGGCGTTAAGTGGTATGTGAAAACCAACCCGTCTGCCAATAGACTTCGAAACGAGGTGCTTGCCTCCAGACTGTACCGTGCCGCAGGAATCGATGTTCCTGACATAGAACTGGCGTCCCGCAAAGGCAAGCCCGCACTGATTTCAAAACTGATAGTAGGGAACCCCAAAGACCTCGATACGCTGGCAAAAAATAGTCAGTTGAAGTGCGGCTTTGCTGTGGATGCCTGGCTGGCGAACTGGGATGTCATCGGTCTGACGGGGGACAATGTCATCTTCAATCACCGTAACAAACCTGTGCGCATCGACCTTGGCGGTGCGCTGGTCTTCCGCGCCCAAGGGGAGCACAAGGGTAATCAGTTCGGTACCACGCCCATGGAGCTGGTCACGATGCTGTCTCGTGAAGACAATTCGTCCAGTCGTGCCTTCCGGAAAATCGAGCGTAATGACATCCGCGAGGGTATTGCAGCGATAGAAAAAATACCGGATGCGCGTATTGCCGCACTTTGCGCAGAACACGGCCCTGGCAATCACAGCGAACGCATTGAGCTCGGCAAGAGACTGATCAGTCGGAAGAAGTGGCTTGTCGATATGAAGCAGACGCTTCCTTATATTCATCGCCGAAAGAACGAGCGCGGCGATGTTGTCACTGTTAAAAACCCCACGTCACCCAGTGCGGCGGATACGTGGCGTGATCGATACGCAACCGCCGTTTTTGTACCTCACAGCGCTGTCCGTGGCAGCATGAACAACCTGCCGTTCAGATCATTTACACCCCCAGACACGATGGATGGCTGGCGCCGATTTACAACCCGGGCGGTCAACTTCACAGAGCCGGAATTCAAGCGTTCTCAGCACCTTGCTCCCGCCAGTGGAGCGATCATTTTTGAGCCCGACGGCAGGGTATGGATCACCGAGCCGACCAATCACCCGTTCGGCGCAACGCACGCTTTTCCCAAGGGAAAGCAGGAAGCCGGTCTGAACTTGAGGACCAATGCACTCAAGGAAGTCTACGAAGAGACGGGGCTTCTGGTGGAATTCCACGGCTTTATCGGTGACTACGACCGAACAACATCCCGTACTCGTTATTACCTTGCCAAACGCATAGATGGCATACCGTCCGATATGGGTTTTGAATCTCAAAGCGTCAAGCTGGCAAACATTACCGAGGCCAAAAGACTGCTACCCAACGCCGTGGATATTGCCATCTTGCGAGACGCAGAACGGGCTTATCTAAAGGGCCCTTTCAAATGAATTTCATCTGCTTGAACGCGTAAAGACGATAAAGAGGATTTCTGAAACCCTGTACAAAAAACCGTTCACCCAAACGCGTTACCTCCACAAAAAAGGAGTAATGAAATGAGTATGAATACCTCTGTAAACAACAACAGCCCGGGGTGGTCGCCTGTCTCGTCGGGCAACCTGGCTCCGAGTCCGGACTATTCAGGTAAGTCGTCGAGCAATGCCGTGCACTTTCTTCCTCCGGAAAGTACCCAGCGCTCGCCGAACACGGTGAGTTGGGGGAATGGCGCGCCGACAACCGCCACCGCCGGGAATGGACAAGCACGAGGGGGCGATCAAAGTGACTTGATCGAGGCGTTGACGACGCTGATTCAGGCGCTGCTGAAACGCTTGCTCGGTGATTCTTCCGCAAGTAACTCTTCTGCAAATAACCCTTCCGAGAACCCGTCACCTGCTTCGTCCGGGCCAGGTCGGGCTTCTGCTTCTCCCGGCGGTGCTGCCAGTTCGACGCCAGACTCAGGACTGTCTGAGCAGTCAAATCAAGCCCAACCGTTCAATAACACTGGCTTGGGTTCTCATGGCGGCGCGAATACGGTTCCTGACCGGATTGCGTCTCCTGAGGCAGCGCAAAAAATGGTCGAAGACGTGAAAAATGCCGGAGGGGGAACACTTCGCATCCAGATGACCCATGACCAGATCAATGACCCGGCGCAAATGGCCAAACTCAAGGCGATGGTCGATGCCGGCGACAAACAAGGGGTCAAGATTCAGTTTACGTTTCGTGACAACGCCAATGGCGGCGGTGGCAATGTCTTGTCCGGCGACAAGCTCCAACAAGCCGCCGACGATGTCAAAAACGTGGTTTCTGCCCTTGGAAACCATCCGAGTTTTGTACTCGATACGTTCAATGAGGGCGGCAAGAGTGCCACTCAGGGTTGGGCCGATATGCAGAGCACGTTGATCAAGTCAGCCCGCGACGCTGGTTACAAAGGCGACATCGTGGTGGAGGACAGCAATTGGGGTGGTGGTCTGACGGCCGGCGGGGAAAGCGGGCTGGTCAAATACGCTGATCAGCTGAAAGCCGCCAACGGCAGCAACAACCCTGGCCTGATCGGCAGCATCCATGAGTACGCCAGCGGTGCTGATGCCTCTTCGCGTTTGTCATCGGAGATCAAGGCGCTTACGAGCGCGGGCTTCAAGCCGCAAATCGGTGAAGTCGGTAACGCCAACTGGACCGGGGGCGGTAACTTCGAACAGCGCGACGGCGCCAACCAGGCCGTGAAAGACAACATGGGCGCCCTGAAAGCGGCCGGGGCCGATGTGCTGCCATGGATGGACCAGTTCGAGAACGGCAAGATCAAACACGATGTCGGGTTCTCGAAAGGCGATCAGTTTTCCTGATCCTGCTTCATGGAACCTGTTTTACCTGTCGACCGCTCAGCGGGCAGCTATCTGCGAGGTCGTCAACGAGCAGTGCAGAGCGGCGAGTTGAAGAGGTTGCGCAGATGCTGCGCTATCTGCGCAACCCCCTTTTTCATGACCGATAAGTAGCAGGTATAAAAGCTATGCCTATCAACAGACCCGCCTTCAATTTAAAACTCAATACGGCAATTGCCCAGCGGACTTGAAGAAGGATGCAGGTGCGCAATTGCGCCGTTTGAATCAGAGCGAAGTGCGTGCCAATACACCGACACGTTTCGCCGTTCACCATCGTGCCCCCACTTATGACGTCGCACAAAGCGCGTTGGGTGAAAATCACGGTGGCTGGACTGCCGCCAATCATTTCAAGATGACGGGGTCTGAGGTCTTCATCCATATGGATCGCCTGGAGCCGAACTGCAAGGGGGAGTTTGCCGGAGACAAGATCCACCTCAGCGTTGCACCTGAGGATGTACCGCATGCATTCAATACTGCAGGCGAGCGACAGTCCGGTTGACTCGTGGAAAGTGACTGACATGAAATGCCTGCAAGCAGAGATGCCGGCGGCAAAGCAGCGCGTGGCGCTGGGCGCTCAGTTCACGATCTACGCCAAGCCCGACCGTGCAGACAACACCTACAGCCCAGAGTACATGGGCAAAATGAGGGGGATGATCAGCAGTATCGAACAGGAGTTGAGCGCCGCCGGTGTAAGGCAGAGCAGCCATCGCCCGGACTCCGATGTCTCTCCGGGGCACTGGAGCTATGCGTCTTATCGCAATGAGCATAAAAGCAACAGATCAGGGACTTCCAATCAGCACAGGAACCTGGAGGCCGAGCCTTTTTTCCAGTTGGTCTCATTCTCTGATGGGGCTTCAGGGTCATCGAGGTCCAGCGCTGACCATCAGGCCTTGCTGCCGCCGCCGTGGGCCCGGTAAGGCTGTTTTTCTGAGCATTGCCGTGCGACCGGGGTTTGTGTCTTGAAACGTGGGTGTCGAAAGAAACGCTGGCTGCACGGCGACAGCTTCGGGTTCACCGGTGCAGGATCGCCTGATGAATCTCCTGCAGCGGAATGATCCGCTGCGCCGCGTTCAGTTTGATCGCTTCCTTGGGCATGCCGAACACCACGCAACTGGCCTCGTCCTGAGCCACTGTCGCGCTGCCGGCGTCGAGCATTTCCTTGAGCCCGCGTGCGCCGTCGTCGCCCATGCCGGTCATGATGATGCCGGTGGCGTTCTTGCCGGCGAATTTGGCCACCGAACGGAACAGCACGTCCACCGAAGGACGATGGCGGTTGACCAGCGGGCCGTCGATGACCTGGACGTGATAATAGGCGCCGCTGCGCGTGACCATCATGTGTTTACCGCCGGGGGCGATCAGCGCGAGGCCGGGCAGGATGCGGTCGTTGTTTCTGGCCTCGCGCACCTCAATCTGACTCAGGCTGTTCAGGCGTTCGGCGAACGATGCGGTGAATTTCTCCGGCATGTGCTGGACGATGACCATGCCGGGACAGACGCGGGGCAGGGCAGTCAGCACCGCTTCGAGTGCCTGTGTACCGCCTGTCGAGGTGCCGATGGCGACGATGCGTTCAGTGGTCTGCGCCATGGCATGGCCGCTGGCAGCTGGCAAAATGGCATCGGCGGTCAGTTTGCTGGCTGGGTTCAGCACTGGGGCGGCGGTGCGCTTGCCGAGGTTTCTGACGTTGGAGTTGGCTGCTGCGCGTACTGCTGCAACCAGCTCGGCGGCCGAATCGATGAGGAAGTTCTTCAGCCCGGTGGTGGGCTTGGTGATGATTTCCACCGCCCCGGCAGACAGCGCCTGCAATGAGGTTTCGGCGCCTTTCTGGGTCAGCGACGAGCAGATCACCACCGGCGTCGGCCGCTCGCTCATGATCTTCTTGAGAAAGGTGATGCCGTCCATGCGCGGCATCTCCACGTCCAGCACAATGACGTCCGGCCATTCCTGAGCGAGCTTGCTCATGGCAAATATCGGGTCTGACGCCGCGCCCATCACATGAATATCGGGGGTGTCGTTGAGAATGGCCACCAGTACCTGACGAACTACAGCCGAATCATCGACCAGCAGTACGCTGATTTTTTTGTTTGGCATCTTTTTCCATTGCTTCCATTGGTTGGTGCCTGACCCATACGTTTCCGTCCCACAGGTCGAAGATGATGCTGCGATGGCCGGTGCTGCCCAGGTCCTGAGCCATCAGTTTCAGGCGGTTCTGTTCGGCCAGTGCAAGCGCCGCGTGAACGTTGCTGTCAGCGACGTTACGCATGTGCGGGTCATGGCGATGAGCAGGAAACATTTCGCCGCCGCCAAACAGCTTGACCTGATATTCCTCCGGCAGCGTGCCATTGGCCAGTGCATGACGAATGAGTATTTCCATCGCTTCGTCAGCGTACCTGCCGTCCAGTGGCTGATGCCGGCGTATGCGCCCGGGTAGCATGAAGTGGCACATGCCGCCAATACGCCGCCACGGGTGCCAGAAGGTAATCGCCACGCATGAACCCAGCAACGTGCGCAGGCGAGTCGGCCGGGTCTGAAAGACCACTTCGCCAGGCCCCAGCACTATTTCGGCTACACCGACAGGCGTGTTCATGGTTTGCGGTAAATCGAAGGGGAGACCATTTTCAACATGTCATTCACACCGTTCAGGCTTTCCGAGTGGCTGATGATGAAATAGCCTCCTGGCTTGAGACGGGGGATCAACCGCGCCACCACTTTGCTTTTGGTTTCCTGATCGAAATAAATCATCACGTTGCGCAGGAAAATGACGTCGAACTCGCCCAGATCCGGCAGGGTGTCATTGAGATTGACCTGTACGAAACTGACCCGGCTGCGCAACGACTTGTCGATCAGGAAGGTCCCTTCCTGGCGACCTGTGCCTTTCAGACAATATTTGAACAGCAAAGGTTGCGGCAACGTCTCGGTGCGTTCCATAGGGTAGTGACCGCTGCGCGCCTTGCTCAGCACGCGGGTGCTGATGTCCGAGCCGACCACTTCCCAAGGCGTGGTGCCCAGTTGCTCGGCCAGAGTCATGGCCAGGCTGTAGGGCTCTTCGCCAGACGAACTGGCGGCGCTCCAGATGCGGAACATTTTGCCGTGTGTGACCTTGGGCAGCACCTGCTGACGCAGAAAGTCGAAGTGCTTGGGTTCGCGGAAGAAATACGTTTCGTTGGTGGTCAGCAGGTCCAGCGCCACTTGCAGCTCGCCGTTGCGCTGATCGTTCATGATCAGCTTGAAATACTCGCCATAGCTGTCCAGCTCGTAATGTTTGAGACGCTTGAACAGGCGGCCGGCCACCAGCGCTTTCTTGGCCAGCGTCAGTTTGATGCCCGCAGCGTTGTACAGCCAGTTCTGGAACTGGCCGAATTCGCGATCGGTGAGCGACGCTGTATCAGGCATGTGCAGACCTCACGTCGCGTCGACGTCGGGCGGCAGCGACTGGCCTGCTTCGGCAAGGCTGGACATTTCATCGATGGACAACACGCGGTCGACCTCGAGAACGATCACGAACTTGCCGTCGACCTTGGCCATGCCGCTGATGAAGTCGGCGCGAATTCGCGCACCGAAGTTCGGCGGCGGCTCGATCTGCGACGCCGGAATCTCCAGCACCGCCGAGACATTGTCGACCAGCAGGCCGATGTCCTGCGGCTGGCCGTCCTCACTGTTGGCCTCGATGATGATCACGCACGAGCGCCGGGTGATGGCCGAGTTCTGTCGCCCGAAGCGCGCCGACAGATCAACCACAGGCACCACAGCGCCGCGCAGATTGATCACCCCGCGCACGAAGGCGGGCATCATCGGCACCACCGTCAGGCTGCCGTACTCGATGATTTCCTTGATGCCCAGAATGCCGATGGCGAACATCTCGCCACCGAGCATGAAAGTCAGGTACTGCGCCTCTTCTTCGACCGTCGCTGCGGTCTGCCGAGTCGTGACCAATGAGCCCATGTCGTTCTCCCCTGGAGTCTCTATCGAAGCCGGCAATCAGAAACGGGTAAATTCCGATTCGTCCGGGGCGCCCGCCATGCTTTGCGCAAATGCCTTGCGCGGAGCCTGTTGCGGTGGCCGCGGAGGCTGACGGTTCGGGCTGTTGCGGCTGTCGAAAGTAGCGCTCTGTGCGACGGCCCTTGGCGATGCGTCGAGGGTGAAGAAACTCATGGCCTGTTGCAGTTGTTCGGCCTGGCTGCTCATTTCTTCAGCCGTAGCTGCCAGTTCTTCGCTGCTCGATGCGTTTTGCTGGGTGACCTGGTTGAGCTGGGTCATGGCGGTGTTGATCTGCGCTACACCGGCTGCCTGCTCTTCCGACGCTGCACTGATTTCCTGCACAAGGTCGGAGGTTTTGTTGATCGAGGGCACCATTTCGTCCAGCAGCTTGCCGGCCTTCTCGGCCATTTCCACGCTGCTCGACGACAGCTCGCCGATTTCCTGCGCGGCCACCTGGCTGCGCTCGGCCAGCTTGCGCACCTCGGCGGCCACTACCGCGAAACCCTTGCCATGTTCGCCGGCGCGCGCGGCTTCGATGGCGGCGTTGAGGGCGAGCAGGTTGGTCTGGTAAGCGATGTCGTCGATGATGCTGATGCGCTGGGCGATTTTCTTCATCGCCACGACGGTCTGCTGCACCGATTCGCCGCCATCGGTGGCTTCCTTGGCGGCCTTGCTGGCCATGCCATCGGTGACTTTGGCGTTCTCGGTGTTCTGGTTGATGCTGGCGCTCATCTGCTCGACCGATGCGCTGGTCTCTTCGACGCTGGCGGCCTGCTCGCTGGTGGCCTGGCTCATCGACTGTGCAGTGGCGCTGACTTCTTCCGAAGCGCTGGCCAGGTTGTCGGCGGCATTACGCACATCGCCGATGATGTGCGACAGCTTGCCGACCATGTTGCGCATGGCGTTGAGCACCATGCCAGTCTCGTCCCTGGAACCGTGGCCGATGTGGGCGTTGAGATTGCCCTCTGCCAGTTGCTCGGCGGCCGTTGCGGCCTCCTTCAGCGGGCGGGAAATGATCCGGGCGATGAACAGCGCCAGACCCAGGCCGATCATCAAGGCTGCAATCAGTACCACGATGATCGAGATACGGGAGGTTTCGTACAGGCTGGTGCCTTTGTTGCCAGCGATAGTCGCGCCAGCTTCATTCAGCTCGACCATTTTTTGCAGCTGAGTGGTCACTTCATCGAAATGCGTCTTGGATTCGCCCTTGAGCAATGCCCGCGCCTGAGCCTCCAGGTTTTGGCGTGACTGATCGAACAGGTCGTTGCTGACCTTCAGGTAGGCGGCCCATGACGCGCTCACGCTATTGAACAACTGACGATCGTCATCACTGGAAATCAACTTGTCGTAAATGGCCAGGCGGGTTTCGAACTGTTTGCGAGAGTCCGCTGCTTCCAGCTCCATCTGCGCCTTTTCCTGGGCGGTGTCGGCTGCAATATGGCGGTTTTCCTTCAGGCGGTAATTGGCGGCGAAGAAGCGCATGCCCGCGGCCGCCCGCATGGACGGCATCCAGTTTTCCTTGATGTCCTGAGCGGCCTGGTTGACCTGCCCGAGCTGGATGATGGCAAAGACTCCCATGGCCGCGGTCAACGCCAGAACCACCAGGAACGAGGTAATCAGCTTGGTGGAAATCTTCAGATCGTAGAACCATTTCATTGAAGTAACTCCTTGGGAATTGCGAATCCGTCAGCGAGAAGTGGGCAGCAGGAATTGAGGCGCCTGGGTCGAGCGGGCCTCCATGTGTACGATCTGGTTGAGCAGGGCGGGGATGTCGAGAATCAACGCCACCGCGCCACTGCCCAGGATCGTCGAGCCGCTGATGCCGCGCAGCGCGCCGAACAGCTTGCCCAGAGGTTTGATAACGGTTTGGAACTCGCCCAGCAGGTCATCGACCACCAGCCCGGCCTTGTGCTCGGCGTAACGCACCACCACCACGTTCTGGCGCCTGGCGGCCGGGCCTTCATGATTGAAGTGGTCGCGCAGGTAGACCAGCGGCAGCACTTCGCCACGCAGGTCCAGGTAGCCGCTGTCGCGGGTCAACTGCCGGTTGTGTTCGTCCAGCTCGATGCATTCCTGCACCATGTCCAGCGGGATCACGTAAGTCGACTGATCGATACCAACCAGAAAACCGTTGATGATCGCCAGCGTCAGCGGCAGACGGATGCGCACGATGGTGCCCTGACCGGGCTGACTGTCCAGATCCACCGTGCCGCGCAGCAAGGTAATGTTGCGCTTGACCACGTCCATGCCGACACCACGGCCCGAAAGATTGGTGACGGCCTCGGCAGTGGAAAAGCCGGGCTCGAAAATCAGGTTGTAGATTTCCTGATCGGTGAGGCTTGCGCCGGCCGCCACCAGTCCGCGTTGCTGGGCCTTGTCGAGGATGCGCTCGCGGTTGAGTCCGGCCCCGTCGTCGGCGATTTCAATGACGATGCTGCCCGAGTCGTGGTACGCGTTGAGGCTCAAATGACCTTTGGCCGGCTTGCCTGCCGCGCGACGTGCTTCGGCGCTCTCGATGCCGTGGTCCATGGAGTTACGCAGCAGGTGCATGAGCGGGTCGCCGATCTTTTCGACGACGGTCTTGTCCAGTTCGGTCTCCGCACCATTGATAATCAGGTCGATGTCCTTGCCCAGTTCCTGACTGACATCGCGCACCACACGGCGGAAGCGATTGAAGGTGTCGCCGATGGGGATCATGCGCAGGTGCAGCGCGCCATCCAGAATCTGCTCGACCAGCCCCGACACCGTCGAGCTGGCTTCCTGAAGCGGGTCGTTGTCGCACGACTTGGCCAGCAGGCTGGCGCCGGCGCTGGCAATGACCAGCTCGCCGACCAGATTGATCAGCTCGTCGAGCTTGTCGGCGTTGACGCGCACATAGCGGCCATCCTTGTTTTTCTGCTCGCTGCCCGAAGAAGGGCGCTCTACAGCGGTTGCCGTTGCCGTTGCCGTTGCGGGCGTACGTGGCACTGCGCGCTGATCGCCCAGCAGTTCGCCGCTGGCCACCACAGGGCTGTGTTCGGGCTGCGAGACCAGTTCGGTGCCGGTGGGCTCGACGTGGTCTGGCGTTTCGTCCAGCGGCGTGATTTCCACCGCGCAGTCTTCACGCACGAAATCGAAGACTTCGTTGATCGCGGCGTGCCCGGCAGCAGAGCGGAAATCGATCTCGAAGCCCAGGTGGCAGGATTCCGGGTCCCACGCTTCAACTGTTGGAATGCTGTCGGTCAGCGTCGTGACCTGGACCATCTGCCCCAGGGTATTGAGGTAGCGCAGGAACGACAGCGGGTCCATGCCGTTGCGAAACACATCCACGCCAAACCGCAGCGAGATATGCCAGAGCACGTCGGCTGACTGTTCATCATCGCTGACGACCTGCGCACTTGCGATGTCAGCGGCGCTGGCGCTGGCCGGTGCCTGGAAGACCTGCAACGCCTGACGCAGCGCTGCCTCGCGCTCCAGTGCAGGTTGCTGCAGTTGCTCGCCACGGCTGGCGACCACGTCGATCAACTCAAGCATGTGATCGCCGGATTTGAGCAGCACGGCGATCAGCTCGGCGTTTACCGAAACACTGCCTTCACGCAGACGATCCAGCACGTCTTCGACGATGTGAGTAAAACTGACGATAGGCGTCAGCCCGAACAGTCCGGCCGAGCCTTTGATGGTGTGCGCTGCGCGGAAGACCGCGCCGATCGCGTCCAGGTCGCCGGGCTCGCTTTCGAGTTGCAGGAGGGATTCCTCCATGGCCTGCAAAAGCTCTCGCGCTTCAACGATGAACGTCTGCTGTGCCTGATCGAGATTAATACTCACGATGACTTCCTTGATCGATCACTGGGCAGTACTGCAAATGGACGCGCTACAGCACGACACCCGGATTACATAACTCGAAGGTTTCGCTGACTGCCTTGCTTTGCCCGGTCAGGTGCAGCGAAGTCCCGGTCTTGCCGGCTTCACGCTGGATCACTGCCAGCAGTTGCAGGCCGGCGCCGTCCATCTCGGTGACCTGTGAAAGATCAACCTCCAGGCGTGCCGCAGCGCCGATCTGTGGCAATAGCTTGGCGGCCAGTTCAGTCACGGTGTAGATCGTCAACTCGCCGTCTATCTGCACGCGTGCAGTGTCGTTGGTGCTCTCGTCTGGCGTGGGCATGCTGGCCTCCAGGGGCCTGGGTCTCAGGGCAGGATGAGCTTGGAAACCGCTGCGAGCATTTGTGCCGGCTGAAACGGTTTGACGACCCACGCCTTGGCGCCTGCGGCCTGACCTTCGGCCTTTTTCGATTCCTGGGATTCGGTGGTCAGCATGATGATGGGCGTGAACTTGTAGCTGGCCAGCTTCTTCACTTCCTTGACGAAAGTGATGCCGTCCATGTTCGGCATGTTCACGTCGCTGATGATCAGGTGCACCTTCTGCCCGGTGAGCTTGCCCAGTGCATCCTTCCCGTCACAGGCTTCGATAACGTCGTATCCGGCACTCTTCAGCGCGATACCGACGACTTGCCGGACGCTGCTTGAATCGTCGACCACCAATACACTCTTAGCCATGATTTACTCCTAGAAAAACGTGATTTCCTGCGAATCCTGCTGTGCTGCCGATTCACCTCGGTGAGTGCGACGTTGCTCGTCGGTCGCGTAGGTAGACTCCATGCGCGCCAGCCATTGCCGGGCGTCGATGGCGACGGCCTCGTCGGGGGACTGGCTAGCCTGCAGAAGGTGCGCGTGCAGCGAGTCGATGTTGTCGCGTACGTGGGCGAGAATCTGGCTGACCCGGTCCTGAAACTGCAGGTTCACCAGGACCTCGGTCATTTCGTCGCGAATCCCGTAGCTCTCCTGCTTGAGCAGGTCGGCGGACTCGGCCAGGCGACCGGTGATGCTCTGGAAGCGCTCCAGTACGTTCTGAATGCTTTGTTCGGAAGCGGCCACCGAATGGCTGTCCTGATCGGCACCGCTCGATGCGGCCTGCACCAACTGGGTGATGGCGTTGTTGATGATGTCGACCTTGGCGGACATCTGCTGACCGGTTTCGCTGGATTTGCTCGACAGGCTGCGCACCGCATCGGCCACCACGGCAAAGCCACGGCCCGCCTCACCGGCACGCGCTGCCTCGATGGCCGCGTTGAGGGCCAGCAGGTTGGTCTGTGCGGCAATCGCCGCAACGTCGGCGGCCATGGTGCGCAATTCGCCGGTATAGGCGGTGAGGCTGCGCACCTGGGAGAGCGTCTGGTCGCGGCTGGCCTGAGTGGATTTGAGCGAGTCGATTACCCGGCTTAGTTCGCTGTCGCTTTGCGACAACACTTTCAGCGCACCATCGGCATTCTGACCGTCCAGCTCACCGGCAGCGTGCTGCGACGCCTGCACGGTTTCCTGCAGGCGCTCGGAGATGCCCATGAAACGCGTGCTCAATTCGACAATCGCGGTTTCGGTCTGCTGGCGCGAGCTTTCGACCTGCTTGGCCCAGATCGGCATGGCACCGAGGAGGATTTCATTGAACTGGGCGTTGGACGCCATGGCGCTGCTTTGAGCGCTATGCGCCTGGTGGTGATCCATCGCCTGAGCCACGGCGCGGCGCACTTGGGTCTGTTGGGAGCGGGCGGCCAAGGCACAGGCGCCGAGACCAATCGCCAGCAGTGCAGCACACGCCACCAGATTGGCCGTACCCGTGCCGAACTGCGTGAGAATCCAGGCAATGGCGGGTATGACGGGAATGAGTGAGAACCAGATGAAACGCGGATGATTTTCTGCAGGAGCACTACTGTATTGATTCGACATCATGGGTTCGATCCCTGAACAGTGCAGCGTTGTACACGACTCAATGGTTATCTGCGCGCCGCAGACAAACTTGATCCCCGTACGGGAGCCTTCCGTCCGGTCGCTTGGCGCACAACCCGATCCTGTTAAAAATAGCGGGTATTCGGGGCATCGCAAGTCGGCGCAGCGAACGCGTTGGCAGAACAGCCGGATTCACTAGGGAGAGGACGCAGAGCGTCCGGAAAGGCATGCGACGCAGAGCGCCGCACGATAGTGAGATGATCGTTCCGCACGCTCCAGCGTGGGAATACGGTTCACGACGCTCCGCGTCGCAAGAGGACGCAGAGCGTCCGGAATGGCATACGACGCAGAGCGCCGCACGATAGTGGGGTGATCGTTCCTCACGCTCCAGCGTGGGAATGCAGTTCACGACGCTCTGCGTCGTTAAGAGGACGCGGAGCGTCCGGAATGGCATGCGACGCAGAGCGCCGCACGATAGTCGAGATGATCGTTCCTCACGCTACGGAGCATGGGCACGATAGTGTTTTCCCGTACGCCTCTCGTCTGGTGTGGCTTAGTGCAGCTTCATCCGCGGCTCGGTGCCTTTACCGATCTTGCTGCCCAGCATCAGCATCAGGGTACGGAAGGTGCCGTACAGCGCCATCTGGTGCATGCGGTACAGCGACACGTAGAACATCCGCGCCAGCCAGCCTTCAAGCATCACGCTGCCCATCAGGTTACCCATCAGATTGCCGACGGCCGAGAAGCTCGACAGCGAGATCAGCGAGCCGTAGTCCTTGTAGGTGTACTCCGGCAATGTCTTGCCTTCAATCCGCAGGCGCAGCGATTTGACCAGCAAGGATGCCTGCTGGTGGGCGGCCTGAGCGCGCGGCGGGACGTTGCGGTCGGTGCCTTTTTGCGGGCAGGCAGCGCAGTCACCGAAGGCGAAGATATTTTCGTCACGGGTGGTTTGCAGCGTCGGCAGCACTTGCAACTGATTGATCCGGTTGCTTTCCAGACCATCCAGTTCATGCAGGAAGGCCGGGGCACGAATACCTGCCGCCCAGACCTTCAGGCTGGCCGGGATGACCTGCCCGGTAGCGGTGATCAAGCCATCAGCCGTCACTTCACTGACTGCTGCATTGGTCAGTACCGTCACGCCGAGCTTTTCCAGCGTCTTGTGCACCGGCGCGCCGATGCGCTCGGGCAGCGCGGGCAACACCCGTGGCCCGGCTTCGATCACCGTGATGCGCAGGTTTTCCGGCTTGATCTGACCCAGCCCGTAAGCCGCCAGCTCATGTGCCGCGTTGTGCAGCTCTGCCGCCAGCTCGACACCGGTTGCACCGGCACCCACGATGGCCACGGTAATTTCCTGCGCGCTGTCGGCCTGGCCGGCGTGGGCGCGCAGGTAGTGGTTGAGCAGTTGCTGGTGAAAGCGCTCGGCCTGTTTGCGGCTGTCAAGAAACAGGCAGTGCTCTGCCGCGCCCTTGGTGCCGAAGTCGTTGGTGGTGCTGCCCACGGCGATGACCAGCGAGTCGTAACCCAGGCTGCGTGCCGGAACCAGTTCTGCGCCGTTTTCATCCAGCGTCTCGGCCAGATGAATCTGGCGGCTGGCGCGGTCCAGACCGGTCATGCGCCCGAGCTGAAACTGAAAGTTGTTCCACTTGGCCTGAGCCACGTAGTTCAGCTCGTCCTCATACGAGTTGAGCGAACCGGCAGCCACTTCGTGCAACAGCGGTTTCCAGATATGCGTCAAGTTGGCATCAACCAGCGTGACACTGGCCGTGCCTTTCTTGCCAAGGGTCTTGCCCAGACTGGTAGCCAGCTCCAGACCGCCAGCGCCTCCGCCAACGATAACAATACGATGCGTCATAAGGATTACTCGGAAGGTTTAAGGAATTCGGGGGGAGCTCGATCTTCGCGAGCGCAAGGCAGCTCATAGCGTCAGAAGGCTCAATAAAGGGTTCATCACCACACTGCCCGGGTCAGGAGCGGCCTGCGCTCGACTGGATGCCGGTGTGCCTGAAGGTACTCTTCGACACACCTTTGCGGTTCCGGGTTCAGGTGTCTGCTCAATTTATCCCTTGTCTCAGGCGTGCTGTCGGGCAGGGGGCCAGGGATCGGTGATTTCCAGCGGCTCGACCTGCAGCGTATCGTCCAGGCGGATGATTCCGCTTTGTAACACTCGCGCAGTGATTCCACCATGCCCGCGCACCGCCTGGAACGTCCCGTGACCAAGACGCTGCTCAAGTCGCGCACACGGCTGACACCAGCCGGTGGTTTCGAAAATCGCCTGACCGATCCGGAAACGTCGATTCTTCAGGCTGAACAGGTTGATGCCGCTGATCACCAGATTGCGCCGCAAATCCTGCGGCACGATAGGGTTATCCGCCGCGCGGTTCAGCAACGAGCCAACCACCGCCAGATGCTCCCACTGAATCAACGTCACCTGCCGTGCATTGCGCGGGCCGGGCCGCGAGTGATCGCCGGTCAGACCTGCTTCACGACGCGCTTCCACGGCGTCCAGCTCGATCATCTCGACCCGCGATTGCGGACGCACGCCGATCCAGCGCACACGACCTTGTTGAGGCACATCGGCCAGCAGTTCCTGCAAGGGGCTCATAAACTGATTCCAACATCGAAAACGACACTGCGCCCCAGATTGGTACGCAGAAAATCCGGAGCGCCCGGATGCGCGAACAATACCCGAGCGAAGGTCGGCCCCACCAGCGACAACGAGCGCCAGCCCTGACGCAAGTACTCGGTCGGTGGTGGAAAGTGACTGTTGAGGTCCAGCACCTCGCGCTTGAGGCTGGCGAAGGCGATGATATCCAGCCCGCCCAGATCAATGCCGCGTTCGCGATAGTTGGTGGATTTCTTGCGCAGGGTAGGGGCGAGTCGGTGCAGCAGGTCAGAGGCCGGAATCCGCTTGGGCTTGGCCTCCCGACGTACCAGTTGGCTCAACGAGAACGCGCTTCGTCGTCGCGCCAACTCCTCGCGCCACTCGTCATTAAGACGCCGCCCCTCATCCAGCACGAAAAACACCTCGAAGCGCCCGTCACGAAACAGCACATCCGGCGGCTCCTGAGTGGCAGGCGTGAAGTCCTCATTGCGATGGGCAATGTTCAGCCCCTGCAACAGGCGCTGACAAACCCAGCGCTCACGCTCCCACTTCCGCGCATTGGACAGAAAGGCGTTGGCTTGTTCGGCCTGGATCGTCAACAGGCGCAGGTAGTCTGAGTCATCCATAGGGGGCTAGCTTACCGCTCAAATGTGAAGGTGATAAACAAAGACTGACGTGTTTTAGAGAGTTTTTTCATGAGGTCTGAGCGTACGTAAAAAAAACCTTTCAGCAGGCTAAAGCTTTCCTTTATTACGCCGAACTCATGACAGGTCAATTTAATGGCACTCAGGAATTCTTTTCGCATGGAATGTAGATGAATCCCTCCCTTCCACTCGGCATCGTCATCCTGGCTTGCACCTGTGCATGCAGCGAAGCTGTTTCTCGCGAGCAAACGGAGCAGCATGCTGACCTGCTGGGCGTTTACCAGGCCGCAGCGCTTAACGATGCGCAGCTTTCTGCTGCACGTCATGCCTACAGCGCGCAACGCGAAGCAGTACCTCAGGCGCGGGCAGGCCTCCTGCCGAATCTGACCGCAGGGGCGACAACTGAGGCGACCAGCCTGAAGCGAGATGAGCCTTCGTTAAGCCGTGAGCGCAGCGGTACAACATTTCGCGCGAATGTCAGTCAGCCGTTAGTTCGCATTGATCGCTGGTTCCAATTGAAGGCTGCGCAGTCAAGTGTGAGCCAAGCGGAGCTTGAGCTTTCTGCCAAGGAACAGAATCTGCTCTTGACCGCAGCTCAAGCTTATTTTGAAACCCTGCGTCAGATGGATGCCTATGCCGCAGCTCAGGCAGAAGAGGCTGCATTATTGCGCCAGCGGGATCAGGCTCAAGGTCGTTTGGAGGATGGCGCCTCAAGCATCACTGACGTGTATGACGCTCAAGCCGCCTATGACAATGCTCGCGCCAATCGTCAACTGGCCCAGCGGAAAGTTGATGATGCCTATGAAGCTCTGGAGCGTCTGACCAAGCGCACTTACACGTCAATTGCCGGGATGGGACATCAATTGCCTGTGGAGGCGCCAATACCCAACGACGCTCGTGCCTGGGTTGACGCAGCGATGCGGCAGAACCTTCAATTGCAAGCCAGCGAATATGCAGTTAGTGCCGCAGAACAGACGCTCAGCCAGCGCAAAGCTGGGCATGCTCCCACTATCGACGCGGTTGCTTCCTATCGAAAGGGCGACAACGACAGCTTTGGCTACAGCAATCCGACGGACTTCGGCAGTAACGGCTATCGCGACCAGGTCGCGCAAAGCAGCATCGGTATTGAACTTAATATCCCTCTTTACTCAGGCGGAATGACAAGCTCTCAGATCAGAGAGTCCACCGAGCGTCTTTATCAGAGTCAGGACGAACAGGAAGACCGTCGCCGCGAGGTCGTTTTGAATGCCCGTAACGCTTTTCGCGGTATCAATGCAGACATAGAGCAAATTGCGGCCCGACGCCAAGGTATTGTTTCTGGACAGAAGTCTGTGGAGGCCAACCAGGTGGGGGTGGACGTTGGCTCTCGCAATATAGCTGACGTCCTCAATGCCCAGCGCCAGCTTTACGCAGCCGTTCGCGATTATAACAATGCCCGTTATGACTACATTCTTGACAACCTCAAGCTGAAACAGGCTGCCGGAACCCTCAGTCCTGATGACCTAAAGGCACTGGCGTTACATCTAAAACAGAACTACGACCCCTCCCGCGATTTTCTTCCCCCGGGTCTCTGAGTTCTATTGCTGGGGGGGGCGTAACTGAAAAGTTAAGATCCAGATACATTTTGTTTTAAAAATGTGATCCACTTCACAATGGCATATTGCTATTAGATGATGGGTTGATCAGATTTGCCTACCGGTGGCATGTCAGCAGGGACGCGCTATGAATGATTCGGAAATGGGCACTCAGATGCCTGATAATGCCCCTCGCCTGGACACCGGCCTTGCCTCGCTGGTCATGCTTGCGCGCTTTCATCAGGTGGCGGCTTCGCCAGAGCAACTTGCCCAT
>NZ_JAGPYR010000026.1:0-46265 GCF_020312125.1 Pseudomonas sp. P135
AAACGGCTTGAGCCCCGTAAAATACAGGGCTCAGGCGGCGAGCTAAAACTGTCCAACTTTCGGGGGGCAGTCCACAGCGTGGGAATGCAGTTCACGACGCTCCGCGTCGCAAGAGGACGCGGAGCGTCCGGAACGGCATGCGCCGCAGAGCGCCGCACGATAGTGAGATGATCGTTCCGCACGCTCCTGCGTGGGAATGCAGTTCACGACGCTCTGCGTCGCCAAGAGGACGCAGAGCGTCCGGAAATGCATGCGACGCAGAGCGCCGCACGATAGTCGGGATTTCTCCAGTCTAATAACGTAATGCTGAAGTTAACGTTCGCTTCTGCCTACGCCTGCCGGCCCTGCGGCCAGCATGCGCCCGGCCAGTCGAGAGAAGGGCAGGCTTTGCAGCCATACCGTGCCGGGGCCGGTCAGTCTGGCGAAGAATACCCCTTCACCGCCGAACAGCATCGACTTGATGCCGCCACCGACCATGCGGATATCGTAATCGACCGTCTGGGTCATGGCTGCCAGGCAGCCGGTGTCGACATCCAGCGCTTCGCCTGCCGCCAGTTCGATCTTGCGCACCGTGCCGCCCATGTGCACGAACACCCAGCCGTCGCCTTCCAGCTTTTGCAGGATGAAACCTTCGCCCCCGAACAGGCCGGTGAGGATTTTCTTCTGAAACTGGATACCGATGGATACGCCTTTGGCGCCGGCCAGGAAACTGTCTTTCTGACAGATCAGCTTGCCGCCGAAATCGCGCAGGTTGAGCGGCAGTATCGTGCCGGGGTAGGGCGCTGCAAATGCCACGCGGCCCTTGCCCGAACCCTGTTGCGAAAACACTGTGGTAAACAGGCTCTCGCCGGTCAGCATGCGTTTGCCAGCACCGAACAGCGAACCCAGCAGCCCGGACGATTGATTGCTGCCGTCGCCGAAGATGGTTTCCATCTGCACGTCGCAGGTCTTGTACATCATCGCCCCGGCTTCGGCGACGGCGCTTTCGCCTGGGTCAAGTTCCAGTTCGATGAACTGGGTTTCCGTGCCGTACAGTTTGAAGTCCACGCCATCGGTGGTCTGCGCCAGGCCATAGCCGCCCGAGGCGTTCGGATCAGGCGTAAACGAAGGGCGTCTGGCGGGTACAGAGGCCGGCGCGGGTGTCGGGGCTGCCTGCGCGGGCAGCCCCGACGGCTTGGGCTGGATCATGTCCGGCGTCGGCTCAGGGAAAGGCGTCACACCGTCCTTCTTCATGGCGCGCACCTGCGGCACCTGATAGATCGGCTGCCAGTCCGGCATGCCTTGCTTCCAGCACCACGCACCGGGCGACTCACGGGCAATCAGCCGTGCAGCATCCGCGTCCATCGGGCCGAGTTGCTTGCCCGCGTTCATCACAAACCATTGTTCCAAAGCGTCTACTCCCGAGCGAATAGTGACAGTTGGCTGTGCGCGATGGGTCAGAGGCTCAGGCGCATGGACAGGTCCACGGCTTTCACATCCTTGGTCATCGCACCGATGGAAATGTAATCGACACCCGTTTCGGCAATCACCCGCAGGGTATCGTCGTTGATGCCGCCGCTGGCTTCCAGACTGGCACGGCCCGCGGTGAGGCGCACGGCCTCGCGCATGTCATCAAGGCTCAATTCATCGAGCATGATGATGTCGGCGCCTGCGTCCAGCGCCTGCTTGAGTTCACCCAGGCTCTCCACCTCGACTTCCACAGGCTTGCCGGGTGCAATCCGGTGCGCCGCTTCCACTGCCTGGGCGATGCCGCCACAGGCTGCAATATGGTTTTCCTTGATCAGAAACGCGTCGTACAGCCCGATACGGTGGTTATGACAGCCGCCGCAGGTGACTGCGTATTTCTGCGCCATGCGCAGGCCGGGCAGGGTCTTGCGGGTATCCAGCAATTTGACCTGAGTGCCTGCGACCATGTCCGCGAAGTACTGCGCCCGCGTGGCCACTCCCGAGAGCATCTGCAGGAAATTGAGCGCGCTGCGTTCGCCGGTCAACAGCGAGCGGGCCGGGCCTTCAAGATGAAACAGGGCCTGATTCGGGTTGACGCGATCGCCATCGGTCACTTGCCAGTGCACGGCGACGCGCGGGTCCAGTTGCCGAAAGACCGCATCGACCCAGGCAGTACCGGCGATCACCGCTGTATCGCGGGAAATGATGGTGGCCTTGGCCAGTCGCTCTGCCGGAATCAATTGAGCAGTGATATCGCCGCTGCCGACATCCTCCAGCAACGCGCGACGCACATTGGCCTCGATCTCGGCGGTCAGGTCGGCAATTCGTAAATTCGGCATAGCGGGCTCCAGTAGCAAAGTCGTTCGAGTATAAGGCACCGCATCCCGCTTACCCACCTGCGCCAATGCCAGGGTGTTACCTCCGGGAACGTGCAGTTGGTCGGTTTGGCAAATTCGTTTGCGATGGAACGCGAATATCGCGGTCTATCGCTGCACATGAATGTCTTGCCGCTTCCTTTGCGAAAGTGAAAGAAAAGTCTGACTGGCGCTGATGACAAGTTTTGAAAGATAATCCGACTTGTAATTGACGCCATGGGTTTGACGTTGCGCAAGGCCAAGGGGGTCGCTTCACAGTGCGAGGGTAGCAAGCCACGTTTGTGATGGGGTTCAGGTTGTTTCCTGTCAGGGGGTGTAATGCCGAACGACGAAAAAGTAGTGCCGTTGAGCAAATCGTTCCCTTTACAGGGGGCGGGTACTCCTTTGGCCCGATTACCTGTTGTGTTGTTGCAGGTTCGCGACAAGGCTGCCCAGCAGCTCAAGGACGCATTGCAGGCGTTGTTCGATAACGCCGACGACACGCTGTTCGAAATGGCTGACCGCGCCCGCAGCAACACCGAGCAGAACATCTTTTTTGAAGCCATGCGTGACCTGCGCCTCAAGCGCAAAAGCATAGAACGGGGTTTCCTCGACAAGTTCTACGAGTCCTTCCTGGTCCTGGGTCAGTATCAGATTCAGGAACCCGTGCTTCCGGCCGCTGTGTCTTTCGACAAGCTGTCGCTGGTGCACAACGATGATCTCGAGAAGACCGTGGCCGTGGATGCCATGGTCAGCAAGGTCATGAGCCGTGACGCCCTCGCCCTGGGCCAGCTCACTGCCCGCCTGAACGTCCTCATTCCTCAAGCCATTGCCGAAGACTCCAACCCGCTGGGGCCGGCGATGCTCTGCAGATTCTTTCTGGAGGCCGGGCGCAGCCTTGGCGTCGAGATCAAGGTCAAGCTGATCATTCTCAAGCTGTTCGAGAAGTACGTCCTGGCCAATACGGACGATCTGTACAGCGAAGCCAATCAGTTGCTGATTGCCACCGGTGTATTGCCGGACATGAAAGCGTTGCCGGCCCGGCGCTCATCCGACCGGGCAGCGCCGAGAAGTCGCGCCGCCGAGATGTCCGACCCTGCCCTGAACGAAGCCGCCGACAAGCTCGACAAGGGTGTGCAGGAGGTTTTCTCGGCCTTGCAGGAACTGCTGCTGCACGTTCGCGGCAATCTTGCGCCGCGCCATGAACCCAACGCTGAAGTGCGTCCGATTTCCAGCCGGGACTTGCTGCGCCTGCTGTCTCACCTGCAGCAATATGTACCGTCGCAGGACACTGCAGACGATTTCGACCTTCGCAACCAACTGGAACAGCTGCTGACGCGAGTCAACGTTAAAACCGGAAAATCCAGAATCGTCGGTGTCGGTGATGAGGATGTCATCAACCTGATCGCTATGCTGTTCGAGTTCATTCTCGATGACCGCAACCTGACGCCGTCATTGCGCGCTCTGATCGGGCGCCTGCAGATTCCGATGCTCAAAGTGGCGGTCATCGACAAAAGCTTCTTCAGCCGCGGCAGTCATCCTGCCCGCCGCCTGCTCAACGAAATTGCCACTGCCGCGCTGGGCTGGGGGGGGCGTGACGACTATCAGCGCGACTCGCTGTATCAGCGCGTCGAGCAGATCGTGCAGCGCCTGCTCAATGACTTTGTCGATGACCCGGCAATCTTCTCTGAATTGCTGGCGGATTTTCTGGCCTTCACCAGTGACGAACGTCGCCGCAGCGAGTTGCTCGAGCAGCGCACCCGTGATGCCGAAGAAGGCCGCGCGCGTGCCGAACTGGCCCGACAGCAGGTACAACACGAACTGAATCAGCGCCTGCTGGGCAAAACCTTGCCTGAGGTTGTTGTGCGGCTGTTGCAGGAGGCCTGGAGCAAGGTCCTGCTGCTGACCTGCCTCAAGCATGGCGAGGAGTCCAGCGAGTGGCAGGCCGGGCTGGAGACCATGGACGAGTTGATCTGGAGCGTCGAGCTGCATGATGACCCGCAGGCCCTGCAGCGCCTGCTGGATCTGGTGCCGGGACTGCTCAAGTCGCTGCGTGACGGTTTGACCAGTGCCGCGTTCGACCCGTTTGCCACCAGCGATTTTTTCAGTCAGCTGGAATCGCTGCACGTCCAGGCGTTCCAGCACTTCTCGCGCTTGCAGGAGGGCGAGGGCGACACTGCGCAAGGCGGAACGGCGCAGGCAGACAGCCAGGCCGTCGAAGGCCCGCCGATGATGGCGGTGGTTGAAGAAATCGTCCTCATCACCCCTGAAGAGCAGATGCTCAATGAGCCGGTGGTCCAGTTACCTGACGATGACGCAGGCCTGCAGATGGTCGACAAGCTGCGGGTCGGTTGCTGGGTCGAGATTCAGGAAGATGAAGAGCACAAGCTGCGTTGTAAATTGACCGCGATTGTCGAGCCGACCGGGCGTTATGTGTTCGTCAATCGTACCGGCATGAAGGTTCTGGAAAAGACCCGCACCGGCCTTGCCGTCGAATTTCGTCGCGGCGCGGTACGTATTCTCGACGACGCGCTGCTCTTCGACCGGGCCCTGGAGTCTGTCATCAGCAATCTGCGCAAGCTCAAGGGCGCCTGATCGGCGGCTGTGCCTGTCGCCAGATACCCGTTTGACTAAGGTGCCGACGCCCCGCGTCGGCCTGCAGTCCACGCCGCTGAGCCAAGGATCCTTGCCGTCTACAGCGTGTTTCCTACATCGCGGATCCGTACCCAGGCCCCCACATAGGCTCCTGTCACGGGCATAATCAGTGCTACTTATTCCCCCCCGTTCAAGGAGCATTCATGCAACTGGACTCCGCAAGCGGCTGGTGCGACGGCGTGCAGCATTGCCCCTCGCCCAACTTCAATGCGCGACCCGAAGGCGAAATCTCGCTGCTGGTTATCCACAACATCAGCCTGCCGCCAGCGCAGTTCAAGACCGGCAAGGTGCAGGCTTTCTTTCAGAATCAGCTCGACATCGACGAGCATCCCTACTTTGTGGGGATTGCCGATCTGCGCGTTTCAGCGCATTTTCTGATCGAACGTGATGGCGAGGTCATTCAGTTCGTCTCTTGTCTTGATCGTGCGTGGCACGCCGGTGTTTCCAGTTTTCAGGGCCGGGAGGGGTGTAATGACTTTTCTGTCGGCATCGAACTGGAGGGGACGGATGACCAGCCTTTCACCGATGCGCAATACGACGCGCTGATCGACCTGACGCGACAGTTGCGTCAGGCGTTCGAGGCGATCACCCCCGAGCGTATCTGTGGTCACAGTGACGTGGCGCCGGGACGCAAGACTGATCCTGGGCCCTGTTTTGACTGGGCCAGGTTTCGAGCGGCTTTGCTGGATTGATGTGAGGGACGAACAATGAGTTTTCTGGTGCTACTGCTGGCCGTTCTTATCGAAAAGTTTTCTGCGCTGCGTCAGCGCGTTCAGCGTGACGGACCGTGGCTGAAAGAACTGGCAAAACTCGAGGCCAGCCCGCGGACCTCGACACGTCCGTGGGTAATGCTGGCGCTGCTGGTGCTTGTGCCCGTGCTGATCCTGCAACTGGCGCTGACCATCATCGGCTCGGTGGCCTATGGCTGGCTGGTTCTGCCCATTCACCTGCTGGTGTTGATCTACAGCCTTGGCCGGGTTGACCTGATTGCGGTGCTCGGGCCGTTTCGCGATGCCTGCCGACGTGGCGATGCGCAGGCGGCGGTGCATGTGGCCGAGCGCGACATGGGCGTGCAGGCGGACAACAGCGAGCAATTGCTGCAGGGTGTGCAGGGCTACCTGCTCTGGCAGGCGTTTCAGAGTTTCTTCGCCGTGATTTTCTGGTACTTCGTACTCGGCCCGGTGGCTGCGCTGGCCTACAGGCTGTTGGCACTTGCTGTCGAGCACGGCAAGACACCCGCACTGGTGGAACGCGCAGGGCAGTTGCGCCATGCGTTCGACTGGGTACCGGTCAGGTTGCTCGCCGCCAGCTTCGCATTGGTCGGCAATTTTGTGGCGGTCACCCGGGTGATGCTGCATGAGCTGCTGAACTGGAACATCAGTGCTGCACAACTGATCACGCGCGTCGGCTGCGCCGCCAGCGAGGTTCCGCCGCCGATGATGGGGGCGCAGGGCGTTACCGGCCTCGACATGCTCTGGGAGCTGCTGGTACGTGCTGCGGTGGTCTGGTACGCGGGGTTCGCCCTGTGGACCCTTCTGCTCTGATTCGATCCTGGCCGCGCAGGCTCAGGCATGTGACATCAGGTGTGTGACAGGCGAGGCCAGTCGAACAGTTCGCAGGCATTGTCCGTGCTCGCCTGGGCCAGGCGCTCGGGGCTGATCTTCATCAGCCCCGCGAGGGCCTCGCAAATGTCGGGCAAATGCTGCGGGCTGTTGCGCTGATAGGGGTGCATGGCGGGCGCCATGTCCGGTGAGTCGGTTTCCAGCACCACGCTGTCCAGCGGCAGTTCGGCGATGACCCGATGCATGCGCAAAGCCTGCGGCCAGGTCGCGGCTCCGCCCAGACCCAGTTTGAACCCCAGCCTGATGTATTCGCGCGCTTCTTCGCGGCTTCCGGCAAACGCATGAATGATGCCGCTGCGCTGTGGCTTGTGGCGCTTGAGCGTCGCGATCACATCGGCATGGCTGCGTCGCACGTGCAGCAAGGCGGGCAGGTTGAAGTCGTTCGCCAGCTGCAATTGCGCGTCAAAGAGCGCCTGCTGACGCACCTTGTCCGGCTGCTCGACGTAATAATCCAGACCGATCTCACCTACCGCACACAGCTGCGGATGGCCTTGCAGGCGCGTCAGCCAGTCGCCCAGCTCGGTCAGGTGTGCAGTGCGGTGCTCATCGATGTACACCGGATGCATGCCGAACGCTGCGTGCAGGGCGGGGTTGGCCTCGGTCAGTTCCCAAAGCCGCTGCCAGTTACGCTGATACACCCCGAGCACCACCATGCGCTGCACGCCGAGCGCCAGACAGTTGTCCAGCACTTGAGCGCGGTCGGCATCGAAGTCCGGAAAATCCAGGTGGGTGTGGGTATCGATCAGCGTCACATTCACGCCTCGTGAATACGTTGCTTGAAGGCCCTGGCAATCGCATGCACGCCTGGCTGGTAGTCATCCTTCTCGATAGCCGCCAGCGCCAGTTGCAGGGCTTTGTCGGCGATCAATTGGTGTTGCTGGGCCATGGCGTTGACGGGCAGCGGCAGGAAATCCAGCAATTGAGTATCGCCGAAAGTGCCCAGATGCAATTGGGTTGATTGCAGTGCCTGGCTTTGCAGTACATCGAACACGCCTTGCAGCAGCACGTAGGACGTGGTGATCAACGCGTCCGGAAGATGTCCCTGGCGCTGTAACATTTCGGTCATCAAACGCTGACCACACTGGCGGCTGAACGCTTCGCCATGCTCAATGATGGTGGCTCCGGTAAACCCGTCGAGTGCGTGTTCGAAGCCGGCGGCACGCGCGCGACTGATGCTCAGTTCAGGACGTGCGCTGATCAGGGCGATGTGTCGCGGTCGGGTTTGCAGGAGGCTGTGGGTCAGTTGCTGACAGGCGTCGTGGTCGTCGCTGACCACCGAGCAGAAAAACTCGGGATTCATTTCCCGGTCGATGGCGATGATCGGCGTGCCCTTGAGCTGCAATTCGCGGTAGCTGTCGTCACCGGTCGGCAGGCAACTGGCGACCAGCAGTGCATCACAACGGCGTGCACGGAACAGCTGCAGAAGCTGCAGCTCGCTGGCGGGGTCGTCATCGGAACTGGCGATAAGGAGTTGATAACCGAGTCTACGCGCGCCTTGCTCGAGCAATTTGGCGATACGCGCATAGCTGGGGTTTTCCAGGTCGGGCAGGATAAAGCCCAGTGTCTTGCTATGACGGCTGCGCAGGCCCGCCGCTTGCGGGTTGGGCCGGAAGTCGTGCTGCTCGACCACGGCTTTGACACGCTCGACCGTTGCCGGGCTGATACGCTGTTTTTCGGCCTTGCCATTGATGACGTAACTGGCCGTAGTGACAGAAACACCTGCCAGACGTGCGATATCGCTCAGTTTCACCCCGGAATTTCCTTTTATTAGGTACGCGGCTCAGGACAATCGAGTTATTTTTTTCATGGCGCTGATCTTTACACCAGACCGTAGGAAATTCCCAAGTACTTCACGTATTTTAGGAATTGTCCCACAGTGATCGCACCGTCCGGGCTTCAATGAATCCCCAGAATCGAGTAACGTGCCGGGCAATTCTAGATTAAACGATTCAGCACGCCTGTTGTCTGCTGCAATCGAGATGAAAGTGATGTCCGATACGATGCTCGGACAGATATCACCTTCATCCCCCTAAGCTGTCGATCACACGATCGCCATTAAAACAAGAATCAGGTGGCGCCTTGGCGCTGCACAGGAGTCAAGGCAATGCTCGAACTCACTCTGGAGCAAATATCCATGGCCCAGTCGGCTGTGGATAAAACTGCCGCACTTAAGCTGATTGCCGACCACCTGGTCGCTGATGGTCTGGTTGCCGAGGGCTACCTCACCGGGCTGATGAACCGTGAGCAGCAAGGCTCGACCTTCCTCGGTCAGGGCATCGCCATCCCACACGGTACACCCGAAACCCGCGACCTGGTGTTTACCACCGGTGTGCGTCTGATGCAGTTCCCCGAAGGGGTGGACTGGGGCGACGGACAAATGGTTTACCTGGCGATTGGTATCGCTGCCAAATCCGACGAGCACTTGCGCCTGCTGCAACTGCTGACGCGCGCATTGGGTGAAGAGGATCTTGGCCAGGCACTGCGCGAAGCGAAGACCCCGGAAGACCTGCTCAAACTATTGCAGGGCGCTCCGCAGGAACTGGCGCTCGACGCACAGATGATCAGCCTCGGCGTATCGGCCGACGATTTTGAAGAACTGGTCTGGCGCGGCGCACGCCTGTTGCGCAAGGCCGACTGCGTGAGTAACGGTTTTGCCGCCGTGCTCCAGCAAGTGGAAGCCTTGTCGCTGGGCGATGGACTCTGGTGGTTGCACAGCGAGCAAACCGTCAAGCGTCCTGGTCTGGCGTTCGTCACCCCCGACAAACCCATGCGTTATCTGGGCCAGCCGCTGACCGGACTGTTCTGCCTGGCCAGCCTCGGTGAGGCGCATCAGGCGCTGCTCGAGCGTCTGTGCCTGTTGTTGATCGAAGGCCGCGGCCACGAGTTGGGTCATGCCACCAACAGCCGCGCCGTGCTCGAAGCGCTGGGCGGCGAACTGCCAGCCGAGTGGCCGACCCGGCAGATTCAACTGGCCAACGCCCATGGCTTGCACGCCCGCCCGGCGAAAATACTGGCGCAGCTGGCCAAGGAGTTTGACGGCGAAATCCGCATGCGCGTGCTGGAAACCGGCGAAGCCGCCGTGTCGGCCAAGAGCCTGAGCAAGCTGCTCAGCCTCGGTGCCCGTCGTGGTCAGACGCTGGAATTCATCGCCGAGCCGACCATCGCCGACGACGCACTGCCCGCCCTGATCGCCGCCGTGGAGCAAGGTCTGGGCGAGGAAGTCGAACCCTTGCCCGCCGTCTCGCAGACCGAGGCTGCGCCAGCACCGGCCCCGGCTGCTGCCAAACCGCTCAGTGCTCCGCCAGCCGGTAGCGTATTGCAGGCGGTGTCTGCTTCACCGGGGATTGCCATGGGGCCGGCCCACGTTCAAGTGCTGCAAAGCTTCGATTATCCCCAACGGGGCGAGTCGGTGGCTGCCGAGCGCGAGCGCCTGCACAAGGCGATCGGCGAGGTGCGCAGCGATATCGAAAATCTTATTCAGCGCAGCAAGTCCAAGGCCATCCGGGAAATCTTCATCACCCACCAGGAGATGCTTGAAGACCCGGAACTGACCAGCGAAGTCGAAGCGCGCCTCAACAACGACGAAAGCGCGGCCGCGGCCTGGGCCACGGTTATCGAGACCGCTGCGGTTCAGCAGGAACAACTGCAGGACGCACTGCTGGCCGAGCGCGCCGCAGACCTGCGTGACGTCGGTCGCCGCGTGCTGGCGCAGATCTGTGGCGTCGAAACCGTTGCAGCTCCGGACGAACCCTACATTCTGGTGATGGATGAAGTCGGCCCGTCCGACGTTGCCCGTCTCGACCCGGCGCAGGTCGCCGGTATTCTTACCGCACGCGGCGGTGCCACCGCGCACAGTGCCATCGTGGCGCGTGCGCTGGGCATTCCCGCGCTGGTGGGGGCCGGTGATGAAGTGCTGCTGCTCAAGCCGGGCACCGTACTGCTGCTCGACAGCCAGCGCGGACGGCTGACCGTCGCGCCTGACGAGGCGACCCTGCAGCGCGCAGTACAGGACCGTGACGCGCGTGAGCAACGTCTCAAGGCGGCCGCCGCAGCGCGCATGGAGCCCGCTGTGACGCGCGATGGTCATGCCGTCGAAGTCTTCGCCAATATCGGCGACAGCACCGGCACACCGGCTGCCGTGGAGCAGGGCGCGGAAGGCGTCGGTCTGCTGCGCACCGAGCTGCTGTTCATGGCGCATTCCCAGGCGCCGGATGAAGCCACGCAGGAAGCTGAATACCGCCGCGTGCTGACTGATCTGGGCGGGCGTCCGCTGGTGGTGCGTACGCTGGACGTCGGTGGCGACAAGCCGCTGCCTTACTGGCCGATCGCCAAAGAGGAAAACCCGTTCCTCGGCATCCGCGGTATCCGTCTTACCCTGCAGCGTCCTGATGTCATGGAAAGCCAGCTGCGCGCCCTGTTGCGTTCGGCAGACAGCGGCCCGCTGCGCATCATGTTCCCGATGATCGGCACGCTCGAAGAGTGGCGTCAGGCGCGGGACATGACCCAGCGCCTGCGCGAGGAAATTCCGGTCAGCGACCTGCAACTGGGGATCATGATCGAAGTGCCATCGGCTGCGCTGATCGCCCCGGTGCTGGCGAAGGAGGTGGACTTCTTCAGCATCGGCACCAATGACCTGACGCAATACACCATGGCCATCGACCGCGGCCACCCGACACTGTCGGCCCAGGCTGACGGGCTGCACCCGTCGGTGCTGCAACTGATCGACATGACCGTACGCGCAGCGCATGCCAACGGCAAATGGGTGGGCGTGTGCGGCGAACTCGCTGCAGACCCGCTGGCGGTGCCGATTCTGGTCGGCCTGGGCGTGGATGAATTGAGTGTCTCGGCGCGCAGCATTGGCGAGGTCAAGGCTTGCGTGCGTGAACTGACCCTGAGCAGCGCTCGGGAACTGGCGCAAAATGCGCTGACGGCGGGCAGCGCCGCCGAAGTCCGCGCGCTTGTGGAGGCTGTGTAATGGCGAAGATTCTTACCCTGACCATGAACCCGGCGCTGGACCTGACTGTGCAGTTGGGGCAGTTGGAGCTGGGCCAGGTCAACCGCAGCACGGCGATGCTCACTCACGCAGCGGGCAAAGGCCTGAATGTGGCGCAGGTGCTGGCTGACCTGGGCCATGACCTGACCGTTGCCGGCTTTCTCGGCGTCGACAATCAGCAAGCGTTCGAAGCGTTGTTCGAGCGTCGTCAGTTCGTCGACGAGTTTGTCCGGGTGCCGGGCGAAACGCGCAGCAACATCAAGCTGGCCGAAGGCAGCGGCCGTATCACCGACCTGAACGGCCCGGGGCCGCAGGTCAGCGAAGAGGCGCAGCAGGCGCTGTTTACCCGCGTCGAACAGATCGCACAGGGTTTCGACGTGGTGGTCGTGGCGGGCAGTCTGCCGCGCGGCGTCACCCCGGAGTGGCTGCAAAAACTGCTGCTGATGCTCAAGGACCTTGGTCTGAAAGTGGCGCTGGACAGCAGTGGTCTGGCCTTGCGCGCGGGTCTGAAGGCCGGGCCCTGGCTGATCAAACCCAATACCGAAGAGCTGGCTGATGCGCTTGACGCTCCGATCATCTCCATCGCGGCGCAAGCCGAGGCAGCCGCGCGTCTGCAGGCGCAGGGCATCGAGCATGTGGTGATCTCTCAAGGCTCCGAAGGCGTGCACTGGTTCAGCCCGAGCGTGGCGCTGCATTCGCTGCCGCCCAAGGTCACCGTGGCCAGTACGGTCGGTGCGGGCGACTCGCTTTTGGCGGGCATGGTGCATGGCTTGATCAGTGGTCAAGAGCCGCACAAGACCTTGCGCACTGCCACAGCGATTGCCGCCATGGCGGTGACCCAGATCGGTTTCGGTATTACCGATGCCGCGCAACTCAAACGGCTTGAAGGCGGCGTCACTGTACGCAGCCTTTCAGAACAATAAGAGAGGATCGTCATGAAGTTAGCCATAGTTACGGCCTGCCCGAACGGCAAGGTCAGCAGCGTACTCAGCGCACGATTGCTCGAAGCGGCGGCCCTGCGCCAGGGCTGGGAAACCAGCGTCGAAATCATCGATCCCAACAAGGCCGATCAGCAGTTGTCCGCCGAGGACATCGAAGCTGCCGATCTTGTCCTGGTGGTCAATACCGGTCCTGTGGACTTGAGCCGCTTTGTCGGCAAGCGCCTGTTTCAGGATTCACCTGCGCATGCGTTGCAGGATGTCGACAGCTTTCTGCAGCGCGCCGAGCGAGAAGCGCAGGTGCATGCAGCGTCCGAAGCAGCGGCGCCTCAGGCAAGCGGTGGCAGCGGCGGGCAACCGCGCATCGTTGCAATCACGGCCTGTCCGACCGGTGTAGCCCACACGTTCATGGCGGCCGAAGCGATCCAGCAGGCTGCCAAGCGTCTGAATTACGACCTGCAAGTCGAAACCCAGGGCTCGGTAGGTGCGCGTAACCCGCTCAGCGCCAAGGCCATCGCCGATGCCGATGTGGTGCTGCTGGCGGCGGATATCGAAGTCAACACCGACCGCTTTGCCGGCAAGAAGATCTACCGTTGCGGCACCGGGATCGCGCTCAAGCAGTCCGAAGCGACTCTGAAAAAAGCCCTGGCGGAAGGGCAGGTGGAGTCCGATGAGGCCGCCGCCAAGTCACCTGCCAGACAAGAGAAGGCGGGCGTCTACAAACACCTGCTGACCGGCGTGTCGTTCATGCTGCCGATGGTCGTGGCGGGCGGGCTGTTGATCGCTCTTTCCTTCGTATTCGGTATCACCGCGTTCAAGGAGCCGGGTACGCTGGCTGCGGCACTGATGCAGATTGGCGGGGAAGCAGCGTTCAAACTGATGGTGCCGTTGCTGGCCGGGTACATCGCCTATTCGATTGCTGACCGTCCGGGGCTGGCCCCCGGCATGATCGGTGGTCTGTTGGCGAGTACGCTGGGGGCCGGGTTCATCGGCGGTATCGTCGCGGGCTTCCTGGCCGGTTACAGTGCTGCGGCGATCAACCGCTACGCACGTCTGCCGGCCAGCGTCGAGGCGCTCAAGCCGATTCTGATCATCCCGTTGCTGTCGAGCCTGTTCACCGGTCTGGTGATGATCTACGTGGTCGGCAAGCCGGTTGCTGGCATGCTCGAAGCGTTGACGCACTTCCTCGACAGCATGGGCACCACCAATGCGATCCTGCTGGGTGTGGTGCTGGGCGCAATGATGTGCGTCGACCTCGGTGGGCCGATCAACAAGGCGTCCTACGCCTTCTCGGTCGGTTTGCTGGCGTCCCAGAGCTACGCGCCGATGGCCACCGCCATGGCTGCGGGTATGGTGCCACCCATCGGTATGGGCATCGCTACGATCCTGGCTCGCCGCAAGTTCGCCCAGAGCGAGCGTGAGGCCGGCAAGGCGGCGTTCGTGCTGGGGCTGTGCTTCATTTCGGAAGGTGCCATTCCCTTTGCCGCCAAGGACCCGTTGCGGGTGATTCCGGCCAGTGTCGTGGGTGGCGCGCTGACCGGTGCGCTGTCGATGTACTTCGGCTGCAAGCTGATGGCACCGCATGGCGGCCTGTTCGTGATGCTGATCCCCAACGCCATCAACCATGCGCTGCTTTATCTGGTGGCGATCATCGCCGGTAGTGTGCTGACCGGCGTGATCTACGCGCTGATCAAGCGCCCGGAGCCCGCTGACATGGAAGTGGTGCCCGCAGCCGCCTGATGATGCAAGGCGCGGGCTGCCCCGCGCCTTCTTCCTGCTCTAGCGTTCGAGTGCCAGAGCAACCCCCTGACCACCACCGATGCACAGCGTGGCCAGGCCCTTCTTCACATCGCGCCTGATCATCTCGTGCAGCAGTGTTACCAGCACGCGGCAGCCCGACGCGCCAATCGGGTGACCAAGAGCGATAGCGCCACCATTCACGTTGAGCTTTTGCGGATCCAGCCCCAGCTCCTTGCCGACCGACAGGGACTGTGCAGCGAAGGCTTCGTTGGCTTCGATCAGGTCCAGCTCGGCCAGCGACCAGCCAGCCTTGTCCAGGCAGCGACGTGTGGCACTGACCGGCCCGATGCCCATGATGGCCGGGTCGACACCGGCGTTGGCATACCCGGCAATGCGCGCCAGCACCGGCAGGCCCAGTTGCTCGGCTTTAGCGGCACTCATCAGCATCACGGCGGCCGCTCCGTCGTTCAGCGACGAGGCATTGCCGGCGGTGACCGTACCGTCCTTTTTGAACGCGGGCTTGAGCTTGGCCAGCGTCTCGGCAGTGGTGCCGGCGCGGGGCTGCTCGTCTGTTGCAAAGGACAGCGGATCACCCTTGCGCTGCGGGATCAGGATCGGGGTGATCTCATCGACGAAGCGTCCGGCTTCACTCGCAGCCATCGCCTTCTGCTGAGACAAAGCGGCGAACTCATCCTGGGCTTCACGGCTGATGTCGTACTGCTGCGCGAGGTTCTCGGCAGTGATGCCCATGTGGTAATCATTGAATGCATCCCACAGGCCGTCAGTGATCATCGTATCGACCATGCTGGCGTGGCCCATGCGCAATCCGGTGCGCGCGCCCGGCAGCACGTAGTTGGACAGGCTCATGTTTTCCTGGCCACCGGCGATGATGATCTCGGCGTCGCCGCAACGAATCGCCTGGGTCGCCAGGTGCAGGGCCTTGAGGCCGGAGCCGCAGACCTTGTTCAGGGTCATGGCCGGTACCGAGAAGGGCAGGCCGGCCTTGATGGCTGCCTGCCGCGCAGGGTTCTGGCCAGCGCCTGCGGTCAGCACCTGACCCATGATGACCTCATCGACCTGCGCGCCGTCCACGCCGGTGCGGGCAAGCAGTTGACGAATGACCGCTGCGCCGAGGTCGACTGCGGCGACAGAGGCCAGTGAGCCCTGAAAACTGCCCACGGCGGTACGCGTGGCGGCGACGATAACGACGTCGTGCATGGTGCTGATCCTCATTGTTATTGAGTGCTCATGGTGGCACAGATAGGCAGGCAGGTTCCAACCGTGAACCGCCCGGTCACGGTTTGCCGAAAACCTTCATGTCACGTTCAAACGCCCATGCGGCGTCTGGCACGTTGCGCCGATCCGTCGCGCACGGCCCAGCGCAGAATGGGCGCAGTATTGTTGACGCCCAGGCGGATCATCCGGCGCTTGAAGGGGCTTTGCGTGACGTCGAGCATGTCGCTGGCCCAGTCCGGCAGCAGCTCGATACCGGCGCGCATCATCAACACGCCAAAAGGCTTGGCCAGCCAGTTGGGTGCGGGCGCATCGAGCAGCAGGCGCAGCACTTCGCGGCTGCGCGCGTCACAGACCAGTTGGCCGCGTATGTCGGCCAGATAGTCAGCAATGGCCTGACGGGAGCGCGGAACGTTGCGCGCGCCGAGTCGCTCGGCGACCAGCGCCGTTTCCGCGTAGTACGCGTCCTGATCGGCGAGCGACATGTCCGGGTTGAGATAGCGCACATGCGCTGCGAGAAAGCTGCTGACTTCGGCTACATGCACCCAGGTCAGCAACTCCGGGTCGCTGGCGGCATACGGCCGGCCATCGGGCGCGGTGCCGACGATGTTCAGGTGAATGTTGCGGACCTTGTCGATCAGCCAGTTGGCATCTCGCGTGGAGCCGTAGGTGGTGCCGGACAGAAACTGCCCGGTGCGCCGCAGGCGGCCGAGCATGTCCTGACGAAAGTTGGAGTGGTCCCAGATGCCCGCCAGTGCCAGCGGGTGCAACGCCTGCAGCATCAATGCGCTGATGCCGCCGACCAGCATGCTGGTGAAATCGCCATGCACCTTCCAGCACACCGCCTGAGGGCCAAACAGGCCCGGGTCGCCCTTGGGGGTCTCCAGATCCAGTTGACCCAGGGCCAGGCCGGTAAGGCTGATGACCTGGGTTTCGATGCGGGTGCGGATGAATTCCATGTCGTGCTCGGGCATCTGGGAGGGAAGTACGGCAAAGAGACTTTTGTGGTAACGGACCGTGCGACCCTTCGCTTGCTTGCGAAAGGGCCGGTACATCCGCTAAAGATGTATCACTCGAAATAAAGCTTTCGCGAACAAGTTCGCTCCTACAAGGAGAGCGTACATCCGCTGATGATGTACAGGGCTTCTGCCCGCAGGGCGTGGGAGCGAACTTGTTCGCGAAAGGGCCCTGTGCAGCCGCAGAAGTTTCTGCGTCTGACATAACGCCTTCGCGAACAAGGCGGATCGCCGCCCCGGTCGCTCCTACAAAAGCCCCGTTTCCCCTACTCATCAAGACTTCTGCGTAACGCTGAGCGCAGAGCGTGGGAACGAGAGGGAAACAATCAGCCGCGGTGACGGCCGCGGAAGTAGTTGATCAGGCCTTGGGTCGATGCATCGTCAGCCGGCTCTTCGGTGCCGCCGGTCAGACGCTGGTACACCGCCTTGCCCATTTCCTTGCCCAGCTCCACACCCCATTGGTCAAAGGCGTTGGTGCCCCAGATCACGCTCTGCACGAACACCTTGTGTTCATACATGGCCACCAGCGCGCCAAGACGACGCGGGCTGATGCGCTCGACCACCAGCGTGTTGCTCGGACGGTTGCCGGGGATGACCTTGTGCGGTGCCAGCTTCTGCACCTCTTGCTCGTCCATACCCTTCTCGCGCAGTTCTGCTTCGGCTTCTGCGCGGGTCTTGCCCATCATCAGTGCCTGGCTCTGCGACAGGCAGTTGGCGTACAGCCACTGGTGATGGTCGGCAACCGGGTTGAAGCTGACGATCGGCACAATGAAGTCGGCCGGAATCATCTGCGTGCCCTGGTGCAGCAACTGGTGGTAAGCGTGCTGACCGTTGGCACCCACGCCGCCCCAGATCACCGGCCCGGTGTCGGTCGAGGTCGGCGTACCGTCCTGACGGACGCTCTTGCCGTTGGATTCCATGTCCAGTTGTTGCAAGTGCTTGGTGATGTTGCGCAGGTAGTGATCGTACGGCAGGATCGCGTGGCTTTGTGCGCCCCAGAAATTGCCGTACCAGACGCCCAGCAAGCCCAGCAACACCGGCATGTTCTGCTCGAAAGGCGCGCTCTGGAAATGCTGGTCCATGGTGTAGGCACCGGACAGCAGTTCCTTGAAGTTGGACATGCCGATGGCCAGCGCGATAGGCAGACCGATGGCCGACCACAGCGAATAGCGACCGCCGACCCAGTCCCACATCGGGAAAATGTTTTCTTCACGGATGCCGAAGGCCACGGCCGCCGCGTTGTTGCTGGACACCGCGATGAAGTGGCGATGCAGTTCGACTTCCGAGCCGCCCTGCGCCAGGTACCAGGCGCGTGCAGCCTGCGCATTTTTCAGGGTTTCCAGCGTATTGAAGGATTTCGACGAGACGATGAACAGCGTGGTCTCGGCACGAATCTTCATCGACAGCTCATGGAACTCGCTGCCGTCGATGTTTGCCAGGTAATGGCAGCGGACACCTTTGTGCGCGTAGGCCACCAGCGCTTCGGAGACCAGCTCCGGGCCGAGGAACGAGCCGCCGATGCCGATGTTCACCACGTCGGTGATCGGTTTTTCGGTATAACCGCGCCACAGGCCGTCATGGATGCGGCCGACCAGTTCGGTCATCTGATTGAGGACGCGGTGTACGTCCGGCATCACATCGACGCCGTTGACTTTCAACTTGTCGCCGACCGGGCGGCGCAGAGCGGTGTGCAGGGCAGGGCGGCCTTCGGATGAGTTGACCAGCTCGCCATCATACTGAGCCTTGATCGCCTCCTTGAGGCCCACTTCACCCGCCAGGCTGACCAACAGGTCGCGGGTCTCGGTGGTGATCAGGTTTTTGGAATAATCGAGAAACAGGCCAGCGCTGCTTAGGGTGAATTGGCTGAAGCGCTGCGGGTCGGTGTTGAACGCTTCGCGCATGCTGAAGTTCTGCATGGCCTGGCGGTGTTTGTTCAACGCTTGCCAGGCGGGCAGAGCGGTCACATCGGAAGGAGTGCGGTAGTACGCCATCGCTGCGGGTTTCCTTTAACTGGTTCTGTCTTTGGATATTCTTGGAGCGAGGTCGCAAGCTTTCTCACGGGCTACACATCGCAGACTACCCTTCGCGTACCTGTTTGTCTGCGCCTCGCCTTACATGACCCCGGTACTTTTTCACACACAGGCAACCGGGGCTTTGTCACGAATACGGTCGGTTGTGGTTCAGGCAACCTGTACCGGTATGGCATTGCCGGTGTGCCTTAGTTCATTGCCGGCGCACATCCTGTCAGCTTCTGGTCAGGTGCAGGTTGTCGATCAAGCGGGTTTTGCCCAGGAATGCCGCTGCGAGGATGACCACTTCGCGATTGTCGGCAGTCGCCGGACGCAGGCTGGTGGCATCGCGTATCTCCAGATAGTCGATGCGAAAACCGGCAGCCTCCAGTTGCTGCTTCTTGCTCGCCAGCAATGCGTCGAAATCCTGTTCGCCGGCACTGATCACGTCGGCGGTCTGGCGGATCGCCTGATACAGCGCGGGTGCCGCGGCGCGCTGAGCGTCGCTCAGATACCCGTTGCGCGAGGACAGCGCCAGGCCATCGTCGGCACGTACTGTCGGTTCGCCGATGATCTGGATCGGCATGTTCAGATCACGCACCATGGCCCGAATCACGGCCAGTTGCTGGAAGTCTTTTTCACCAAAGATCGCCAGGTCAGGCTGCACCATGTTGAACAGCTTGCTGACCACGGTCGCGACACCTTCGAAATGGCCGGGACGGCTGGCGCCACACAGGCCTTGCGACAGGTGCGGCACGCTGACCAGTGTCTGGTCGGCCATGCCATGCGGGTACATTTCTTCCACGCTGGGCGTGAACAGCAGATTGCAGCCGGCCTGCAGGAGTTTTTCCTGATCGGCAGCCAGCGTGCGAGGGTAGGTGGCGAGGTCTTCGTTGGGGCCGAACTGCAGCGGATTGACGAAAATAGTGGCGACCACGAAATCGGCACGCTGCGCCGCCTTGGTGACCAGCGCGGCGTGGCCGCTGTGCAGGTTGCCCATCGTCGGGGTCAGCGCGATCCGCTTGCCTTCGCTGCGTGCCCGCGCAACGGCGGCGCGCAGGTCCTGTACGGTTTTTACTGTGTTCATGCCGAGAATCCGTGTTCAGTGGCCGGAAAGCTGAGGTCTTTGACGGCGGCCACGTAGGCCCGGATAGCCGACTGGATATCGGCCTGACCGGTCATGAAATTTTTCACGAACTTGGGCACGCGCCCGGTGATGGACAGGCCGAGCATGTCGTGCAGCACCAGGACCTGGCCGTCGGTGGCGCTGCCGGCACCAATGCCGATGACCGGGATCTTCACCGCCTGGGTGATTTCCTCGGCCAGTTCGCTGGGCACGCACTCCAGCAGGATCATCGCTGCGCCTGCCTGTTCCAGTGCGATGGCATCGGCGCGCATCTGCCGCGCCTGCGCCTCCAGCCGGCCCTGAACCTTGTAGCCGCCCAGCACGTTGACTGCCTGTGGGGTCAGGCCCATGTGCGCGCACACCGGAATGCCGCGCTCGGCCAGCAAACGGATCGACTCGGCCAGCCAGGCAGCGCCTTCGACCTTGATCATGTGTGCGCCCGCCTGCATCAGCGTCGCGCTGTTGATCAGGGTCTGCTCCAGCGTTGCGTTGGCCATGAACGGCAGGTCGGCAAGAATCATCGCGCCCTGGTTGCCGCGTTTCACACAGGCAACGTGGTACGCCGTTTCAGCGGTGGTAACAGGCAGGGTGCTGTCGTGACCCTGCAGGACCATGCCCAGCGAGTCGCCTATCAGCAGCACTTCGACACCCGCCTGGGAGGCCGTGTGGGCGAAAGTTGCGTCGTAGCAGGTCAGCATGGTGATTTTCTCACCCTTCTGCTTCATGGCCAGCAGCGACGTAACGGTTATGTTCGGCATGTAAAGTCCTCCATCAGGCGCTGTGAAGACGGGTGCTCAGCGCGTGAGAGTCATCCTGGAAAAGCAGGCACACCGTCGTGTCGCGGTGTTTTGCAAAGGCCTGTTTCGCGCCCGTTCGCCTGTGGTGTGGCGGCGGGAGGCCTATCTTCGTGAGGAGGGGGCGTGAAGTCAATTGAAGGTGTTACCTGTGCGTCGGAGCGGTTACACCGGCGCGGTGACAGACAGGCTTCATGCCTCGGCGGGCAGACGCTCAAGACCTGTGAACGGGCATTCATCGAGCAGACGATTCAGTGGGCGCCCGTCGGCCAGTGTCAGCCCCGGAGCCAGCTCTGCCAGCGGGTACAGCACGAATGCCCTGGCCTGCATGTGGTAATGCGGCACCTTGAGGCGTGGCTCATCGATAAGATGGTCGCCGAACAGCAGAATATCGAGGTCCAGCGTGCGTGGCCCCCAGCGTTCGTGGCGTTCACGGCCCTGGTCCAGTTCGATGGCCTGTAGCGCATCAAGCAGCGTCAGGGGCGCCAGAGCGGTGTCGACAGCCGCGACGGCGTTGGTGAAGCGCGGTTGGCCGGGCAGCAGCGAGTCGCTGATATAGAAGGACGACACGCCGCTCAACTGACAATCGGGTAGCTGCGCAATGGCCTTGAGGGCGCTGCGCAATTGCTCGGCAGGGTCAGCCAGATTGCTGCCCAGACCGATGTACACGCGTTCAGTGGCCAACAGCGGTTCATTCACCGCTTTGCGCCTCGCCCGTGCTGCGCTTGCGTTTGGCGCCGCTGTTACGACGCCGCTTGCGCGGGGCTGTGCCGGCCGCCTCGGGCTTGTTGCTCAGGTCGCGAATCATGTCGCGGCGTTCGCTGTCGTTGCAGTCCTGATAATCGGTCCACCACTGGCCCAGACCATCGGTCTGCTCGCCCGCTGTTTCACGCAACAGCAGGAAATCGTAGCCGGCGCGGAACCGCGAGTTGTCGAGCAGCAGGTCGGCACGCTTGCCCGAACGGCGCGGCAGGCGCTCCTGCATGTCCCAGATCTCGCGGATCGGCAGCGTGAAGCGCTTGGGGATAGCGATGCGCTGGCACTGTTCGATGATCAGTTCGTGAGCGGCTTCCTGCATGGCTGCGATCGGCGGCATGCCACGTTCCTGGGCACGCAGCACCTTGGCCGGCAGCGCAGGCCAGAGCAGGGCAGCGAACAGGAACGCCGGCGTGACCGGCTTGTTCTGCTTGATGCGCAGGTCGGTATTGATCAGCGCATTGCTGATCAGCGTATGGGTGTAGGTCGGGTTGTATTCCAGGGCCTTGGAGCTGGCCGGGAACAACGGTTCGAACAGTTCCAGGTCCACCAGCATTTCAAAGGTGGGGGCGGCATGCCCGGAGAGGAACAGTTTGAGCACTTCCTCGAACAGGCGTGCCGACGGAATGTCACGCAGCATCGGCGCCAGTGCACGGATCGGCTGAGCGCTGTGCTTCTCGATACCGAAGTCCAGCTTGGCAGCGAAACGCACGGCACGCAGCATGCGCACCGGGTCTTCCTTATAACGCTGCTCCGGATCGCCGATCAGGCGGATCAGGCGATTGCGGATGTCGTGCACGCCATTGGCGTAATCCAGGACGCGTTCGCTGACCGGGTCGTAGTAAAGCGCGTTGATCGTGAAGTCGCGACGCTGGGCGTCTTCTTCAAGCGTGCCGTATACGTTGTCACGCAGGATGCGTCCGCTTTCGTTGCGCGAGGACTGGTTGCTGTCCTCTTCTTCGTCATCCTGGGGATGATTGGCGCGGAACGTCGCCACTTCGATGATCTCGCGACCGAAGTGGATGTGCACCAGCTTGAACCGGCGGCCGATGATCCGCGCGTTGCGGAATTCGGCACGCACCTGTTCGGGCGTGGCGCTGGTGGCGACGTCGAAATCCTTGGGCGTGATGTTGAGCATCATGTCGCGTACGCAGCCACCGACCAGATAGGCCTGGTAGCCGGCGTTCTGCAGGCGCTCGACGATATTCACGGCATAGCGGCTGAACTGACTGCGTTGCAGCGAATGTTGGCTGCTGTTGAGCACTTCAGGCGTGGTGCGCGTATGTTGCTGCGGTTTGCGCAGTGGGGAACGAAATGACTGGAACAACTTCTTCAGCATGGGATGCACTGTTTGAAGGAATATTCGGCCAAAAACGTGGAATGACCGCATGATGGGCGGGGATTCTAGCATTTAGTCGAGGGATGGTGTAGGAAGCTGTCGCGGAAGGGTAAACGATGGCGCGGATCAAGGCGGGGAAGCTACTGGGGGAGCCGAAGCTCCCCCAAAGTGTGTGCTCTTTATTATTGTTTTCTGCCTGGGCTTCTTGTTTTTGTTGAGTGCCCATTCACGAGACCTGCGTCTGTGAAACCTCCCAGTCGGGAGTCAAGAGCAAACGGATTGCTTTGGTCGCTGCGTTGCAATGATCATTCGATCCAACCAGTTCAGGCGCTACCTAAGGGTAGTTTTTGTTGTTCTCGGCCTGGTTGCGGGGCAAGCCCCAAATACAACTCCTCTCCAAAAGAATCAGTTAGCTGCGCCTCCGCCGTGTTGTTCTTGTTATGCGTGAGTCGATTCGTATTGTTTTTATTGTGGGTGTCGTACTGCTTGTTGTTCTTCTTGTACTAAACATATAGCAGAAGCTGTGCCAACTTTTGCCAGGCCCCGTAAACCGGGGCTTTTCGGGCAGCAGGGCGTTTTTGCGCACACAAAAAAGCCGGGCCTGCGTTACCGTAAGACCCGGCTTTTGTTACGTGAAACGCTTGAGGTAACAGTTTGTCCCCGCCCTGCGCACCGCGTGCCAGAGCCCTGGGCCGGTTTTATGTCTCGCTGGCGACGCCCTTGCGCCGCGGGATGCCCAGACGCTGACGGCGTTCCCACAGACATTTGCGACTGACGCCCAGCTTGCGCGCCAGCTCGGTTTCAGTCATGTGATCCTGATGCTCCAGAACGAAGTGCTGAAAATAGTCTTCGAGTGACAGGTCTTCGGCGGGCTCGTTGCCCGACGAGCCGGAAGAGCCCGGTAACGGCGCCATGCCCATGTACTCGTCGTCATCCAGACCGTCGAGCTCGATGTCGATGCCCAGCAGGTCAGCGGTGATTTCCGGGTTCTCGCACAGAATCACCGAGCGTTCCACAGCGTTTTCCAGCTCGCGTACGTTACCCGGCCAGCTGTAATGGCGGATCGCTTGTTCGGCGTCGTGTGCAAATTTGAGGTCGTCGCGTCCGACCTTGCCGCTCTGGCGAACCAGGAACGCATGGGCGATTTCCAGGATGTCGTTGCCACGTTCGCGCAGCGCCGGGAGCTTCAGGGCGATGACGTGCAGACGATAGAACAGGTCTTCACGAAACTCGCCATTTTTGGCCAGCGTTTTCAGGTCTCGGTGGGTCGCGGCAATCAGGCGTACGTCGACCTTTTGCGATTGCACCGAACCGACCCGGCGAATCTCGCCTTCCTGCAATACGCGCAGCAGGCGAGCCTGGGCTTCCAGCGGCAGCTCGCCGATTTCATCGAGAAACAGCGTGCCACCGTCAGCAGCCTCGACCAGACCTGCGCGGCCTGCGCTGGCCCCGGTGAACGCGCCTTTTTCATGACCGAACAGTTCGGACTCGATCAGCGATTCGGGAATGGCCGCACAGTTGACGGAGATCATCGGCGCCTTGGCGCGGCGTGAGAGGTTGTGCAGGGCGCGGGCGACCAGTTCCTTACCGGTGCCCGATTCCCCTTGAATCAGGACGTTGGAATCAGTCGGGGCGACTTTGCGGATCTTGCTGTAAAGATCCAGCATGGGCGGGCATGAGCCGATGATGCCGATCTCGCCATTGTGGTTCTGTGCCGGGCCTTTTTCAGCGCTGCTGGTCCGGGCGGTGGCGCCGCGTTCGTCCTGAAGGTGCTTGACCGTCTGCCGATCACGCAGGATCCGCGAGACGGCCTGGAGCATTTCATCGTGATCGAAGGGTTTGGCGATGTAGTCCACCGCGCCCATCTTCATCGAATCGACTGCCGAGCGCAGGCTCGCGTAACTGGTCATGATCAGCACCGGTTTGCCCTCGCCGAGCTTGATCAGCTCGGTGCCGGGTGCGCCGGGCAAGCGCAGGTCGCTGACGATCAGATCGAACGACGGGATGCTGAAGCGTTCCTGAGCCTCTTGAACGGAGCCGGCTTCACTGACTTCATACTGGTTGCGTTCAAGCAGGCGACGCAGGGCTGAGCGGATAATCGTTTCGTCTTCGACGATCAAAATATGCGGCATTGATTCAGTTCTCTCGACGGTCTCAGTTCGCGGTGGACGTCGCGTCGACATGGCGTGGCAAGGTCACCCTGATTCGGGTTCCACGCTGCTGCTCGGGATCGGCCGGGCTGTCGATGGTGATTTGTCCATAATGCTCTTCAACGATGGAATAGACCAGCGCCAGGCCAAGTCCGGTTCCCTCGCCAGGATCCTTGGTGGTGAAGAACGGCTCGAACAATCGGTCCATGATTGCCTTTGAAATCCCACTGCCTTCGTCTTCGACGATCAAGTCCACAGTGTGCTCGGATACTTCGCTTCTGACCCTGACTGCGCTGCCTGCCGGGGAGGCGTCGCGGGCGTTGGAGAGCAGGTTGATCAACACCTGCGCCAGCCGTTGCGGATCGCCAACCGCCCAGTGCTCGGGGTTACACAGGTTGTAGAAGTGTACTTCGAAATTGCGCCGGTTCAGTGCCAGCAGACCAATAGCATCCTGAGCCACCACGGCCAGACAAACGGCTTCGTCGCTATGCTGATGAGCGCCCGCGTGAGCAAAGCTCATCAATGACTGGACGATGCGCGATACGCGTTTGGTCTGTTCGAGGATCTGGCTGCTGATTTCCTTGAGCTCGCCGTCTTCTTCGCGTTCTTCGCGCAGGTTCTGGGCGAGGCAGGCAATGCCGGTGATCGGATTGCCGATTTCGTGCGCCACACCGGCGGCCAGGCGGCCGATACTTGCCAGGCGTTCCGAATGCACCAGTTTGTCTTCGAGCATCTGCGTGTCGGTCAGGTCCTCGACCAGCACCACCAAGCCGCTGTTGCCCGGCGCCAGAGGCTCGTTGATGGCTGCCTTGTGCAGATTGAGCCAGCGTGTCTGGCCGTCCAGACCGAGCTTCTGCTTGTGCAAATGCTCATCGGGCAGGCTGGTAAAACCGGTCAGCAGGCCCTTCCACGGCTCGGCAATGGTTTCCAGTCGCGAGCCGACCACACGCTGCGCGACGATGCCGGTCAATTCTTCCATGGCCCTGTTCCACATCAGGATCTCCTGATCTTCGGCCAGCGAGCAGACGCCCATCGGCAGTTCTTGAAGGGTCTGGCGGTGGTAGCGACGCAGGGCATCGAGTTCGGCGGCAAGGCCGGTGAGGCGCGAATGGTAGTCCTCAAGCCGGCTTTCAATGAAATGTATGTCTTCGGTGACGTATTTTTCGCTGCCCGATTTGTACGGCAGAAAGGTTTCCACCATGTCCTGGGCAACGCTCGGCCCCATCAGCCCGGACAGGTTGGCCTCGATGCGGTCGCGCAGGCGACGCAGGGCATAAGGGCGGCGCTCGTCGAAGGGCAGGTAGAGATCGCGCAGCGCTTGCTCGACCTCCTTCTGCGCGGCTTTCGCGCCCAGCGGCTTGGCCAGTTGGGTGGCGAACTCCTGCGGCGACACCGCGTGCAGTTCCCGGCGTTGCGGGCGGCGCACGTTGTCGACTGCGCAGGCCTCGGCGGCCCCGGCTTCTTCAGGGCTGGCATTGGTGAACAGCGAGATCAGGGTGAACAGCAACACGTTGGCGGCGAGCGAGGCGATGGCTGCCATGTGCCAACTGGTGTCGTCCAGCACATAGATCATGTTCAGCCAGGGAATGTAGAAGCCCTGCAGGTTGCCGATCAGCGGCAACAGCATGCTGACCGCCCAGACTGAAATGCCGGCCAGCAGCCCGGCGATGAAGCCGCGTCGGTTGGCGGTCGGCCAGTACAGCACCGACAGCACGCCCGGCAGAAATTGCAGGGTTGCAACGAAGGCGACGATGCCCAGGTTGGCCAGATCCTGCTGCGCGCCGAGCATCAGGTAGAAGCCGTAACCCAGCGCGATGATCGCCACGATCAGTCCGCGTCGTGTCCACTTCAGCCAGCGGTAGATATTGCCCTCGGCGGGTGGCTGATACAGCGGCAGCACCAGGTGATTGAGTGCCATGCCGGACAACGCCAGCGTGGTGACGATGATCAGCCCGCTGGCCGCCGACAGCCCGCCGATGTAAGCGAGCAGGGCCAGGGACTTGCTGTTGGCGGCGATACCGATGCCGAGCGTGAAGTATTCCGGGCTGGTGGTGGCGCCAAGTTTCAGCCCGGCCCAGAGGATCAACGGCACTGCCAGGCTGATCAACAGCAGAAACAGCGGCAGACCCCAACTGGCGCTGACCAGCGAGCGCGGATTGAGGTTTTCCGTGAAGGTCATGTGATACATGTGCGGCATGACGATGGCCGAGGCGAAGAACACCAGCAGCAGCGTGCGCCACGGGCCTTCCTGCAAAGGCGTGTGCAGCGAGGCGAGGGCGGTCTGGTTCTGCAGCAGCCACAGTTCCAGTTGTTGCGGGCCGTCGAACACACCATACAAGGCATACAGCCCGACGCCGCCCAGGGCAATCAGCTTGATCAGCGATTCAAAGGCGATGGCGAACACCAGGCCCTCGTGTTTCTCGCGGGTCGCGATGTGCCGTGAGCCGAAGAAAATCGTGAACAGGGTGATCAGTGCGCAGAACGCCACGGCGACCCTGTCCTGCACGGGCTCGCGGGTCAGAATGCCGATGGAGTCGGCGACCGCCTGAATCTGCAAGGCCAGCAGCGGCAGCACGCCGATCAGCATAAATACGGTGGTCAGTGCACCGGCCCAAGTGCTGCGAAAACGGAACGCGAACAGATCGGCCAGTGATGACAGCTGGTAGGTGCGGGTAATTCTGAGGATCGGGTAAAGCAGCACCGGCGCGAGGAGGAAGGCCCCGGATACCCCCAGATAACTGGACAGAAAGCCGTAGCCATACTGATAGGCCAGACCGACCGTGCCATAAAACGCCCAGGCGCTGGCGTAGACGCCCAGTGACAGGGTGTAAGTCAGCGGATGACGAATGATCCAGCGCGGAATCAGGCCGTGTTCGCTGACCCAGGCTACACCGAACAGCACCAGCAGGTAGGCGGCGCTGACCAGCAGCATCTGCGTCAGACTAAAGCTCATCGGCATCTCGCTGGCTCTGCAGAATGAACGTCACCACAATCAGGATCAGCCACAACATGTAGGGCCGATACCAGGCACCTGTGGCATCGATCCACCAGTCCATGATGGCTGGAGAGAACAGATAAATGCCGACCACCAGAAGCAAAACCAACCGGTATATGTACATCTGGTCTCCCTGCGCTGGTAGATGAGGAGCGGCATGTTAACGGATGCCGGGCAACCTGCAAGTATCCTTGCGTCGCAGTTTGTGGCGACTGCTCTGGATCAGTCTATCCGGGCTTCTTCAATATTGCGCAGTCGGGGTATCAGGTCAGCGTTCCAGTGACGGATGCCCCAGGCAAGCACTTCCTGTGCAGTGCCGTCGGCCATGTGCGTATCGAGCGGTTGCCCCAATGCGCGCAAGGCCCGCAGCAGCAGCGGCGTCGCCTGATCGGCCGGCAGCGGTGGGGAGCGATAGGATTTGCCCAGCTTGTGGCCATCCGGCTGGGTGATCAACGGTACATGCAGGTAGCGCGGTTGGGGCAGGCCCAGCAGTTCCTGCAGGTACAGCTGGCGGGGGGTCGAGTCGAGCAGGTCGGCGCCGCGGACGATATCGGTGACGCCTTGCCAGGCGTCGTCAATGACCACGGCCAGTTGATAGGCATACAGCCCATCGCGCCTGCGGATCACAAAGTCACCGCTTTCGCGGCCCAGGTGCATTTTGAAGGTGCCCTGAACCCGGTCGTCGAAACGATATTCCAGCTCCGGTACGCGAATGCGGATCGCCGCGTTGTCTGGCGAATGTCCGGCATTGCGGCAGAAACCCGGATAAATACCCTGAAAGCCTTCGAGCTGTTTGCGCGAGCAGGTGCAGGCGTAGGCCAGGCCATGATTGAACCAGCGCTGGAGGATCTCGGCGTAGGCGTCATGGCGCTCGCTTTGCCGCACCATCTGGCCGTCCCATTCAAAACCGTAGCGCTCGAGTGTCTCGAGAATCCCCGCCTGCGCACCGGCCACTTCACGCGGCGGGTCGAGATCCTCCATGCGCAACAGCCACTGACCGTCTGCCGCGCGCGCATCGAGATAGGAGGCTAGGGCTGCGACCAGCGAGCCAAAATGCAGGTAACCACTGGGAGTCGGCGCAAAGCGCCCGATATAGGCCGGTTTTTTCATGGGCGGGATGTTACGGGTGACGGGCTTGGGCGGGCAAGTGGAACGCAGTGGGTGGTTATGCAGAGTCTTGTGCCAATGCTCCGCGTTGGCATGCAGTTCGTGACGCTCTGCGTCACACGGCGGTTCTGCGATTTCAGGTGGCTGGGGGTTCGACTCAAGTCACCTTTTCGCCCCTCGGCGACTCACTTTGAGGGACCAAAGTGAGCAAAGTCCCCGCTCCGGTTTCCGGCCCGACTTCGTCGGGTTCCTTCGCCCTGTCACTGATCCGGGGGTCGCCGCAACGCGCCATCCATGGCGCGGTGCGGCTAGCCTGGCGTCCTGCCAGGCTACCCCCGGATCAGTGGCAGGACTCAGCCGTCACTAACGTCGCACTCTGCGTCGTCAGTGCCATCGCGATCAAAGAGCGCATGGGAGTCAGTTGGGCTGTGGACAGCGATGAGCAAGGAGTGGGAGCAAGATTCGCTGTCATAGTGCTTCAACAGGCACAAAAAAAGACGCCGAAGCGTCTTTTCAGTCAAAGGCGGCCCCAGGTCATTTACCGACCTGTTTTTCCTTGATTTCTGCGAGGGTCTTGCAGTCGACGCACTGGTCTGCAGTCGGGCGAGCCTCAAGACGGCGGATGCCGATCTCTACGCCGCAGGATTCGCACCAGCCATATTCTTCGTCCTTGATCAGTTGCAGCGTCTTGTCGATCTTCTTGATCAACTTGCGTTCGCGATCGCGGGCACGAAGTTCAAGGCTGAACTCTTCTTCCTGACTGGCACGGTCTGCCGGGTCGGGGAAGTTGGCAGCTTCGTCCTTCATATGGTCTACCGTTCGGTCGACCTCTTGCATCAAGTCCTGCTTCCACTTGTTCAGGATCTTGGTGAAGTGCGCGCGCATCGGCTCGCCCATGTACTCTTCACCCTTCGTTGGCACGTAGGGCTCAAAGCCGCTGATTAGATGGTTCTGTTGCTTTTCTGGGGTGGGCATGTCTGGACCGCCTCTCACTCTTCTAATCTATTGCGCAGGATTGTTCCATCACCGACACCCGTCGGCCCTGCAGCTGCAAGCGGGCGAACTTACCAGATCAAATCGGAGTGCGCTACTCCCGGTTGTCGAGCATGACGACGCCGTCTTCTTATGGAGATGGCCATTTCGCATCTGCCCTGCATCTAAATGAACTCTAGTCGCTGCGCACCGTCGTAGCTTTCTTTTATTCAGCGTTTGGAGACCGCGCTTTTCAGTCCGCAAATGCACCGTCGGGCGGGTGGTTGGGTAGAATCATGGCGCGCCGTGATGACAATCATGTTTTAACATCCGCCCTTTAAAGGAATATCCATGAGCCAGCCTTACAGTGCGCGCAGTCGCGCCATAGAACCTTTTCATGTCATGGCGTTGCTGGCGCGTGCCAATGAATTGCAGGCGGCGGGTCATGATGTGATTCACCTTGAAATCGGCGAGCCCGATTTCACCACTGCAGAGCCCATCATAAAGGCTGGCCAGGCGGCACTGGCGGACGGCAAGACGCGTTACACCGCCGCGCGCGGTCTGCCGCAACTGCGTGAGGCCATTTCCGGGTTTTACGCTCAGCGTTACGGCGTCGACATTGATCCTCAGCGGATTCTGGTCACGCCGGGCGGTTCAGGCGCCTTGTTGCTGACCAGCAGTCTGCTGGTCGATCCGGGCAGGCACTGGTTGCTGGCCGACCCTGGCTACCCGTGCAATCGTCACTTTTTGCGCCTGATAGAAGGCGAGGCGCAACTGGTGCCCGTCGGTCCGCAACAGCGTTATCAACTGACCCCTGAGATGGTGGCCACGCACTGGAATCACAACAGTGTCGGCGCTCTGGTGGCGTCACCGGCCAATCCGACCGGCACCCTGTTGAGCCGCGACGAACTGGCAGCCTTGTCTCAGGCACTGAAAGCCCGCAATGGCCACTTGGTGGTGGACGAGATCTATCACGGCCTGACCTACGGTGTGGACGCCAGCAGTGTGCTGGAAGTGGATAACGACGCTTTCGTTCTCAATAGTTTTTCAAAGTATTTCGGCATGACCGGGTGGCGTCTGGGCTGGCTGGTCGCGCCACAGGATGCCGTGGCCGATCTGGAAAAGCTGGCCCAGAACCTCTACATCAGCGCGCCAAGCATGGCGCAACATGCCGCGCTTGCCTGCTTTGAGCCGCAGACACTGGCCATACTCGAGCAGAGGCGCGCCGAGTTCGGCCGCCGCCGGGACTTTCTGCTGCCAGCGCTGCGCGAACTGGGTTTCGGTATTGCCGTCGAGCCGGAAGGGGCCTTTTATTTGTATGCCGACATCTCCGCGTTTGGCGGCGATGCCTTTGCCTTTTGCCGGCACTTTCTGGAAACCGAGCACGTCGCCTTTACACCAGGCCTCGATTTCGGCCGTTTTCAGGCCGGGCACCATGTGCGCTTTGCCTACACGCAGAGCCTGCCGCGCCTTGAGCAGGCGGTCGAGCGAATCGCTCGTGGTCTGCGTAGCTGGGGTGTCTGATGCGTTTTTCTCCGCAGCTTGAACAGGGTCGTCTGCTGGTGCGTTACAAGCGCTTTCTCGCTGATATCGAAACCGATAGCGGTGAATTGCTGACCATTCACTGCCCTAACACCGGTTCGATGCTCAACTGCATGATGCCCGGCGGGCGCGTGTGGTTCAGTCGCTCGAATGACCCCAAGCGCAAACTGCCGGGCACTTGGGAAATCAGCGAAACCCCGCAGGGTCGCCTGGCCTGTATCAATACCGGACGGGCCAATACGCTGGTTGAAGAGGCGTTGCGCGCCGGGGTCATCAGCGAACTGACGGGGTTCACGGCGCTCAAGCGCGAGGTGGCTTACGGACAGGAAAAAAGTCGTGTGGACTTTCGTCTGGAGTACCCGGATGGCTATCTGTATCTGGAAGTTAAAAGTGTCACTCTGGGATTCGATGGTTCCAGCGTGGCGGCATTCCCCGATGCGGTGACCCAGCGCGGCGCGCGGCACCTGCGCGAACTGGCGACGCTGGCGCGCGAAGGCGTGCGCGCCGTGCTGTTGTATTGCGTCAATCTCACCGGTATCGACGCTGTGCGGCCGGCGCAGGAGATTGATCCTGCCTACGCGGCGGCGTTGCGTGAAGCCATCGATGCCGGTGTGCAAATTCTCGCCTACGGTGCGCAACTGACGTCGGAAGAGATTTTTATCGACCGGCGCCTGCAGGTGCACGGGCTGGATTGAGGCGTCTGGCTACAGGCGGCTCAGACTTCGTCAGGCCTCCAGATGCAGCGACACCCAGATGCCCTCGGCGTCTTCACGGCTTTTGATGACGGTCAAGGATTGACCTTCGCAAGGCCCGGCAACGCATTCGCCGTTCTCGATCAGAAACAACGCCCCATGCGTCGCGCACTGGATCAGGCTTGCACTGCTGTCCAGAAATTGATCGGGTTGCCATTCCAGCGGAATGCCGCGATGCGGGCAGCGGTTCTTGTAGACAAACACCGCGCCCTGACGACGCACGGCAAACAGCGCATGTTCGCCCAGCGCAAAGCCTTTGCTATGAGCTTCGGGCAGGTGACTTGAAGTGCAAAGGAATATCAAGAAGCCTCCATAGGCCCATTCTTCGGGTGCCAGTTTTCGGGTCGATGCCTGATCGGACAAGTCTGTCATTTTCTTCGGATTGATGCGCTGCGTTACGTTGAAGTCATCACAGGATGCGTCGGTTCTTTCCTGTCTTTTTGTAGCCATCGTCTTTAAGTACGCCGCTCGCACCTGTCAGCCTTGCAGCTGTATATCGTCCGCTCATGTTTTGCAGAGCGGAAACACTATGAAAGAGATGACAGCAGATGATGAGCGGCTGGCGCGTCAGGTCATCGGGCTGCTTGAGCTGTTTGCCCTCAATACAGACGACACGGAGCAGCGCATTGTCGGCATCTGTCGGCGCGCATGCACGCCTGTGGGGCCGGTTGCAGCGGTCAGCGTCCAGCAACGTTTCGTGTGTCTGGCACGCACCACGCTGGATCGCTTACAGGCTCGTCATATCAAGGTCGTCGCCGTGGTCAATTTCCCTCATGGCAGCAGCAATGTTCAGTCCGTCATCGCCCAGGTACGTGCTGCGCTGATGGCTGGCGCGGATGAAATCGACGTCGTGTATCCCTTTCGCGCGCTGCTCGGCGGAGACCGGCAGCCCGGCCTGGCGATGATCTCGGCGTGTTCGGCCTTGTGTGCCGGGCAGGTGAGGCTTACAGCGACGCTTGAAACCGGTGACTTGCGTGACTCGCAAATGATCCTCGACGCTTGCCGCGATGCGATCGTTTCGGGCGCTGACTTCATCAAGACCAGCACCGGCAAGGCCGCCAGGCATGTCACGCCGCAGGCTGCACGGATCATGCTGGAGTCCATTGCCGACGTAGGCGGGCAAGTAGGGCTGAAGGTTGCAGGCGGGATCCGTACGTTCGACGAGGCGCGTGTTTACATGGCACTGGTCCGCGCGCGATTTGGCCTGCAATGGATCAACGCCGGGCGCTTTCGGCTGGGCGGCTCCAGCGTGCTGGACGACTTGCTGGCAAGGCTCGGCCTGCTCGAGTCGCATGGTGGTGGCGATGGCTTTTGAATGATCGATGGCTTTGCGCCGGACAAAAAAAGACCCGGCAAAGAGCCGGGTCAAAAACCGTGATTAGCCTGATGAGGAGATAATCTGAAAGTCCGAACCAAGGTCTTTCAGGCTACCGTCCAGTCTCGCGACCGGATGTGATAATCATAACGATTCTCATTTGTAAGTCAACATTTCTTTTGGTCGCACGCGTGCCTGTGCCTGCGGGTGATTCAGGCAGGATATTCATGGATTAAACGTGACGGAGTACAGCGTAGCCTCAGTGGCGAGCGGGTTGCGCATGCGAGGGAAGAAGGGGTGAAAGCAGGGCGCTACATCGCCAGCCTGCTGTGCATTGCGCGTGCAGGCTGCAACGTTTTTGCGGTATCAGTGGGTACGGTAGCGCAGGCGCGTGCCGAAATTCACCGACATCAGAATCTCGTCAGCCGAGAGTTCAGCCGGGAAGAACACGCCTGAAATCTGTGCATGAGCGATGCTCGCACCTTCCATCGGCGTATTGCGCAGGTCCAGGCCACGAAGGTCGGCAGAGCGAAAATAGGCGTCGGTGAAGTCGATATTGGCGGTGTCCAGCGCGCGCAGGTCCAGCCCCCTGAAGTCGCCCCCCACCATGTCGATGGTGCCGGTTCGCGGTTTCTCTTGATTGAAACCTTCGACGTCATCTTTGCGCAGCAGCATATAAAGCGGTGAGTCGATCTGTTTGGGGTGGCTCATGATGGCCTCCGACATGTCATTGCGTTGGAATTGTGGCGCCAGTATATCGCCATCATTGTAAGGCCGTGAAGCGCTAACCGCTCAACGGCCATGTGTCGTTTTACAGACCCGGCAGGCGCTGACGCAGGTTGTCGATAAGGCTGTCCAGATCGCTGCTGACGTTGGTTGCAACCTTCTTGCTGCGCAGGATTTCGTCGGCGCCGAGCGGCTCGCGACTGGCCTGCTGAGCCTCGATGACTTCCAGTGTCGCGTCAGAGGGGTCGTTGTCCTGTGCCTGACGCTGCGCAAGCCAGCCAGCGATCACCGCCTGCGGTGCTTCGCAATCCAGAATCAGGAACGGGACGCCGGTGTTTTCGGCAATCTTTGCCGCCGCATCGCGCTGCTCGCGCTTGAGGTAAGTGGCATCGATTACCACCGAGAAGCCTGCGCGCAGGGTTGCGGTGGCCAGCTCATGCAGGCGTGCATAGGTTGTGCTGCTGGCTTGCGCGTCATACAGATCCTGACCCTGGCCGGCAAACAGGCGCTTGCGCTCTACGTCCGAGCGCAGGCGGATGGCGCCCAGCGATTCCACCAGACGCATCGCCACGTGGCTTTTGCCAACGGCAGAGACACCGTGGGTGATCGTCAGAAACGGTGAAGGGATGGCGCTGTAGCTCTCGGCCAGATTGGCATAGTTGCGGTACTGACGAAGCGTCGCCGCGCGCTGCAAGCCGTCGGCATCGGCCGGCTGGCTGAACAGTGCCACCTTGGCGCGGACCATTGCGCGGTAGGCCTTGTAGAAATTCAACAGCTCCAGGCCCGCGTAGTCGCCGGTGACTTCCAGGTACTGACTGATCAAACGCCGTGACAGCGACTTCAGGCCACGGTCTTCAAGGTCCATTGCCAGAAAGCCGATGTCGGCATAGACATCGGTCTTGCGGAACGGCTCGTTGAACTCGATGCAGTCGAACAGCACGACCTTGCCATCAATCACCGTCGCATTGCCCAGATGAATGTCGCCATGGCACTCACGGATGAACCCATCGGCCTTGCGGTGGGCCAGCAACGGCTTGAGTCGCGCAAAGCTCGACTCTGCCCACGCGTGCAGGGCATCAAGCTGTGCCAGGTCGGATTTTTCGCTGATCAGCGGGCGAATCTGCTCGAAATTCTGTACCACCGGGGCCATCACGCTGTCAGCCGAGCCCAGTTCGCTTTCAGCTCCGACCTGCGGCGAGGTCAGGTGAAAACCGGCAATCTGGCGCGCCAGTTCGTCGATGTGCGCAGTCGTCAATTCACCGTTGGCCTGCAGCGTGCTCAGCAGGCCATCCTGCGAGAACTGTTTCATCTTCAGCGCGTATTCGATCGCTTCACCGTCGCCGCCCAGTTGCGGCGTGTCCTCTGTGCCAGTGATTGGCAGGACTTCGATGTAGAGATCGTCGGTCAGACGCTGATTCAGGCGCAACTCTTCTTCGCAGAAGTGCTTGCGCAGGGCCAGCGTGGTGAAATCCAGAAAGCCGAAGTTCATCGGCTTTTTGAATTTGTAGGCATACGGACCCGTCAGCAGCACCCAGGAAATGTGCGTTTCGATGACCTGGAAACTCTCCACCGGATGGGGGAAGAGGGCAGGGTTCTGCAGGGCAGCAATCAAAGACTGGCTCACGGTCGATCCTTCAGGAATGTGTTCAAAATGTAAGTACACGATGCCGCCATTATGGCCGCTTGGCGCGAGGCTGCAAACCGCTGACTCGGGCGTCTGTCGATCCTCGGTAAAGTGCGTATAATCCGCGCCCATGACTCGATCCCGCACCTCTCGTTCTGCAAAAAAACAACCTCCCCGCAGCCTTAACAAGTGGCTGGGCTGGGCGTTGAAGCTCGGTATTGTCGGCCTGGTTCTGCTCGGCGGCCTGGCCATTTATCTCGATGCAATCGTCCAGGAAAAATTCTCCGGCAAGCGCTGGACCATCCCGGCCAAGGTCTATGCACGGCCGCTGGAGCTGTTCGTCGGACAGAAGCTGAGCCGCGATGACTTTCTCATCGAACTCGACGCCCTGGGCTATCGCCGCGAAAGCGTGGCGAATGGTCCCGGCGCCGCTGCGGTGAACGGCAATACCGTCGACCTCAATACGCGTGGCTTTCAGTTTTACGAAGGCACTGATGCAGCGCAGCAGGTGCGCGTGCGCTTTTCCGGTGACTATGTAGCCGACCTGTCTTCGGGCAATGGTGCCAAGCTTGCGGTGGCACGACTCGAGCCCTTGCTGATCGGCGGCCTGTACCCGAAGAATCTGGAAGACCGGATCCTGATCAAGCTGGATCAGGCGCCGCCCTATCTGCTCGACGGGCTGGTAGCGGTCGAGGACCGGGATTTCTATCACCACTTCGGCGTGTCGCCCAAGTCCATTGCCCGGGCGATCTGGGTCAATACCTCGCAGGGGCAGATGCGCCAGGGCGGCAGTACGCTGACCCAGCAGTTGGTCAAGAACTTCTACCTGACCAATGAACGCAGCCTTACCCGTAAGCTGACCGAAGCCATGATGGCCGTTCTGCTGGAGATTCATTACAGCAAGCAGGAAATCCTCGAGGCCTATCTCAACGAAGTGTTCGTCGGGCAGGACGGCCAGCGCGCCGTTCACGGTTTCGGTCTGGCCAGCCAGTATTTCTTCAGCCAGCCGCTGTCCGAGCTGAAAATCCATCAGGTGGCGATGCTGGTCGGACTGGTCAAGGGGCCTTCCTTCTACAACCCGCGGCGCAATCCGGAGCGTGCTCTGGAGCGTCGTAATCTGGTGCTCGACCTGTTTGAGCAGCAGGGCGTCGCCACTCCCGAAGTAGTCGCTGCTGCGAAAAAAATGCCACTGGGTGTGACCAAGACCGGGACCCTCGCCGACAGCTCGTTCCCGGCGTTCCTCGATCTGGTCAAGCGTCAGCTGCGCGAAGACTATCGCGACGAAGACCTGACCGAAGAAGGGCTGCGGATCTTTACCAGCTTCGATCCGATCCTGCAGATGAAGTCCCAGGCGGCCATGGACGACACGTTCAAGAAGCTCGCCGGGCGCAAGGGCTCTGATGAAGTGGAGTCGGCCATGGTCGTCACCAATCCTGAAACCGGCGAAGTGCAGGCGTTGATCGGTGGGCGTGAGGCCGGGTTCTCGGGCTTCAACCGGGCGATCGACGCGGTGCGTCCGATCGGCTCGCTGGTCAAGCCGGCTATCTACCTGACGGCACTTGAGCGGCCAAGCCAGTACACCTTGACCAGCTGGATTGCCGACGAACTGTTCCAGGTCAAAGGCGCCGATGGCCAGATATGGAAACCGCAGAACTACGATCACAAGTCACACGGCAATATCTTCCTGTATCAGGGGCTGGCGCACTCTTACAACCTGTCGACCGCCAAGCTGGGTCTTGAACTGGGCATTCCAAACGTGTTCAAGACACTGGCCAAACTGGGTGTGACGCGCGAATGGCCGACCTATCCGTCGATGCTGCTGGGTGCGGGTGGCTTGAGTCCGATGGAAGTGGCCACCATGTATCAGACCATCGCCAGCGGCGGGTTCAATACGCCGATGCGTGGTATTCGCAGCGTGCTCACCGCGGAAGGCGAGCCACTCAAGCGTTATCCGTTCCAGATTGAACAGCGCTTCGATCCGGGTGCCATATACCTGGTGCAGAATGCGATGCAGCGGGTCATGCGCGAAGGTACGGGCAAATCTGTTTACAACGTATTGCCGAGCTCGTTGAATCTGGCGGGCAAGACCGGTACCAGTAACGACTCGCGTGACAGCTGGTTTGCCGGGTTCAGTCAGGACCTGCTGGCGGTGGTGTGGATGGGGCGCGACGACAACGGCAAGACACCGTTTACCGGTGCCACCGGTGCCCTGCAGGTCTGGACCAGTTTCATGCGCAAGGCCGGCCCGCTGCCGCTGGACATGGCGATGCCGGACAACGTCGTTCAGGCGTGGGTCGATGCGCAGACCGGTCAGGGGTCGGATGCAAGCTGCCCGAATGCCGTGCAGATGCCGTATATTCGCGGCAGTGAGCCCCAGCCCGGCGCGACATGCGGCGGCGCTCCGGCACCTGCCACTGAGGTGATGGACTGGGTCAAGGGTTGGTTGAACTAGGCAATCGAGGTTTTCAAGTGAATAAATGGTGGATTCCAGCTTTAACGGCACTGGCCTTGCTGAACGGCTGCGCCAGTGTGGAACGCGGCTCGATTCCGGTCGTGGATTCGAGCTCCAAGGTGTCCAATGGCGAAGGTGCGGCAGCGTCGCGTAACGGTACTTACCGGACCAACACGGCGCCTGTGCAACAGCAGCCGCAAGCCGTGCCGCAGGACTCGGGCGTCGTAGTGATGGTGCCGGGCGCGGGTGGCGCCGATGCAGGACAGAGTTACTCTGCGCCAGCCAGTCAGGCGCCGTTCAGTGTCAACACTCCGCCTGTCGATGCTGCGCCGGTCACCCAGGCCCCGGTCAGTCAGGCTCCCGCAAACAACAGCTACAGCATGCCGGCCGCTTCTGCCCCGACCGGGATCCCGTCCAGCGGTGGCGGTCTGTCGGAGGACGAGCAGCTTGACGGGCCTGTACTGGCATTGTTGACCACCGCCCAGCAACAGCAGACCAGTGGCGATCTCAATGGCGCGTCGTCCAGTCTCGAGCGTGCGCAGCGGGTTGCACCGCGCGAGCCGCAAGTGCTCTATCGTCTGGCTCAGGTGCGTCTGGCTCAGGGCGATGCGGCCCAGGCCGAGCAGCTGGCACGTCGTGGTCTGACTTACGCCAACGGGCGTACCAGCCTGCAGGCCAGTCTGTGGGGATTGATCGCTCAGTCACGCGAAAAGCAGGGTGACGCGGCCGGTGCTGCCCTGGCTCGTCAAAAGGCTCGCTGATGGACGGACGTTTACCTGAGGTTGCCGAGCAACTGTTGCTGATAGAGCGCGAGTTGCGCGTGCTGGGCTGGTGGGATACCACGCCGCCCAGCGAGCAGGCGCTCGCCAGTCAGGAACCGTTCAGCGTCGATACCCTGGAGTTCGCCCAGTGGCTGCAGTGGATTTTCCTGCCGCGGATGAAGGTCATCCTCGAGCGCGACCTGCCGTTGCCCAATGCTTCCGGCATTCTGGAAATGGCCGAGATGGTCTATGCCGGGTGCATGAGTGAAACCCGGCAGCTGCAAGCGCACCTGGCGCGGTTCGACCAGCTGATCACAGCAGCGCGCTGATCGGCGCGCTTCTAGCGGCAGTATTCGCTGATCGCCTTGTTGGTTTCTTCGATACGCGTCTTGCGGTTCTCATCCGTAAGGCGCCTTGATTCTCCTCCAACCTGCTCGCGCACTCGCGGATTGTTTTGCAACTGCGCAAGATTGGTGCGCAGGGTTTCGCAATTTTCCGCGCGCTTGGCTTCCTGAGCCTTCACCTGGCTTTTGACTTTCTGGTCAATCTCGCGTTGTTGCGCAGCCCCGTCGTCCGCAGGCATGCCCGGCGCGGCGGCAGGTGGCGGAGTCTGCACATTGATTTCCTGCACCGGCTGGCCAGTGGGGGGCTGGGCATCAAAGTGCGTTACGCCCTGGGCATCCACCCACTTGTAGATCGAAGCGGCCTGGCTGGTTGCGCTGATGGCCAGCGCGGCGGCGAGAATCATCCAATGCATGTCGGGTCCTTGAAAGTCTGTGCATGCAGAAAGCTACCATAACAGTGCATTTCAGTCCGAAACGGTGCGATTTCACTTGTCGGGTGTCAAGAAAGCGCACGGATCGCTTGACTTGAAGGGGGGGAATCACAACAATCCAAAGTTCGCTGTAGAAGGACTGCCAGAAGCAGACCCTCTCGGTAGATCATGAGGCGCACACCCGCGCCGACCTGTAACACCCGCAACGCGTTACCTCGCGCTGGGTGGGAATGTTCCGCAACACTCAGGGACCTCCCAATACTTGCTCAGTCAGTGCTGACGTAGTCGGCGACCACCGTCGCTCATGCTCTGCTGGCAGTAAACCTATTAAGACCCGTCCCGGAGTGGGCGGTATTCTGGCGTTTTAGAGGTGAACAACGTGGAGCTTTTATCTGGCGCTGAAATGGTCGTCCGCTTTTTGCGTGACGAAGGCGTTGAGCATATCTATGGGTACCCCGGTGGTGCCCTCCTGCATGTCTACGATGCTCTGTTCAAAGAACCGGCGGTGAGCCACATCCTTGTTCGCCACGAGCAGGCTGCCACGCACATGGCCGATGGCTATGCGCGGGCTACCGGCAAGGCAGGCGTGGTGCTGGTGACCTCGGGTCCTGGTGCAACCAATGCCATTACCGGTATCGCCACGGCGTACATGGACTCCATTCCGATGGTGGTCCTGTCCGGTCAGGTAGCCAGTACGCTGGTGGGCACCGATGCGTTCCAGGAGACCGACATGATCGGTATCTCCCGGCCGATCGTGAAGCACAGCTTCATGATCAAGCACCCGTCGGAAATCCCGGACGTCCTGAAAAAGGCTTTCTACCTGGCACAGTCCGGTCGTCCGGGCCCGGTGGTCGTCGATATTCCGAAGGACATGACCAACCCGGCCGAAAAATTCGAATACGTCTTCCCGAAAAAAGCCAAGCTGCGCTCCTACAGCCCGGCGGTTCGTGGCCATTCCGGTCAGATCCGCAAGGCCGTCGAGATGCTGCTGGCGGCCAAGCGTCCTATCGTCTACGCCGGTGGCGGGGTGATCATGGGCAATGCTTCGGCGCAACTGACCGAGCTGGCGCAACTGCTCGATGCACCGGTAACCAACACCCTGATGGGGCTTGGGTGCTATCCGGGCACGGATCGCCAGTTCGTCGGCATGCTCGGGATGCACGGCAGCTACACCGCCAACCTCGCGATGCACCACACCGATGTGATCCTGGCCGTCGGCGCGCGCTTCGACGACCGAGTCATCAACGGCGCCAGCAAGTTCTGCCCGAACGCCAAGATTATTCACATCGATATCGACCCGGCTTCGATCTCCAAGACCATCAAGGCCGACGTGCCTATCGTCGGTCCTGTCGAAAGCGTGCTGACCGAAATGGTTGCCACCTTGAAAGAGATCGGCGAGACACCCGACAAGGCATCCGTTGCTGCGTGGTGGAAGCAGATTGACGAGTGGCGCGGTACGGGGGATCTGTTCCCGTACAACCGTGGCGATGGCACAGTCATCAAGCCGCAGGCCGTTATCGAAACGCTGTGCGAAGTCACCAAGGGCGACGCTTATGTCACCTCGGACGTCGGTCAGCATCAGATGTTCGCTGCGCAGTACTACCGCTTCAACAAGCCGAACCGCTGGATCAACTCGGGCGGCCTGGGCACCATGGGCTTTGGTTTTCCGGCAGCAATGGGCGTGAAACTGAGTTTCCCGGACGAGCACGTGGCCTGCGTGACCGGCGAAGGCAGTATCCAGATGAACATTCAGGAGCTGTCGACCTGCCTGCAGTACGGCCTGCCGGTGAAGATCATTCTGCTCAACAACGGTGTGCTGGGCATGGTCCGCCAGTGGCAGGACATGAGCTACGGCGCGCGTCACTCGCATTCCTACATGGAGTCGCTGCCTGATTTCGTCAAGCTGGTCGAGGCCTATGGTCACGTCGGCATGCGTATCACTGACCTGAAGGATCTGAAGCCGAAGATGGAAGAAGCCTTTGCCATGACTGACCGGCTGGTGTTCATGGATATTCAGGTCGATGTGACCGAGCACGTCTATCCGATGCAAATCAAGGACGGCTCCATGCGCGATATGTGGTTGAGCAAGACGGAGCGGACATAATCATGCGCCATATCATTTCCCTGCTGCTGGAAAACGAACCGGGTGCACTGTCGCGCGTCGTTGGTCTGTTCTCCCAGCGTAACTACAACATCGAAAGCCTGACGGTTGCGCCGACCGAAGACCCGACCCTGTCGCGTCTGACGCTCACCACCGTAGGTCATGATGAGGTGATCGAGCAGATCACCAAGAACCTCAACAAGCTCATCGAAGTGGTCAAGCTGGTCGACCTGTCGGAAAGCGCTCACATCGAGCGCGAACTGATGCTGGTCAAGGTCAAGGCCACCGGCGCGCAGCGTGCGGAGATCAAGCGCACCACGGATATCTTCCGCGGGCAGATCGTCGACGTGACCGCCAGCGTCTACACCGTGCAACTGAGCGGCACGAGCGACAAACTGGACAGCTTCATTCAGGCCATCGGCACCGCCGCTATCCTGGAAACAGTACGCAGTGGCGTAACGGGCATTGCCCGTGGCGACAAAGTGCTGAGCATTTAAATCAATTAAGCAAATGGCCTGCGTGGCCAAGATAACAGGGGATTTCCATGAAAGTTTTCTACGACAAAGACTGTGACCTTTCGATCATTCAGGGCAAGAAAGTCGCCATCATCGGTTACGGTTCGCAAGGCCACGCTCAGGCGTGCAACCTGAAAGACTCCGGCGTTGATGTCACTGTCGGCCTGCGTAAAGGTTCGGCCACTGTCGCCAAGGCCGAGGCTCATGGCCTGAAAGTGACTGACGTCGCTTCTGCCGTTGCTGCCGCCGACCTGGTCATGATCCTGACCCCGGACGAGTTCCAGTCCCAGCTGTACAAGAACGAAGTCGAGCCGAACCTGAAAAAGGGCGCAACACTGGCGTTCTCCCACGGCTTCGCGATCCACTACAACCAGGTTGTGCCGCGCGCTGACCTCGACGTGATCATGATCGCGCCGAAGGCCCCGGGCCACACCGTGCGTACCGAGTTCGTCAAAGGCGGCGGTATCCCTGATCTGATCGCGGTTTATCAGGATGCTTCCGGCAATGCCAAGAACGTTGCCCTGTCCTACGCTTCGGGCGTTGGCGGCGGCCGTACCGGCATCATCGAAACCACCTTCAAGGACGAGACTGAAACCGACCTGTTCGGCGAGCAGGCTGTTCTGTGCGGCGGTACTGTCGAGCTGGTCAAGGCTGGTTTCGAAACGCTGGTCGAAGCTGGCTACGCGCCGGAAATGGCTTACTTCGAGTGCCTGCACGAACTGAAGCTGATCGTTGACCTCATGTACGAAGGCGGTATCGCCAACATGAACTACTCGATCTCCAACAACGCCGAATACGGCGAATACGTCACCGGCCCTGAAGTCATCAACGCCGAATCCCGTCAGGCCATGCGCAACGCTCTGAAGCGCATCCAGGACGGCGAATACGCGAAGATGTTCATCAGCGAAGGTGCTACCGGCTACCCGTCGATGACTGCCAAGCGTCGTAACAACGCTGCGCACGGTATCGAAATCATCGGTGAAAAACTGCGCTCGATGATGCCTTGGATCGCGGCGAACAAAATCGTCGACAAGGACAAGAACTAAGCTTTTCCGGTTCACCGCCGGACTACAGCTGGTTTACAGGAAAAGGCGCGACCCATCGGTCGCGCTTTTTCGTTCTGGGTCAGGCTCTGGTATAAAGCTGCATCGTTTGCTGGCGAACCGTCGCCGCAGATCTGTGTCGAACCTTTTCATACCGCTGCAAGGTAATCTCCATGAGCGAACGTCCTGAAGAGCCCGTCAAGGCCTCTGACGCTGAAAGTCTGCTACCTATCGATGAACACGTGGAAGAGGGCCATGACGCCGAAGGCCGGCAGGTCCGGCATCGGGGTATCTACCTGCTTCCCAACCTGTTTACCACGGCGAATCTGTTCGCGGGTTTCTACTCCATCATCAGCTCCATGAGTGCGCAAAGCGCCATGAGCGCCGGTGATTTTGCCGGGGCAAGCAAGTATTTCGCATTCGCTGCGATTGCGATCTTCGTGGCCATGGTGCTCGACGGCCTGGATGGTCGTGTGGCGCGCATGACCAACACGCAAAGCGCGTTTGGCGCCGAGTACGATTCGCTGTCCGACATGGTTGCCTTTGGTGTGGCCCCGGCGTTGCTGGCATTTGGCTGGGCGCTGGGCGACATGGGCAAGGTCGGCTGGATGGTTGCCTTCATCTATGTAGCCGGCGCCGCATTGCGTCTGGCGCGCTTCAATACGCAGGTCGGCAAGGCTGACAAGCGCTACTTCATCGGCCTGGCCAGTCCGGCAGCGGCAGGTGTAGTGGCCGGCACGGTCTGGGCATTCAGCGATTTCGGGATTCAGGGCTCCAAGCTGTCGTTTCTCGTTGCGTTGCTGGTCGCGGCCGCCGGTATGCTGATGGTCAGTAACATCAAGTACAACAGCTTCAAGGAGCTGGACTTGAAGGGCCGCGTGCCGTTCGTTGCGATTCTGGCGGTGGTCTTGGTGTTTGCTGTCGTATTCAGCGACCCGCCGCGCATTTTGCTGCTGATATTTCTCGCTTACGCTCTGTCCGGCCCCATTCAGTATCTGCTACGTCGCCGCAAGGCCTAGTCAATGATCTAATTTCCACCATACTCCGTAGTCTATTGGTGCATCAGTTCCCTGGCCTGCGGAGTCATCATGTTAATCAAACTTCCTTCTGCGTCCGACTCCAAAGAGTCGGACGTCACGCCTGAATCCATTTATCTCTCGCGACGCACATTGCTCGCCAGCTCGCTTGCAGGTCTTGCCGTCACGGCAATGCCGCGCTGGGCGGGGGCCGCAGATGCTTCGCGGTATGCCGATGTAGAGCCAGGCAAAGCGCCAGGCTGGTTCGCGGAAAAACTGCCTGCCACGAAATGGCAGGCGGTCAACGTCCAGGACGAGGCGATCACGCCGTTCAAGGACGCAACCCATTACAACAACTTCTATGAGTTCGGTACTGACAAGGGCGATCCTGCCAAGAACGCTGGCTCTCTGCAGACCGAGCCGTGGAGTGTCGTGATCGATGGTGAAGTCGCCAAGCCTGGCCGCTATGCGCTCGAAGACTTCATGAAGCCTTACCAGCTGGAAGAGCGGATCTACCGGTTGCGTTGCGTCGAAGCCTGGTCGATGGTCATCCCATGGATCGGTTTTCCGATCTCTGCGTTGCTCAAGCAGGTAGAGCCGACCTCCAAAGCCAAATACATCCGGTTCGAAACGCTGGAGGACGCCAAGTCCATGCCGGGTCAGCGCTCGGACTTTGCCCTGATCGACTGGCCTTATGTAGAAGGGCTGCGTCTGGACGAGGCGATGAACCCTCTGGCGATTCTGGCGGTGGGCATGTATGGGCGTGAGCTGCCTAACCAGAATGGCGCACCGTTACGCCTGGTGGTGCCATGGAAGTACGGTTTCAAGAGTGTGAAGTCCATCGTGCGTATCAGTCTGGTCAGTGAGCAGCCGAAGACCACCTGGCAAAGCATTGCGGCAAACGAGTATGGCTTCTATGCCAACGTCAACCCGACTGTCGATCACCCGCGCTGGACGCAAGCCCGCGAGCGCCGCTTGCCGAGCGGTCTGTTCAGCCCGAATCTGCGCGACACGAAAATGTTCAATGGCTATGAGGAAGAGGTGGGTTCCTTGTACGCCGGCATGGATTTGCGGAAGGACTATTGATGCGATATCCGTTTTTGCGTCTGGCTGTATTTCTTGCCGCTTGTATTGCGCCTGTGTGGTGGTTGTACCAGGCATGGATTTTTGCGCTCGGACCTGATCCCGGCAAGGTCCTTGTGGAAAACTTCGGAGTGGCGACGCTGGTCATGCTGCTGATCACGCTCTCCATGACACCGTTGCAGCGCCTTACCGGTTGGTCCGGGTGGATTGTGGTGCGTCGCCAGCTGGGCCTGTGGTGCTTTGCCTATGCGTTGCTGCACCTGAGCATGTACGCACTGTTCATTCTGGGGCTGGATTGGGGGCAGTTGGGTGTCGAGCTGGTCAAGCGTCCTTATATCATCGTCGGTGCGCTGGCGTTGCTGGGGTTGCTTGCGCTGGCGCTGACTTCCAACCGTTATAGTCAGCGCCGTCTGGGAGCACGCTGGAAAAAGCTGCATAGGATCATCTACGTAATTCTGGGGCTGGGCCTGCTGCATATGTTCTGGATTGTCCGGGCCGACCTTAAAGAGTGGGCGCTGTATGCGGGGATAGGTGCATTCCTGTTATTGCTGCGCATTCCCGTGTTTGCTCGGCGAATCCCGCGTCTGGGCGGCGCTGCGAAGGCCAGATCGGTAAAAGTTCAAAATAACGGTTGACGCCCTCGCTGAGGTGTCTATAATTCGCCCCACTTCCGGCGCAGACGGAAACGAAAAAGCCTTGTAGATCAATGGTTTGCAAGGTTTTGAAGTGAAGAGTCAGCGAGGAAGGAGGTCGGGTCTGGAGTGATCGACAGCGGTGAGAAAAAAGAGTTTGACACGCGGTTGTAACGCTGTAGA
>NZ_JAGPYR010000027.1:0-45565 GCF_020312125.1 Pseudomonas sp. P135
TCGGGCAGAAGCCAAGGCGAATACGGTCTGCTTTTGATTCTGGCCGGAGGCCGTAGGAGCGAACCGGGCGACGCTTCGCTTGTTCGCGAAGGGGACTCGCTGTTTTCTCCGCCTCTACAACCCACCCACATGAAACGCCTTCACTTCCAGGTATTCATCCAGTCCGTAGCTGGAGCCTTCGCGGCCCAGGCCGGACTGCTTGACGCCGCCGAAGGGGGCGACTTCCATGGAGATGATGCCGGTGTTGAGGCCGACCATGCCGAACTCCAGCGCTTCGCCGAAACGCCATGAGCGGCGCAGGTCTTGGGTGAAGTAATACGCGCCAAGGCCATAGGGCGTGGCGTTGGCCAGTGCCAGCGCTTCGGCTTCATCTGTGAAGCGCATCAGTGGCGCGACCGGGCCGAAGGTTTCTTCGTTGGCCAGCAGCATGCCTGCGTGGGTATCGCCCAATACCGTGGGCTGGACGAACTGGCTGGTGCCGTCAGGAGAACCGCCGTGCAGCAGTTTCGCTCCCTGGCTCAGCGCATCGTCGATATGCCGGGCGACTTTGCTGACCGCCGCCGGGTTGATCAGCGGGCCGATGGTCACGCCCTCTTCCAGTCCGTTGCCGACCTTGAGCTTGCTCACTTCTTCCACCAGCCGTGCAGCGAAACGGTCGTAAATGCCGTTTTGCACCAGAATCCGGTTGGCGCACACGCAAGTCTGCCCGGCGTTGCGGAATTTGCTGAGCATGATGCCCGTCACCGCCTGTTCCAGGTCCGCGTCGTCAAACACGATGAAGGGCGCGTTGCCACCCAGTTCCAGGCTCAGACGCTTGATGTGTTCGGCGCTTTGGCGCATCAGCAGACGGCCGACCGGCGTCGAACCGGTGAAGGAAATCTTGCGCACTACCGGGTTGCTGGTCAGCTCTTCGCCAATCCCGGTGGGCATGCCAGTGATGACGTTGAACACCCCGGCAGGAATGCCCACGCGTTCGGCCAGCACCGCCAGCGCCAGGGCTGACAAGGGCGTGAGGTCCGATGGCTTGACGATGATCGGGCACCCGGCAGCCAGGGCCGGCGCGCACTTGCGGGTGATCATGGCGTTGGGGAAATTCCACGGTGTGATCGCTGCGCAGACGCCCACTGGTTGCTTGAGGGTCATCAAACGACGGTCTGCACTGGGCGCGGGAATGGTTTCACCGTATGAGCGGCGTGCCTCCTCGGCGAACCATTTGACGAAGCTGGCACCGTAGCGGATCTCGCCGCGCGACTCATTCAGCGGCTTGCCCTGCTCAAAGGTCATGATCAGCGCCAGGTCTTCGACGTTGTCGAGCATCGCCTGATGCCAGCGCTCCAGCAGCGCCGCGCGTTCGGCCGCGGGACGTGCACGCCACGCGGGCCAGGCGCGATCAGCCGCCTCGATGGCACGCCGGGTTTCGACGCCCTGCAGGGCCGGCACCTGCGCCAGCGCCTCGCCGGTGGCCGGGTTGCTGATGGTCAGGGTGGCACCATCGTCAGCGCTGATCCATTGCCCGTCGACGTAGGCGCGGTCTACCAGCAGGCTGGGGTCTTTCAACTGATTCTTGAGCATGATCGAGTCCTGTTCCGGGATGATTGCCAGTCTAGGCAGGCGCCACAGTCCAGGATGCTGAAAGCGCGATAACGGCAGCGTCCGATGCTGAAATTTGCCTGCGGACGGCAGCCTCTACTGCTTCAGCGAGCCCAGCAGGCTCTGCAAAAAGCGCTCGCCTGCGTTCATCTGGCTCTCGTCGATAAACTCGTCCGGCTTGTGTGCCTGCTCGATGGAACCCGGACCGCAAACCACGACCGGCACGTTGAGGCGCCCGGCGAACAGGCCGCCCTCGGTGCCATACGAGACCTTGATGTGCTGTGTGCCCGGCTCGGCAAACGCGTGCAGCAGGCGCACCGCCTCAACGCTTGGATGGGTCTCCAGCGCCGGGTATTCGTTCATGACCTCGATCTCGATGTCTGCCACACCCGACAGCTGTCGCGCTTCACGTACCAGCACCTCGGCACGCTCGCGCAACTGCTCCAGCAACGCATCGGGATTGTCGCCCGGCAGGTTGCGGTATTCGAATTCCAGGGTGCACAGGTTGGGCACGATGTTCAGCGCCTTGCCGCCATCGATACGGCCGATGTGTACGGTGCTGTAAGGGATGTCGTAACCCTCGTCACGCGCGCCTTGCTGTTCGATCTGCTTCTGGCTCTTGCGCAGTTCGGCGATGAAGTCGCTGGCCAGGTGAATCGCGTTGACCGCTCTTGGGGCCAGCGAGGAATGCGCCTCCTGACCTCGACAGAAGGTGCGATAGGACGCCTTGCCCTTGTGACCGACGGCGAACTGCATCAGGGTCGGCTCGCCAACCACGCACAGGAACGGACGTACCGGTGCCAGATGCAGGACGTCGAGCAGCCGCCGCACGCCGACGCAGCCGATCTCTTCGTCATGGGACAGCGCCAGTTGCAGCGGGCGCGTCAGGGGCATGTCCGCAGCATCGAGCATCGCGTCGATAGCCAGGGCGATAAAGCCCTTCATGTCGCAGGTGCCACGGCCGTAGATGCGCCCGTCACGCAGGGTCGCCTGAAACGGTGGCATCGTCCACGCCTGACCGGCCGCAGGAACCACGTCGGTGTGGCCGGACAGCAGCACGCCCGGCACTTCCCGCGGGCCGGTACTGGCGAACAGGTTGGCCTTCTTGCCGGTCTCGTCCTTGACGATCAGCGACTCGATGCCTTTGCTGGCCAGCAGTTCGCGGACGTATTCGATCAGCGCCATGTTCGGCTCCGACGACACGGTGTCGAAAGCGATCAGACGCTTGAGGATTTCCAGTGCGCGGGGGCTCATGAGGCTTTACTCGTCTGTTCAGTGAGGTTGTCCACAAGGCTGACATCAAACCGGCGAATGTCGAACGGGCTGATCGAGGTGCTGGTCGTGCCGGTGCTGATCAGTTCGGCCATCACGTCGCCCACGCCCGGACCGAGCTGGAAGCCATGGCCGCAGAAGCCGAACGCATAGAACAGGCCGTCGACCTTGCCGCTGCGGCCCATCACTGGCAGCGAGTCCGGCGTGTAGCCTTCGATGCCGCTCCATACGCGGATGATGTTCAGGTTGCCGACGCCGGGCAACAGGCGACGCATCTGCTGCACCTGATTGATGATGCTACGCGGTTCGACGTAGGCGCGGCGGTTGATCATGTCCGGCTTGCTGCGAAAACCACCGCCGATGACGATGTTGCCGCGGGCGATCTGCCGGAAGTAGATCACTTCGTGAGGGATTTTGGTGAACACGCCGATGACTGTCGGCAGTGCATACGGCACCGGCTCGGTGACGGCCATCTGCGGACCATGGGTGTCCAGCGGCACGGATTCACCGAACTGCGTGGAGAGTTTCTGTCCCCAGGCGCCAGCGGTGATCAGCAATTGATCAGCGCTGAAAATGCGCCCGTCAGTGGTGGTGACTTCGAATTCGTTACCGACCTTTTCCACATGAGCCACTTCGGTACGCTCTTCGATCCGCGCCCCGGCCCGAATCGCTGCGCGGGCGAAAGCCGGTGCTGCCAGGCGCGGGTTGGCGTGGCCATCGTGTGGCGCGTAAGAGCCGCCCTTCACGTCCGGCCCGAGAAACGGAAAGCGCTCGTGCAGCGCTTTCCCGCTATAGATTTTCAGGTCCAGCTCACGGGCTTCCGGGGCCGCTGCATAGGCTTCCAGTTCGGCGATTTCGTCCTCGCGATAGCAGACGCGCATGTGGCCGCTGGGCAGGAATTCCAGGTCTTCACCGATCAGCTCCGGCAGCCTCTGCCAAAGGGCTCTGGAGCGGTTGGCGAGTTCCAGCTGACCGAGATGCCGACCCTGCCGGCGTACGTTGCCGAAGTTCACGCCGCTGGCGTACTGGCCGATCACGTCGCGCTCCAGCAGCGTCACTGACTTGCCGCGCTGGCGCAGAAAGAACGCTGATGCCGAGCCCATGAAGCCGCCGCCGACAATCAGTACGTCTACCTTTGGCTGCTTCATGATGTCACCTCGTCGATCAGCATCGACAACGGTTTGACCGGTGCCTGACCGCGCTGACGACCGACCTGTTCGACCGGCACACCGGCTTCGGCAGCGATCACCTCGGCCCCGGCCTGCGAGCAGTAACGGCCCTGGCAGCGGCCCATGCCGACGCGACTGAAAGCCTTGGCGCGGTTGACTTCGCAGGCGCCCTTTTCACGCACGACGCCGCGCAGTTCACCGGCGCTGATCATCTCGCAGCGGCAGACAATGGCCTCATCCGGCAAGGCGGCCGCCTGGGCTGCAGGCCACGGAAACGCCTCGGCCAGCCCGACCCGAAAGCGGTCCATCGCCACCAGGCTCTTGCGCACTTCTGCCTGGCGCGAGTTATCCACAGGTCGGCCGAGGTCTTCCAGCAGCGCCATTGCCACCAGTCGACCGGCCTGTTCAGCGGCATCGGCGCCACGAATCTTCGCGCCGTCGCCCGCCGCGTAAAACCCTTTGACCGAGGTACGGCCCTCCTCATCGACTGCCAGCACCCATTGTCCGGACGCGTCGTCGAAACGTAACTGGCAGCCGGCCAGATCAGCCAGCTGGGTTTCCGGACGCAGGTGATAACCCAGCGCCAGGGCATCGCAATCGACGTCCAGCGAGGTGCCATTGGCCAGCTTCACACGCACGCCGGTGACGCCGTCCTGTTCGCTGCCGATGATTTCCTCGGGCTGCACGCCCAGGTGCACCGGCACCCCGGCGCTGTACAGTTGGCCCAGCAGTTTCATGCCGTTGAGCAGCAGACCGGGGCGCGCCAGCAATTTGGGCATCGCGCTGACGCGTTTGCCGAACGGTGACGTGTCGAGCACTGCAGCGACATCGGCGCCGGCTTTGACGTACTGGCTGGCGACCAGGTACAGCAGCGGACCGCTGCCCATGAACACCACGCGACTGCCAATCGAGACCGATTGCGACTTGAGCGCAATCTGCGAGCCGCCCAGGCTGTAGGTGCCTGCCAGTTGCCAGCCCTTGATCGGCATCAGACGGTCGGTGGCCCCGGCACACAGGATCAGCGCGTCGTATTCGACCACGGTGTGCACGCCTTGGCTGGCACAGCACAGCTCGCCGTGGGTCAGGTTCCAGGCCAGGGTGTCGGGGCGGTAGTCGATCTGCGTGCGCAGGCGATCGAAGCTTTCATGCAGGTCACGCGCCTTGGCCGCTTCGGTGCCATACAGCGCTGAATAATCGCGCTTGAAGCCCTCTGGCTGACGGCGATAGATCTGCCCGCCGTCACGCCGGTTTTCGTCGATCAGGATCGGTTTGATGCCCGCGGCCAGCAAGGTTTCGGCGCAGCGGGTGCCTGCTGGGCCGGCGCCGATGATGACCACTCTGGGGCTGCCAGGGTTGCGAACGTCTAACCGTGAAGAAGTGGCCATTTCGCCTCCGGTTGGGTGGTGACGATGTCGAGTCCGTCGCGGACTTCGTTGGAGCAGGCGCGCAGGCGCTCGCCACTGCGGGTCCAGACCCAGCAATCCTGACAGGCGCCCATCAGGCAGAAACCTGCACGGCGTCCCGGGTCGAACTCGGACTGGCGTAATGTCGCCTTGCGGGTCAGCAACGCCACCATCAGGGTATCGCCCTGCAATGCCTCGATGGGCGCGCCATCGACCATCAGGCTTACGACCGAGCGATCGCGCTCGCCCAGCCTCACAAAGCGGCCATTCATGCGTAAGCTCCCACGGTTTCAGGATTCAGGTTTTCTTGCACGGCCTGCAGCTCGTCGCTGTCGCGGTGGCAAAGGATCTCGCTGCCACCTGCGATCAGGCGACGGCCCGGCGCGGTCTTGTTGCACAGGCCTTCGATTCGGGCCGGGCAGCGATTGAGGAAGGTGCACAGCTCCGGATTGTTGGCCGGTGCGCTGATGGGCGGCAGGTTGCCGCTGGTCACACCGCAGGTTTCCAGCCAGCCCTGACGCAGTTCCGGCACCGAATGCACCAGCAGATCGGTGTAAGGGTGGAACGGCACACGGCTGAAGGCTTCGCGGCTGCCCTCTTCGACCTTGTGACCGCTGTACATCACCACGATGTCGTCGCACAGCGCGCGCACGGTGGAGATGTCGTGGCTGATGAACAGGTATGAAACCCCGAGCTTGCGGCGCAGTTCGCCGAGCAGTTCAAGGATGCACGCACCCACCACGGTATCCAGCGCCGAGGTCACTTCATCACAGAGGATCAGGTCGGGCTTGGCCGCCAGCGCACGGGCCAGGTTGACGCGCTGTTTCTGCCCGCCCGACAGTTCGTTGGGGCGCCGCTCGGCCAGCTCGCGGGGCAGGCGCACCAGGTCCATCAGTTCGTCGATGCGCTCGCGCAGAGCCTTGCCCTTCAGACCGAAATACATCTTCAGCGGGCGCGCCAGAATCGCGCTGATGCTGTGCATCGGATTGAGCGCGGTGTCGGCGTTCTGAAACACCATCTGGATGCGCCGGAATTGCTCTTCGGTACGTCCCGCCAGGGTGCCGGACAAGTCGGCTCCGTCGAAGGTCAGGCTGCCATGCGCCGGGTCCAGAAGACCGGCGACCACACGGGCCAGCGTCGATTTGCCCGACCCCGACTCGCCGATCACGCCGATGGCCTGACCACGGCGGATGGTCAGGTCGATGTCTTCCAGCACGCGAATCATCGGCATGCCCTGCAGGTTCTTTTTGCCGTAACCCGCTGTCAGGCCCTTGATGGTCAGCAGCGTGCTGTCCTTGACCACCTCGCTGGCCGGGCTCAGCACTTTATCCGGACGCGCCGCCGCCAGCAGGCTGCGGCTGTAGGCGTCCACTGGCCCCTTGAGCAGCGCGGCGGTGCTGCTTTGTTCGATGATCCGCCCGCCGTTGAGCACCACGATCTGATCGGCCATCTGCGCCACCACCGCAAGGTCGTGGGAGACATAGACCGCGGTGGCACCCCGGTCGCGCACCACCCGCTTGAACGCGCGCAGCACGTCGATCTGCGTGGTGACGTCCAGTGCGGTGGTCGGCTCATCGAGGATCACCAGCAAAGGATCACTGATCAGCGCCATGGCCGCCATGACACGCTGCAACTGGCCGCCCGAGACCTGATGCGGGTAACGCCGGCCGATGCTTTCCGGATTGGGCAGCGCCAGGTCGCGGAACAGCTCGACGGCCTTGGCTTCCAGTTCCGCACGGCTGCCGAGACCATGAATCAGCGCGCCCTCGATCACCTGATCGATCAGCTTTTTCGCCGGGTTGAAGGCGGCTGCGGCGCTTTGCGCAATGTAGGACACGCGGTTGCCACGCAGGCCCTGCAATTGGCTTTCGGGCAGGCTGAGCATGTCGTGCGCGCCCACTTGAACCACCCCGCCGGCCAGCTTGCAACCGCGTCGGGCGTAACCGAGCAGGGCCAGCGCGATGGTGGTCTTGCCGGAGCCCGACTCGCCGATCAGTGCCAGCACTTCACCTTTTTCCAGCGCAAAGCTGACGCCTTTGACGATCTCCAGCTCGCCGTGGTCGCCATCGGCAACCACGCGCAGGTCTTGCACACGAATCAACTGGCTCATCTCAATGCCCTCCCGAACGACGACCGCGCCGCGAGGCCAGCCGGTCGATGAGCAGGTTCACGCCGATGGTCAGGGTGCCGATGGCCAGGGCCGGGATCACGATGGCCGGCGCGCCCTGGCTGAGCCCGCCGATGTTCTCGCGGACCAGCGAGCCAAGGTCGGCGTCAGGCGGTTGTACACCGAGCCCCAGAAAGCTCATGCCGCTGAGCAGCAGGACGATGAAGCCGAAACGCAGGCCCAGGTCGGTCATGACCGGGTTGAGCATGTTCGGCAGGATTTCCCGGCAGGCAATGTAGATACGACCCTCGCCGCGTGTGCGCGCTACCTGCACGTACTCCAGCGCCTCGATGTTCACCGCCAGACTGCGCGCGATGCGAAACGCGCCTGGGGTGTAGCTGAGCACCGCCGTGCAGATCAGCAGCACCTCGGACGAGCCGAACGCCGAGACCATGATCAGCGCCAGCATTTTGCTGGGGATCGAGATGAACGCGTCCATCAGGCGGCTGATGATTTCGTCCAGCCATTTTGGCGCGACCACCGACAGCAGCGCACACAGGGTGCCGATGCCGCTGGCCAGCACGGCAGAAATCAATGCCAGGCCGACGGTGAAGCGCGCGCCGACCAGCACGCGGCTGAGCATGTCGCGGCCCAGGTAGTCCGTACCGAACGGATAGGCTGCGCTCATGTTTTCGAACATGTTGTCGGAGACCACTTCGCCCACCGGATGCGGTGCCAGCCAGGGGCCGAACAGGGCGACCATCAGCCAGATGAAGCACACCGTAGCGCCCAGCAGGCCAAGCCATGAGGTCGGAAGGGACGCTTTTTTGCGAAGCACCGGTTGCGGCGCTGCGGGCGTCGATTTCGCAATGAATTGAGTCATTGGGTTCTCAGCCTCGGATTGGAAAGAATTGCACACAGGTCGGCCATCAGCACCAACCCAAGGTAAGCGGAGCAGAACAGCATCGTGCAGCCCTGCACCAGGGCCATGTCACGGTTGGTCACGGCATCGACCATCAGGCTGGCGATGCCGGGATAGTTGAAGATGGTCTCGACGATGACGACGCCGCCGAGCAGGTACGACAGGCTCAGTGCCACGGCGTTGACGATCGGCCCGATGGCGTTCGGCAAGGCATGGCGCAATACGATACGCACCGGGCTGACGCCCTTGAGGCGCGCCATTTCCACATACGGGCTGTCCAGCTGGTCGATGACCGCAGCGCGGGTCATGCGCGCCATCTGCGCCACGATCACGCAGCACAGGGTCATCACCGGCAACGCGTAGGTGCGCATGAACTGCCATGGCGAGCTGACATCGGCGCCATAGGACAGCGCCGACAACCAACCCAGATTGACGGCGAAAATCAGCACCGCCAGCGTCGCCACCAGAAACTCGGGCACGGCGACCAGTGACAGGGTGATGAAATTCAGCGCGCTATCCAGGCGACTGCCGCGGTACATCGCTGCGCCAATCCCCAGTGCCAGCGCTACCGGCACCGATACCAGCGCGGTGGTGGCCGACAGCATCAGGGTTTTCGGGAAACGTCCGGCAATCAGCTCCGAGACCGGCATCGCGTTGGAGACCGATTCGCCGAGGTTGCCGCCGAGCAGGTTGGTCAACCAATGCAGATAACGCACCACACCTGGCTGATCGAGGCCCAGTTGGGTACGCAGTGCCGCGACCTGTTCAGGCGTCGCGAATTGCCCAAGGGCCTGTTGTGCGGCGTCTCCAGGCAACACCGCGGTTATGGCGAAGACCACGATGGAAACGATCAACAACGTCACGATCGCTGCGCCGAAGCGCTGCACGATCAACCAGAGTGTGTTGCTATTCATCTGCGTCCTCCTGCTCGGTTCAGGGTTTCATTTACGCGTCCAGCCACACCTGCTCGCTGAACATGTAACCCATGAAGCCGCCCAGCGGGTTGCTGGAATAGCCCTGGATACGCTTGTCCACACCGTCGATGTTGCTGATGAACACAGGGATGCCGATGCCGCAGTTCTGGCTGACCAGAGCCTGCATGTCGCCATACATTTTGCCGCGCTTGGCGTCGTCGGTTTCGCCACGGGCCAGCAACAGCAACTGGTCGAACTGGTCGTTTTTCCAGCCGGATTCATTCCACGGCGCTGTGGACTGGAAGAACTGCGAGAAGATCACGTCGGCGTTCGGGCGCGGGTTGATGTTGCCGAAGCTCAGCGGGTGCTTCATCCAGTGGTTGGACCAGTAGCCGTCGCTTGGCAGACGGTTGACGTTGAGGGTCAGACCGGCCTGTTTGGCGGACTGTTGCAGCAGCACGGCGATGTCCACCGAGCCGGTGGCAGCAGGCGATGCCGCCACGGCCATGGTGATCTTTTCCATGCCGGCTTTCTTGAGCAGGAATTTGGCTTTTTCCGGGTCGTAGGCACGCTGTGGCAAGTCAGCGTTGAAGTAGCGCGAGCCTGGCGAGATCGGATGGTCGTTACCGACGCGGGCGTAGCCACGGAACACCGCCGATTTGACCTGTTCACGGTCCAGCAGGTACTTCATGGCCTCGGTGAATTCCGGGCTCTTGCCGGGCATCTGGTCCTGACGAATGATCAGGTCGGTGTAGTTGCCGGACGGTGCATCGACCACGCGGTGTTTGGCGCTGGCGGCAATACGCGTGGTGGAGCGCGGGTTGACCTCGTTGATCATGTGTACGTCGCCGGAGAGCAGCGCGTTGACCCGCGAGGGTTCGTCGGCGATGGCGATGAATTCGATTTCGTCCAGGTACGGCAGGCCCGGTTTCCAGTAGTTGGGGTTGCGCGCACTGACCGAGCGCACGCCAGGGTTGAATTCCTTGACGGTGAACGGCCCGGTACCGATGCCTTTGCTGAAATCGGTGGTGCCTTCGGGCACGATCAGCAGGTGCGAAACCGCGAGGATCGACGGCAGCTCGGCGTTGGGCGAGCTGAGGGTGATCTGCACTTCCAGCGGGCCGGTGGCTTTGATCTCGGAAAACTGCGCCATCAATGGCAGGACTTTCGAGCCGGTGGCCGGGTCCTTGTGGCGCGACAGGGAGAACACCACGTCGCCAGCGGTCAGCGCCTTGCCATTGTGGAAGGTCACGCCCTGGCGCAGGGTCACGGTCCAGACCGTGGCGTTGTCGCTTTCGATCTTCTCGGCCAGCTCCATGTGCGGGACCAGATGGCTGTCGAAACGGGTCAGGCCGTTGTAGAACATGAAGTGACGCACGTAATCGGTAGACAGCGCGCCCTTGGCCGGATCCAGCGTATCGGCGGTAGAACTGGACATGCCAGCGACCCGGATACGGCCGCCCGGCTTGCCTTTGACAGGGGCATCCGCGTCATCGGCAAACACCTTGCCGGCCGCGCCGAACAGGCGGGTGGAGCCGGCCGCGACCACACCTGCAACGCCCAGCATGCGTAGCGCATCGCGACGTGACAGACCGCGATTGAGTCCTTCGAAAACCCGCAGGCTGTCTTCACCTGTGATCAACGTGGAGTCGTTTTTTTTGTCAGTCATATCAGTTCTACCTGTCGAAAAGGGGAAATTCCGAATTGCTCACGGTTGGCCGGAGCGTCCTTCAAGCACACACGACGACGGTCAGACAAACACTCAGTGGCGGCTGTCCTGATAGCGGTAATACGCGCCTACCAGCGGCAGAAACCATGGCTTGCCGAAATGGCCGGGAATGGCTGGCCAGCTCAGGTCCTTCCAGGGATTGGCCTGTGCCTTGCCTTCCATGACTTCGGCCATCATCCGCCCCATGTGCACCGACATCTGTACACCGTGGCCGCTGTAACCCATTGAGTAGAAGACCCCGTTGTGTTCGCCTGCACGCGGCAGACGGTCGGAGGTCATGTCCACCAGCCCGCCCCAGCAGTAGTCGACCTTGACGTGTGCCAGTTGCGGAAACATCTGCACCATGGCCGCCTGCAACACCTTGCCGCTCTTGGCGTCGGAGCTGCTGTTGGACATGGCGAAGCGCGCGCGCCCGCCGAACAGCAGGCGGTTGTCCGGGGTGAGGCGGAAATAGTTGCCGATCAAACGGCTGGTCACGTAAGCGCGCTGGTGGGGGAACAGTTGATCGATCAGCGCTTGCGGCAACACTTCAGTGACGATGACGAAGCTGCCGACCGGCACGATGCGCCGGCGATACCAGCCCAGCCCGCCATGCTGGCAGGCACCGGTCGCCAACAGCAGCTGTCCGGCCTGGATCGAGCCTTTCGAGGTGTTGACCACAAAGCCGCCACGGTTGGCTTTCCAGTCCTTTACCGTCGCGTTCTGATACACCCTTGCGCCATGACGCACTGCTGCGTCGGCGAGACCCACACCGAAACGTCCGACATGGATCTGTACGCCGTTGCGCTGCAGCAGGCCACCGTGAAACTCGTTCGAATCGATTTCAGCGCGCAGGTCCTGAGCGGACAGCAGCTCGACGTCAGCATCGACTTCACGGCGAATCAGCTCGCAAGTGCGTGCCAGTCCTTCGTAATGCCCTGGCTTGGCCGCCAGCTTGAGCTTGCCGTTACGCTTGATGTCGCAGGCGATGTGTTCCTCGTCGATCACGCTCACGACGCTCTGCACCGCACTTTCGTAAGCCTTGTAATACTCGCGTGCCTGATCGGCACCCAGGGTTGCGCTCAACGACGCATAGTCCTGGGCCACGCCGGTATTGCACTGTCCGCCATTGCGGCCCGACGCTTCGCCGATCACCCGGCCCGCTTCCAGAACCACCACGCTGGCACCTTTCAAGGCCAATGCACGCGCCGCCGCAAGGCCGGTGAAACCGCCACCGACCACTACCACGTCAGCCTGCCCCTCCACTGCGCCGTCCTGTGCGCCGGTAAAGCCTGGAGCCGTATCGAGCCAGTAAGACTCACTGCGCATCTCGTTCCCCTTGTCACTCATCGAAGAGCACCTTGAAAAATGCCGGTGTCAGGCGCCGGGCCTGGTTTACAGGCCGACCAGCCCGGCCAGTCCGCCGATATCGGGAATCTGGTGGTATTCGAAGCTGCTGTTGGCCGGCTGCTCATGACCACGCGCCACGAATGCCTTGTTCCTGATCTTCATGTCATGCGCCGAGAACAGGTCGTAACGGAAGCTTGAAGACACATGCAAGATGTCTTCCGGGCCGCAACCCAGGTTGTCGAGCATGAATTCGAAAGCAGCCAGACGCGGTTTGTAGGCTTGGGCCTGTTCAGCGGTGAACACCTTGTGGAATGGCGCGCCGAGCTTTTCGACGTTGGACATGATCTGACTGTCGCTGGCGTTGGAGAAAATCACCAGCGGGATCTTGTCGGCGATTTTCGACAGGCCGGCGGGCACATCGGCGTGTGGGCCCCAGGTCGGCACGGCGTCGTAATACAGTTGGCCTTCTTCGCGGTATTCAACGTTCCAGCGCTTGCAGGTGCGCGCCAGTGCAACCTTGAGGATTTCGTCGTATGGCATCCAGTCACCCATGACCTGATCCAGACGATACGCCGAAAAATCCTTGACGAACTGATCCATCTGTTCAGCCGCAACGCGGTCGGCAAACAGCTCGCGCGTCATGGTGCCCATGTGGAAATTGGTCAACGTGCCGTAGCAGTCGAACGTAATGAATTTTGGTCGAAGAAAGCTCATTGTGTGCGGTCCTGAAAGTTCGTTGAGGTCATGGCATGACGAGCAGTCCGGCCTGATGTTCAGGGGCGGTGATGCACGCTGCAGCACAACCTCATTACAACACCGTGAAATCAGCAGATGGCGTTAAAAGTGATGGCTGCTTGATAGAAACCACCGTTTTGAGGTGCGCGCTCAGCAGACTTTGCGGGGCGCTCCAGCCTTGGGCAGAGCCCGGTTTTCGGCGCTTTTATGACCCTTTTCAGGGCGCTCGGGCTCAAACACGCGGGTTTGCGCCGCAGAAACTGCGCCGCGCCAGTGCTTGGCTGGCGACAAATGCCGGCAGCTATATAAAGAGCTTGAACACGGGGTAAAAACCCTAAGCATTTGCTGCCGGAGGCCCGGCCGATTTAAGCAGTAACTGTGGTCTGGCGAGCGGCGCTTTGTGGAATCTGCCGAATGCGCGCAGCCCTCTTGTCACCGCCCGCAGCAGGTGGGATACAACACGCCTGACGCATCCTTTTATTGCCTGTGCATCCTTCTGGACGGAGACACGTCATGCTCGCTCAGCAACGCCCCGACTTTGAATTTCGCCCCATGACCGCCGCCGACGTCGGCAACGCTCATGAGTTATCCATCGCCTTGAAGTGGCCGCATCGACTTGAAGACTGGGCCATGCTGCAACGTGTCGCCCAAGGCTTCGTCGCGGTACACAACGGGCGGTTGATCGGTAGTGCTTTCGCCTGTCATCAGGGCGAGTTTTCCACCATCGGTCTGGTGATCGTCAGTGACGATTACCAGGGCAAGGGCATTGGTCGCAAGCTGATGGAACTGGCGGTCGGCTGCGTCGCGCCCCGCACGGCGGTCCTCAACGCCACGCTGGCGGGTGCGCCGCTTTACGCGAAGATGGGGTTTGTCAGTTTTGGCGAGATCCAGCAGCGTCAGGGGCAGGCGCAACCGACCGGCACGACCGAATTGAAGTTACAGGAACGTTGCCGCGGGCTGAGCGAGGCTGACCACCCTCGCGTGCTGGAACTGGCCAACGCCGGTTCGGGCATGGACCGCTCGGTGACGCTCGGCGATGTGCTGAACAACCTTGAGCACGCCGTCGGCATCGAGCGCGACGGCCAGTTGCAGGCCTTTGCCCTGCTGCGTCCGTTCGGCCGCGGCCTGTGCATCGGCCCTGTGGTCGCCCAGAGCGTTGACCAGGCCAGGCACATGATCGAGCAACTGCTGGCCCGCGTGCCTTATGCCTTCGTACGTATCGACATCCCGACCGACAGCGGCCTGGCCGACTGGCTGGAGGAAGCCGGCCTCAAGCGCGTCGACAGCGTGACCTGCATGAGCATGGGTGCAGTCCCGCAAGCCAGCCAGGGCGTGCGCCAGTTTGCGCTGATTACCCAGGCGATCGGCTGATCGCCCGTAAGCACCTCATCGTGCCAATGCTCTCGCAGAGCGTCACGAAATGCATTACCACGCAGAGCGCTCATCGTTATACATAAGTCCTGGAGAGCCCCGAATACGTGCTTTTCAGGCTACTGCCCGCAGGGCGTAGGAGCGAACTTGTTCGCGAAGACAGGCGATCATACCGGCCCTTTCGCGAACAAGTTCGCTCCTACGGCCTCCGGCCAGAAGCAAAAGCGGATTTGTGTATAACGCCGAGTCCGGCGCGTGGCAACGATCATCAACGCTTCAACTTCAGGAGCCCGACCCGATGCCCCAACCCACTGTTTTGCTATTGGCCCGCGCTGACCTCAGCCCGGTAGACACCGAATTCACCACTGGCCCCATCGATGCGCATGACTCGCTCGATAATGAGCGTCGCACAGCGTTCATCGATGATCAGGGCATTGCGGCCGGCCTCGTGCATTTCGGCACGTCGCTGTCAGTGGCAGCCTACCCCTACACCGAAATGCTGGTGATGCATCGCGGGTCCGTCACCCTGACCTCCGGTACCGAGAGCCTCACGATCAAGACCGGTGAAAGTGCAGTGATCGGTCGCGGCACTCAAGTACGTATCGACGCGCAACCGGACAGCCTCTGGGCTTTCTGCGCGTCCACCCAGGCCAGCGGGCCAGACAAACCCGGCATCACCGCGCTCGACCGCCTGGCCATGCTCACGCCATCTTCACCACCAGACCCGGCGATCATGATCAGCGCGTTGCCGCAATGCCGCAGCAACAACCTCTTCGAAGACAGCGCCAGCACCCTGCGCATCGGCGTGTGGGACTCCACCCCCTACGAACGCATCTCGCGGCCGCACAAGATCCATGAACTGATGAACCTGATCGAAGGCAGCGTCGAGCTGAGCCTGGAAAACGGCCCGCGCCTGACCGTGAATACCGGCGATACCGTATTCGTCGCACAGGGCGCGCCCTGCAAGTGGACCAGCACGGCGTATGTGCGCAAGTTTTATGCGGTGACGTGAACGTGAAGTAGGGGATGCGCCCTTCAGCTCTGTGGGGCGCTTTAATCTGCACACTTACAACTTCTGCCAGCGCAGTTAATCCAACTCGATACTAAAAGACAAGAACAATCATCGTCATTAACTGATTTGCAAAGAATCAGAAGTTTCCTACTTTTCTTTCCCCTCTCACGTGCTAAAACATCTCAACGGATTGCAGGAAACTAATCTTTTCTTCTAACCCGTTCAGTGGAGTCACCCCTGCTTTTTAGTATAGGGCCATCCTCCGACTGTCATCGACATAAACACCTTCAGGTGGACGGCGCACTTTCTGTGCGCTGATACATGGCGGATCTTAATCGGGCGATAGCGCGTGCACGTCAATACAGGCGGCTCACTGCTGTCCTGCGTTCGCCTTGCTTAATGTAATACGAATTTAATTAATTAACTCAGGAACTACCGATCATGAAAACAAAAAGCGTCTTGCTGACTTCTCTTGCTCTCGCCACGCTGTGCGCCACTGTTGTTGCGCACGCGGGACCACCGGTTACGGTGACGTTCAAAAATCTGGGAACAGAGGTCGCGAAGCATAAGCCTGTTACGCGTAACGAGTTATCGACGCTACGCAACGCCAGAACAGCCATTGGCTCTACCGTTCAACCCGGCGATTCAAACTTTTATACGGTGCAAAGCACGCTCTCACCTGATGCCAGCTACGCCAGTGTTCGCTATGTGATGGGTTCCAAGGTATGTGCATTCTCGACCACTTTTGTAAGGCTGGCAGGTGCGGGTGGAGTCAAGGTTCCAAAGTGGAACCGTACTGCAACGCCTGAAGGTGGTGCGATTTGCACAGCTACCTCCAGGGTCACCAACCTCTCTACCCATGCATGGACTGCTGAATTCACCATGAAATAATCTCAAGGCGTGCGCGTTACAAAATTACGCGCGCGCCTGCCTCCGGAGGAAAACTAAAGCTGAATCTGATCGTGCCGATATAGATAGCGAATATAACGCCATGGATTGGCAACTGACGCGAGGACGCAGCATGTTCGACATTTCTCACATCACGGCTCTTACCAGCAGCCCTACCCTAACGACTGTTGCGAAAGAGGTTTCCCCAACCAGTAGCACGTCGGCAATAAGTAAGCTGTTTTCTGAGCGCGCCGCTGATAGTGCAACTCTCTCCACGTTGTCCAGTCAATTGAACAGCAGCGCGATGCGCGCTCAGATCCGCGATAGTCGTCTAGGCTTCAAAGAACTCGGTGCGGTGGCAACATCCATTAACGACAAGATCGCGGGTACACACTATTACGCCAACAGAGCACTGCACGATGCGGAGGTCCCCGATACCGACGATCCAGCGCTGCTCGAGAGAGCCAGGCAGGCTACGCTGTTCAAGAATGGCGGGGGAGCAAACCCGTTCTCAGGATTATCGCAGGATCAACTCAAATTGATCATGTATGACGAAGGTGGCGAATTCACCATTAATGAGCGTAGTGCTGCTTCGTCCGAAAACCATCTTCAACAGGAAGCCTGGAATAGAGCGATGGGCAAACGCTATGTCGACGAATACAACGAAACCGGCAAAAGCACGCAAACACTGGTGATGCTTCTCGCCCATTACGACCAGCTGCCACCCATAGAAAAAGCCCAATACCCCGCCCATTACGCCGCCAACATTACATCGGGGGACAGCTCAGCCATGGACATTTTCGCCGCACTGAAAAGCCCGCCCATTACCTTGGAGGCTTGAGTGACAGATATGAGGGGTGGTCATAAGGTGAGGGATCACTTGAGTGTCGACGAAGAGGACGCGCTTGCACGTGCCCCTCTGCGCACGTCAAGGAGCGCTTCGACATTCCACCGCAATGTACTGGTGGCGCTGATAGTCGTGGTGTTGTGTGGCTATGGCCTGTTTCATTACATCCATCAGTCAAAAACAGCCGATGCCACGCCTGCCACGCCTGCCATGCCTCCTGCCGCTGTTGCCGAGGCTCCTGTCCTTGCGCCGCCACCGCTACCCCAGGTCTCGACCCCCCCTCAATCGCTGGCTGAATGCATGGGGCCGGACAATCTCATCGACGAAGCTGTCGCTGACTGTCGATTTGGAAAAAGCCACAAGACGGTTCCTCGATCGACCGCCCAAGGCATGGTGTCTGCTCAGTACATGAGCCAGTACAAGGCGCGACAGCCTATACGGCACCGCAACTACGCAATGGCGCAATTTGTTGATTCTGCTGTTGTGTGGCAGTGGGACCGGAAGCGTACCTATCGTGCTGAATGGGTCGTTGACGACGACCAGATTGATGGCACCAGCGTATGCCGTAACTGGCGCAGAGGGTCGATCGAATATCGGGAATGCCGCAAGGGCGCCAAGGTGTACTTCAAGGAGCAATGCAAGCGTTCTGCCGAGTCCGCGACTCGCCAACGCTACTGCAGCGCGGCGAGTGGCTTCAATCCATTGGGTTGAGCATCGCGGCGATCACGCTATTGCTCACTGCCGAGGCCCAGCACATAGAACTTGCTGTCCACCGCGATCAACGGAAAGCTCGCAGGCAGGTCCTCCTTCGTGATCTCCCGAAAGCCGTGCTTTTCATAGAAACGATGCGCAGCGTGAAACTTGTCGGTCGTGCCCAGGAATACTTCGCTGACGCCCTTGCGAGTTGATTCCTCGATCAGGCGCTCAAGCAGTCTGGCTGCAACGGAAAATTCCCGGCCGCGAAACGGGGCGGCGACAAACATCTTGCGCAGTGCTGCCTGCCCTGCGCCGATGTCTCTGAGACCGATACTGCCGATGACCTGATCGTCTTGTACCGCGACCCAGAAGTCCCCTGTGCCGGTCTGGTAAAAGTCCGGAATCGCCTTCAGGTCAGGCTGGTCTTCGGCGGTGATGGGAATACCGAACTCTTCACGCTGGATCGGCAGGATCATCGCCGATACACCTGACTCGTCGCTCGGCACGAAACGCCGTATCTGAATCCCGTTTACGCCCACAACACACCTCCTGGCCATCGTCCTCAGTGGAAATCAGTATTCCAGACAAGCAAACGCCACGACAAGTCGAGGCGTTTGCTTGAGCATTTTCGAGGGTCGCGTGCAGGTGCGGATGCGAAGATGTTTAATTACGACATCGCTCCGACGACCTGACGGTTACGGTATTTGTCTGTGAGCTTGCCCTTCAAACCCAGGCAGTGAGCAGCTTCCGATACCCGCGATCGATGGCTCGAGCAATGTCTGCGCCATATCAAGTAAATAGACGACAGTTAGCGTGAGGTCTCGGCCCTGCCCATTGAGTGGGCAAACGTCTTGGAGGTACGGCTCACAACGTTAATCGAGTCACATTGGGGGAGGAAATCGATGCTTGGGCGCGCAACGAAATTGACGGCCGGGGTCCTCAAGCTAAACAATGCAAACCTCCGTTGCTTCGCCCCAGCGTTCCTACCGCTGCGTGATAGGTGCTGAGTAGATTTAGGATTTGGTTGTTTTCCAAGGAAATGGTTATGGCAAAAGTTAGAAAAATACCTTACTACACTATGGAGCGATCAATATTTCGAGAGAAGGTATGGAAAGAGAATGATGGTTTAGATGGAGCAGTACCCATCAATACTCCACAAAAAATCTCTTACAATCGTTGTGCGCCTGGTCAAGTGTTCTTAAAGTCTGCTGAGCCTGGTGAAGAGCAGTTCATGGTGCCGCAAACAGAAGCGGGAGGTCAGAAATCAACTGCTGAGGTTAGAAAAAATAAGCCATTCTCCGTGGAATCTAAAACTTCAGTGTCTGATGCTCTAGAGGCTGATGCAGAAGATAAAGAAAAGCTTCCAGAGTTTGATCTTCAGGATATTCCTTTGGCCATGGACAATATTGGTTGGCCGATAGCTGCCAAGATTGCCAGACAGTGGTTCGCCAGCCCTAAGCATATCTATAATGATCGACCCAATTCAATTCAGCCCATTGATGACGCAACCGTGACGTTAAAGTGGGCGTTGAAGTATGGGAGCGTCGCAGAGAAATTCAACGAGTTGATTGAGGAAAAGATTTACTCTGAAAAAGCAATTGCAGGCGCTAGACATAAAATTCTCAAGCGAGTAAAAAATAAATTTGATGAATCTAGGTCGGCAGCAAATCTTTCCTTTGATACAGCTCCTTGGATAGGTGATATCAGGCAGTTTCATATTGATTGGCAAATTCAGTTTCAGGCAATATCAACAAGCAACACGCTTGACGGCCTGAGTTTAACTGATCTCACCGCGACGCTAGGGAGTTTTAATATTTATGCGGCTATTGGCGTGGTTGAAGTTGCTGTGGAAAAGTTTTACAAATATGACGATCAAGCCAGAACCAAAACATTTTGCGTCGACGCAACGGCGGCTATTACCTGTGTGTATACCTACCTGAAAGATAACTATTCTTTTAATGACAAAAATGATGGTAGCAGCCAATATCTGGGCCACTGGAACAAAAATGATATGATTCTTTCTTACTCTGCCGTTGTCAGTGATCTGGTTGACGGTAAGAAAATTCATACCCGTATGGGAAGTACCCCGATAACTGAAACTAAAATCAATTGGGACTATTTGCCTGGAGGCCAGATTGACAAGCCAGTGGATAAAAGAACAGGTTTGGTAAGAAAATTTATGGAGAAAGATGTTTACTGGCCTGTTTACAACAGCTCTTATAGTGAGTGGAGAGAAAAGCATGGCCGGGGTGGCGATTTTATGATCTACAGCAGACCGAAAATCCACAAACTGAAAAAGCCCATCATTATAAAGCTGGATACATTATGCAAACCTTCAGAGCCCATGTAAGAAAAATGTATTTCCGCTCTTTTTTCTTCTTTATTTTTATGTTGATTGCTTTGGTTGTTTATTCCATTGCTTTCAACCTGTTCGACAACACTGATTGTGAACGCTATAACCACACTGAGGCATTAGATGGAGGTGCAAAGAGTTTTGGCAGTAAAGGTTTTATAATAACTGTTTGCGGAGCCGGGGTGAACAATAGTCTTTTTAATGGAGATGGTATGGAGAGGGTCCGGCTGACTATCTTCGACAATCAAGGCGAGCTGTTAGCCAGGAGATACTATAAAGTTTTTTGGGACGGCCAGCCAGGGCATGAGCCGCTTAAGGTGTCCGAAAACGGTATTATCTATCAAGATGATAAAGAGCAGAAAGATCACGCAATCACTATGCCTCCCACACGCTTGGAATGGATTAGGGCAAGGCTTCCCCTGTAACTATGGTGGTCGTCAAAGGAATGTGTCTCGAGCAAGACTGGTTCAGTGGAGCGGTATCTATAGACTATAAAACCCCCTTGGTTGAATCTGAAATAAAGGGTGTAAAGTTTGATTTGTTGAAATGCTTGGATCTCTATTACAGTAAAGCGCTCAGCGCGTGGCTAAAAGAAATTCTGATAAAGCCGGATTATACCTATATCCAAGACAATAAATGACAGATGCCAAAGTCGATATCTCCATGTAGGTGTGCCGCCGATATAGTCGATTTGTCATCTGGCAAGATAGGCAACAGGCTTTCAGATTCGTAAAACGAGTACAAAAAAACCGCCTGATGAAGGCGGTTTTTTTAGTGGAGGCTAATTACAACGTCTTACAACTTCGGACCCGCAGCCTTGATGGCGTCGCTCACGTCGAACTTCTTGAAGTTCTCCACGAACAGGCCAGCCAGTGCTTTTGCGGCTTCGTCGTAGGCAGCCTTGTCAGCCCAGGTGTTGCGTGGGTTGAGCAGGCCGGTATCGACGCCGGGTACCGACTTCGGTACGTCGAGGTTGATGGTGTCGAGGTGTTCGGTTTCGGCACCGATCAGTGCGCCGCTCTGGATCGCTGCGATCACGCCACGGGTGGTCGGGATGTTGAAGCGCTTGCCGACGCCGTAGCCACCGCCGGTCCAGCCGGTGTTGACCAGGTAGACCTTGGATTTGAAGCCGCGGATGCGCTTGATCAGCAGTTCTGCGTATTCGCCCGCCGGACGCGGGAAGAACGGTGCGCCGAAGCAGGTGGAGAAGGTGGACTTGATGCCCGAACCCGAACCCATTTCAGTCGAGCCGACCAGTGCGGTGTAACCCGACAGGAAGTGGTAGGCGGCCTGTTCTTCGCTGAGGATCGACACAGGCGGCAGTACGCCGGTCAGGTCGCAGGTCAGGAAGATAACGGCGTTCGGCTCGCCACCGAGGTTTTTCGGTGCGCGTTTTTCGATCAGTTCGCGCGGGTAGGCCGCACGGCTGTTCTGGGTCAGGCTGCTGTCGGCGTAGTCGGCTTTTTTGGTGACCGGGTCGAGTACGACGTTTTCCAGTACGGCGCCGTGCTGGATGGCTTTCCAGATGACCGGCTCGTTCTTCTCGGACAGGTCGATGCACTTGGCATAGCAACCGCCTTCGATGTTGAACACCACGCCTTCGCCCCAGCCGTGTTCGTCGTCACCGATCAGGTAACGGCTTTCGTCGGCGGACAGGGTGGTCTTGCCGGTGCCGGACAGGCCGAAGAACAGGGTTACATCGCCCTCTTCGCCCATGTTGGCCGCGCAGTGCATCGGCAGAACGTCGGACGCCGGGAGCAGGAAGTTCTGCACCGAGAACATGGCTTTCTTCATTTCGCCGGCATAACGCATGCCGGCGATCAGCACCTTGCGGGCTGCAAAGTTGATGATCACGGTGCCGTCGGAGTTGGTGCCGTCACGCTCAGGGTCGCAGACGAACCATGGCGCGTTCTGGATTTCCCACTCGTCCTTGCCAGCCGGGTTGTACTGTTCAGGGTTGATGAACAGGCAACGGCCGAACAGATTGTGCCACGCAGTCTCGGTGGTCATCTTGACTGGCAGGTAGTGCGCAGGATCGGAGCCTACATGAACGTGGGAAACGAAGCGCTCGCGCTCGGCGAGGTACGCGCCGACACGGTTCCACAGGGCGTCGAATTTCTCGGCCGGGAACTTGCGGTTGATCGGGCCCCAGGCGATGGCGTCCTGAGTGCTCGGCTCTTCAACGATGAAACGATCGACCGGCGAACGGCCAGTACGATGGCCTGTCTCCACAACCAGTGCGCCAGTATCGGAAAGTACGCCTTCTTTGCGGGCAAGGGCTTCCTTGACCAGTTCGTCGGTGCTCAGATCGGTGTACACAGCGTTGTTGGTTTGCGTCATGAGGTTCCCCGTCGGCCTGTGGCCGAGTGCTCCAAACGGTTTTGTAGTAAAAAAACAACCACTACTACAGCGTAAAAGTGGGCCGGATTATGCCAGAAATGCCCGGAAATGGTAGGACCCTCCTGTCAGAACAGCATTACAGGGGCCCACACCGTTTTCTGAGGCCCTTTACGCGATCATTAATGGCGCGTGTCAGATGGCGAATCGACACCGCCGCCAGCAAACAGCTGCGCGACGTCAGTGGCATCGAACAGATAGCGTTGGTTGCAGAACTGGCAGTCGATCTCGATCGTGCCGTTGTGCTCGATAACCAGTTGCTGCGCGTCCTCCAGCCCAAGGCTGGCCAGCGCATTGGCAGAGCGCTCACGCGAGCAACTGCAGCGAAAGCAGATGGGCTGCTCGTCGAACAGGCGAACCGGGTCTTGGTGATACAGGCGATGCAGGATGGTCTGGTTGTCCAGCCCGAGCATTTCCTCGGCCGTGAGGGTGTTGGCCAGGGTGATGACGTGCTCCCAGCTGGCGTCACGCTCTTCCGGATCGGTGATCTGCGCGATGGGCAGCTGTTGCAGCAACAGACCGCGGGCGCGATGGCCGTCGGCCTTGAGCCAGAAACGCGTGCCCAGCTGTTCGGACATCACGAAGTAGTTGGAGAGGCTTTCCGACAGGTCGACGCCGTCGAGGGCAACGATGCCCTGATAGCGCTTGCCCTTGTTCGGGTCGATGGTCAATGCCAGCGAGCCATCGGGCATCAGGTCCTGCAGACCTGCGCCTGCTGTGACCAGTGCCTCGTCATAACGGGCGATGCCACGCAGCTCGCGTTCGCTGGAGCACTCGACCATCAGCAACGGCACTGCGCCACTGGAGCGTGCCTGCAGGATCAGCAGGCCGTCGAATTTGAGGGTGCCGACGAGCAGCGCGGCAGCCGCCATCATTTCGCCAAGCAACTGCGCGACCGGCTCCGGATAGGGGTGCTTGGCGAGCACTTCGGCGTAGCTGCGCTCCAGGGCGACCAGTTCTCCGCGAACGTCGCTTTCGTCGAAGATGAAGCGTTGGGTGAAATCGATGTCCGGGAAATCATGCATAGGTAGGCAAGGTATCTGAAGTAATGACAATGGATGGCACGCGGCTGAAAAAGCGCCGTCCGGCACTCGAAAGCGCCGTGGGCCATGCGGATTGACCGGCATTTTAGGAGCTATGCGGTGCGCTTCCAAGCTGGATGGCACGTCGGACTGATAGCCGGAGCTGCCCGGTGCTGTGTTTCAGTCGTTGTTGTGGCTGGCGCGGAAGCCGAAAAGCTCCCGGCGTTGCTTCTTGGTCGGCTTTCCGTCAGTGGTCACACCCAGGTTGCCGGCCTTGCGCTGAGCCGCGGCATTCTCGCGCCTGGCGATGCTCTCGGGTGTCTCGTGATACAGCGTCTGTGCCTCCGGCGCTCCACGCCGAACGATGGACAGCGCCTCGACCACTACGGTGCGGTCGTCGAAACCCATGCGAATCTGGAACTCGTCACCGATACGCGGCTCCTTGCCGGGCTTGCAACGCTCGCCGCGACAGTGCACCTTGCCGCTTTCGATAGCCGCTTTGGCCAGCGCACGTGTTTTGAAAAAGCGCGCAGCCCACAGCCACTTATCCAGGCGGACCTTATCGTCTTCTTCCATCTTTTGTGCCATTTGAATTCCTCATCCGTATGGCAGTCTGAACGTTATCCGGCTAATGAGGAAACGTGACGGCCTGCCGTTGCTGATCTGTCGCTATCAAGAACATGAAGTAACCGATCCTTGCTTGTCAAAATCCGCTATTCGTCATTTTATGGCCCTGACCTCACATGGAGTGCGATGTGACAGACTTTCCAACTTCGTTGACCGCCCCCAAAAAGGGGTGTGAGGGCTGCACCGGCAGTCCGGAACTGGGCTTTTCGTTTGATTATGCCTATCAACCCATCGTCAACCTGCACGACCAGTCGATCTTTGCTCATGAAGCGCTGGTCCGAGGCCCGAATGGCGAGGGCGCAATGTCAGTCCTGAGTCAGGTCACCGACCAGAACCGCTATCGCTTCGATCAGACCTGCCGGACCACGGCCATCGCCGGCGCTGCGAAACTGGGCATGACCGAGCGTTTATCGATCAACTTTCTGCCAAATGCCGTGTATCGTCCCGAGCTGTGTATCCGCAGCACGCTGGAAGCGGCCAAGCGGCATGACTTTCCCATCGAGCGGTTGATTTTCGAGACCATCGAAAGCGAACATGTGTGCAGCAAAGGCCATTTGAGCAATATCCTGCGCGAGTACCGGGAGTTCGGCTTCATGACCGCCATCGATGACTTCGGCGCCGGGTATTCAGGCCTGACGCTGCTGGCCGATTTTCAACCCGACCTGATCAAACTCGACATGAACCTGGTACGCGATGTTCATCGCAATCGCGCGCGTCAGGCGATTGTTCGCGCGGTTGTCACAATGTGTTCGGACTTGGGGATTAAAGTCATCGCAGAAGGTATCGAACATATTGAAGAGCGGGATTTTCTGGCAGATTGCGGCATATCCCTGATGCAAGGCTATCTGTTCGCCAAACCCGCATTCAAAGCCCTGGCTCAGGTAGCCCCCGAGGCCTGGCAGAAGTCTTGAGAAGTACGGAATCGCATTGAAGACATTCGATCATCTGACAGTCATCGGCCTGCGCGAGTGGGTGGCGCTCCCCGACCTGGGGGTGGCAGGCCTGCGGGCAAAAATTGATACCGGTGCGAGCACGTCAAGCCTGCACGCCACGGAAATCGAGCCTTTTGAACGCAATGGACAGAAATGGGTGCGCTTCAACGCGCATCTGGGCACGGTGGTTCAGTTGCGGCATCGTCGCTGCGAAGCGCAACTGGTTGCCATGAAAACCATTAAAAGCTCCAACGGTCAGGCGCAGGTGCGCTATGTCATTCGCACCACGCTGGCCCTGGGTGATCGTATCTGGCCGGTGGAATTCACACTGGCCTGCCGCAAGTCGATGCGTTATCGACTGCTGCTGGGTTCCAAGGCTCTGATCGACGGCCAGCTGGTGGTCAATCCGGGCATAACTTACGTACAAGACAAGCCGGTGTTCCCGGCCTCTACTTCCTCAGGTGTTGCATGAAGATCGCTGTGCTTTCGCGTAATCCGCGTCTGTATTCCACCCGTCGTCTGGTCGAAGCTGGCATCGAGCGTGGCCATGAGATGGTGGTGATCGACACCCTGCGCGCCTATATGAACATCGCCAGCCACAAGCCGCAGATCCACTACCGCGGCAAACCTCTGGAGGGCTTCGATGCGGTGATCCCGCGCATCGGTGCTTCGGTGACTTTCTATGGCTGTGCGGTGTTGCGTCAGTTTGAAATGATGGGCGTGTTTCCGCTCAATGAATCGGTCGCCATTGCCCGTTCGCGGGACAAGCTGCGCTCGTTGCAACTTCTGTCACGCCGGGGGATCGGCTTGCCGGTCACCGGTTTCGCTCACTCGCCCGACGACATTCCCGACCTGATCCAGATGGTCAATGGCGCGCCGCTGGTCATCAAGGTGCTCGAAGGCACTCAGGGGATCGGCGTGGTGTTGTGCGAAACGGCCACGGCGGCCGAATCGGTGATCGAAGCCTTCATGGGCCTCAAGCAGGACATCATGGTTCAGGAATACATCAAGGAAGCAGGCGGTGCCGACATTCGCTGCTTTGTGGTCGGTGACAAGGTTATCGCCTCGATGAAGCGTCAGGCCAAACCGGGCGAGTTCCGCTCCAACCTGCACCGCGGTGGCAGCGCCAGCCTGATCAAGATCACGCCTGAAGAACGCATGACTGCATTGCGGGCAGCCAAGGTCATGGGACTGAGCGTGGCGGGTGTGGATATCCTGCGTTCCAATCACGGTCCTTTGGTGATGGAGGTCAACTCTTCGCCTGGCCTGGAAGGCATTGAAGTGACCACCAGCAAGGACGTGGCCGGGATGATCATCGGGTACCTGGAGAAAAACAGCGGCCCGCACATGACCCGTACCAAAGGAAAAGGCTGACGGGACTCATACCCGTTTCAATGGCTCTGGCTGGCGTCGCGTCTGCGGACGCCGTCCAGGGCATTCAGCTACCGTACATCAGGTAAACAGGCCTGCCAGTCGAGTCCTCGTTGCAGTATCCCGGCATTAGTCCCGCATCCCTCCGTTCAGCTTAAGGCGACGTAATAGCCAGCTTCGCGCCGAATAGCCATCCTCCCGCGCGACATAAATCAACACATTTCTCCCGTATTTGTATGCCGATCATGCATGAGGTAGTCGTTTACGGCATTAGACGTATACGCGCGCCATGGGAATAGTTGCGACTTTTTTCGCCTGCTACAGAGCTGGGATGCTCGTCTGCGGTGACCTTCTCGGGACATTTCCAAAGGGAGCTCCTGCCTCGAAACTGCTGTGAAAAAGCATGCTCGGTGCACGGGTTTTGGACTTGCCCAAGCCACTTTGAACAAGGGTAATAATATGAAGAAGGCAAAGCTGAGTCTGGCCTGGCAGATTCTGATCGGACTGGTACTGGGTATCGCTGTGGGGGCGCTACTCAATCATTTCAGCGCAGAAAAGGCCTGGTGGATCACCAACATCCTGCAGCCCGCAGGCGATATCTTCATTCGTCTGATCAAGATGATCGTTATTCCCATCGTTGTCGCCTCGCTGATCGTCGGCATCGCGGGCGTGGGCGATGCCAAGAAGCTGGGACGTATCGGTCTCAAGACCATTCTCTATTTTGAAGTCGTGACCACTATCGCGATTCTGGTGGGGCTGGTGCTGGCCAACGTGTTCCATCCGGGCACCGGCATCGACATGAGCACACTGGGCACCGTCGATATTTCCAAGTATCAGCAGACTACGGCTGAAGTTCAGCACGATCATGCGTTTATCGCGACCATTCTCAACCTGATCCCGTCCAACATCTTCGCCGCCATGGCGCGTGGCGAGATGTTGCCGATCATCTTCTTTTCGGTGTTGTTCGGCTTGGGGCTTTCCAGCCTGCAAGCCGAGGTCCGTGAACCGCTGGTGAAGCTGTTTCAGGGCGTCTCGGAGACCATGTTCAAGGTCACTCACATGATCATGAACTACGCGCCGATTGGTGTGTTTGCCCTGATTGCCGTGACTGTCGCCAACTTCGGCTTCGCCTCTCTGTTGCCGCTCGCCAAGCTGGTGATTCTGGTTTACGTGGCCATCGCCTTCTTCGCCTTCGTGGTGCTGGGGCTGATCGCTCGTGCATTCGGCTTTTCGGTCATCAGGCTGATGCGTATCTTCAAGGACGAGCTGATTCTGTCCTACTCCACGGCCAGCTCTGAAACCGTGCTGCCACGGGTGATCCAGAAGATGGAAGCCTATGGCGCACCGAAGGCGATTTGCAGTTTCGTGGTGCCCACGGGCTACTCGTTCAACCTTGACGGTTCGACGCTCTATCAGAGCATCGCAGCCATCTTCATCGCTCAGTTGTACGGCATCGACCTGTCGATTGGCGCGCAATTGATGCTGGTGCTGACCCTGATGGTCACCTCCAAAGGCATCGCGGGCGTACCGGGCGTTTCCTTCGTTGTGCTGCTGGCGACCCTGGGCAGCGCCGGTATTCCACTGGAAGGCCTGGCGTTCATCGCCGGTGTCGACCGCATCATGGACATGGCGCGCACCGCTTTGAACGTGATCGGCAATGCGCTGGCAGTGCTGGTCATCTCGCGCTGGGAAGGCATGTACGACGATGCCAAGGGCGAGCGCTACTGGAACTCCCTGCCGCACTGGCGCAGCAAAGAGCCCGTGCCGATGGGGCAACCGACGGCGGACTGATCTTCGCTATGTGCTGACAAGCCCCGGACCTCCGGGGTTTGTTGTTTTCAGGTCGCCGGTTAGACTGCCTGCCTTACCTGAGGAGTGACCATGACCGACGACATCGATAATGACGAAGAAGACTTTGCTGCCTCGACGCTGATCGAAGCCATCGAAAACCAGATCGAAGCCGGTAACCCGCCCGCAGCCAGAGCGGTGTTCAACATGCTGACCCTGGTGAACTATGAGCGTGAAGATATTCTTGAAATGATGGCCCATGTGTTGGCCATCGAGATCGATGCCTTGCTGGAGCAGGACCGTCCGTTCGACACGCAATGGTATGAAGCAGCGCTGCGCGCCCTGCCCGACCTGCCGCCGGAAAAGTGATCCTGCGGTCAGAGCAGGCCAGCAAGATATATGCTGCAAACACTTCAGACGCTGACTACACTGCAAATGCCCCGCTGCCGCTTGATCCTCCGGGGCCACACGCCAAACCGGCTTTAACGGTCATCCAGAACCGACGAGCGCAGATCGGACACGTCGATTCCAGAGCACACCCGCCAGCCGGCGAGGTCGTATTACTACAAAAAGTCTGGAGTACCTATGTCGTATACCCCTGAGTTGGTTGCCGAACTGGAAATCCTTGCACTGTTCAATCTGGGAAACACCCAGGAAGGCCTCAAAGTCCACCATGTAGCGGCGCCCACGGCCGTTGCAGCCGCACAAAGACTCTTCGATAAAGGACTGACGACCCAGGTCGATGGCGGTTACCTGACCAGCCTCGGGCTCGAGGCCGCCCAGCATGCCCAATCCTTGCTGACCATCCTCAACGTCTCCAGGCAAGCCGCCTGAATGTCGCAGGGCCTGCGCACAAAAAAGCGTGGCAGGCCCTTCACTTATCCGAGCGCCAGTCGATACAGGACGTTGGCGCCAGAATAACCATCCGACCGAATCCGCTTCTCTCGGCTGCAAACCTTCTCCGCCATCTTTCTCGGTAATTCCACGCCTGCACAGGCCAGATGCCTTGAGTTGCGATGACGCGTAATCCTGAAATTCGCCCCGACCTGGATGAGGGCATCGACCGCAAGGTTCTCAGCCAGTTGCGTAACCGTTTCCTGTCGCTCAATGACGGGCGGTACGCGCGTGCGCTGGAAGGTATGTCGACCCGCCAGCAGAGCGTGTTGGCCCTGCTGCCGCTGTTCTTTCACGTCAACCATCCGCTGTTGCCCGGTTATGTTTCCGGCAGCACGCCTGCCGGTGTCTCGCATTACGAACCGGACACACTGGCCCTGGTCGAGGCGCAGCGGCTGACGCGCTCCTTTTCCTACAAGGCCCGGCACGGCAACCCGCCCCAGCCGATTCATGGCCTGTTTCTGATGGGCAGCCTCGGCACGCTGGCCCAGGCTGAACAAAGCGATATGGATGTCTGGGTCTGCCACGACAGCGAGCTGGAGCCGGAGGCCATCGCCGAACTGCGCAAGAAATGCCAGGCACTTGAAGCCTGGGCGGCGACGATGGGCGCAGAGGCACATTTTTTTCTGATCGACCCGCAGCGTTTCAAGAGCGGTGAGCGCGATTCGCAGCTCAGCTCGGACGATTGCGGGACTACCCAGCATTACCTGTTGCTCGACGAGTTCTATCGGACCGCTATCTGGCTCGCCGGGCGCACCCCGATGTGGTGGCTGGTGCCGGTCTATGAAGAGCAGAACTATGAGGATTACACCCACACCCTGCTGAGCAAGCGCTTCATTCGCGCCAGTGAGGTGCTCGACCTCGGCCCGATGTCGCACATTCCCCCTGCCGAGTTTATCGGTGCCGGATTATGGCAGTTGTTCAAAGGCATCGAGTCGCCCTACAAGTCTGTGCTCAAGCTGCTGTTGATCGAGGTCTATTCCAGCGAGCATCCCCGCGTGCAGTGCCTGAGCCTGCGTTTCAAGCAAGCGGTGTTCGCCAATCAGCTGGACCCGGATGAACTGGACCCTTATGTGGTCGTGTACCGGCGCATCGAGGAGCATCTGCAGGCACGCAACGAGCCGGAGCGCCTGGAGCTGGTGCGCCGCAGCCTGTACCTGAAGGTCAACAAGAAGCTCACCGGTTCGACCCGCCTGCGCAACGTCGGTTGGCAGCGCCAACTGCTGGAACGCCTGACAACGGAGTGGGGTTGGGATGAGCGACAACTGGCGCTGCTCGACAGCCGCAGCCAGTGGAAAGTCCGCCAAGTGGCGGGCGAGCGCCGCGCGCTGGTCAACGAGCTGAATTACAGCTATCGCTTTCAGAGCCGCTTCGCCAAAACGCAAAGCACTGCCGACGCCCTCAACACTCGCGACCTGACCATTCTGGGTCGGCGTCTGTATGCGGCTTTTGAACGCAAGGCGGGCAAGGTCGAGTTCATCAACCCGGGCATCGCCCCTGACCTTGCCGAAGATACGCTGACGCTGGTGCATTCCCCCGACAAGCGCGAGCCCGGCAAGCACCAGTGGGCCTTGTACAACGGCAATCTGGGCATTCACGAGTGGCCGAATTTCTCACCGCTCAAACGCAGCCGTGAATTGCTTGAGTTGCTGACCTGGTGCCACCGCAATACCGTGATCGACAGCACTACCCGCGTGGCATTGCACCCGGGCGCCAGTGACCTGAGCGAGTTCGAGCTGTTCAACCTGATGGGCGCCTTGCAGCAGAGCATTCAGCTGCCACTGCCCGAGGTCAGCGATGAGGCGTTGCTGATGCCCAGCACGCCCAGTGAGATACTGTTGTTGATCAATGTCGGCGTCGATCCGCTCAGCCATCATCGCGACCTGAATATTCTGATGACCACCGAGCGCACCGACTCGCTCAGTTACGCGGGTGTCCGGGAAAATCTGGTGCTGACGCTGGACCAGATCACCCTCAATACCTGGAACGAAACACTGGTCAGCCGCTACGACGGCCCGCACGCCCTGCTCGACTGCATGAGCGAACTGCTCGGCAGCCTGCCGCAGCGCGGTAAACAGCCGCAGATTCACGTGCGCTGCTTCTGCCATAACCGCGCGCCCGCCATTGCCCAGCGTGTTGAAGAGCTGATCGGCACGGCGCGGTTGTTGCTGGAGAGGCGGCTCAATCACCGTTATCTGATTCAGGTGCAGCAGCAGTATCACGTGCTGGAGATGAAGCCGGGTCAGATCGGTCATGTGGTGGTCAACAGTCTGCCGGGGTTGTTCAAGTACCTGGGTGAAGAGCTGTCGTCGTACAGCCCCTTGCACCTGGACCCGCAGGCACTCGATGACCACGATCTGGCCCTGATCCTGCCGCTTGGTCAGCCGGAATGCATTCAGGTGTTCTACCGGGTCAACGAGCCGGACGCTGACCTGTACGTGCTCGATGAACACAATTCGCTCTGGCATCAGCGTCTGCCGTATCACGATGAACAAAGCCTGCTGGTGCCGCTGCAGCGCTTTCTTCACGCGCTGGTTTATCGCCGGGGCGCCTCATTACCGCTGGATGATCCGTCCGCGCCGGTTACGCTGGAAACCCTTTACTATCAGATGCTGCCCTCCGGCGCAGGGCCTGCCCGACGTGTTGAGCATCGACCGGCGCCGACTGCAGCGGACAAGGCGTTTTACGACGTACAGGCAATCATCGAGGAAACCTCGCCAGGGCAACTGAACGCCACCCTGTACTGCGACAACAGCGAGTTTTCCGAACTGGAATACGGTGATCGACTCTACGCCGCCGTCGCGCAGCAAATCCTCGGCAAACGCCTGGAGCTTCAGCGCTACCGCTGTTACATCACCGACCTGGACCTGTCCGGGCTGCTGGACGGCAAGCACGGGCAAAGCATCCTCTTCCTGCGCCACAAGGCCGAACTGGAAAAGCTGCTGAACGAGGCGATGGATCAGGCCTGACCTGCTGCATTGGCACGATAGGCGTTCTCTGGTGCGCCTATCGTTCCTCACGCTCCGCGTGGGAATGCAGTTCCGGACGCTCTGCGTCCGCTCTTGAATGCGGAAGCGCTCTGCGGATGCGGCGTCTTCGATTACTCGTATTCGCCCGCCGCTTCCGGCTGATACTCCACCGCCAGCAAGGTCAGTTTCAGGGTCTTGCCGCCCGGTGCAGGCCAGTCGATGTGTTGGCCGATTTGCAGGCCCAGCAGCGCCGAGCCCATTGGTGCCAGGACCGAGACGGTGCCGTCTGCGCCCGCATCCTGTGGATAAACCAGCTTGAGGTGATAGTCCTTGCCGCTGACTTCTTCGCGGCAATGCACGCGCGAATTCATGGTCACAACGCCCGCAGGCACTTCATCGTGGCCAACCACCTGGTCGGCGCGGTCCAGTTCGGCCTGCAGTGCCTGGATGCCAGGTGTGTCTTCATTCTGGTCGGCGATAAACTTTTCAAGACGCTGTACGTCGAGCCGAGTGAGGATGATCGAAGGTGCTGTGGTCATGGTCTGGGCAGACTCCTTTATTCTCCATGAATAAAACAAAACCCCACCAATTGGCGGGGTTTGACGAGCCTCTTGTCTGCAGAGGCAAGGCCTGACACTAACACAGCGCAGTAAATACACAACCCGACGCGGTTTCAGCCTGCCGCCTGGTCAACCTCGGCGCGGGCTCGACGCTGATCGGCCTCGTGGCGAATCTGGCGGCGCCGGTCGTCATCGGCCGAGCGCCATTCGCGGATGTCTTCGACATGACGGAAGCACCCCAGGCAAACCTTCTGCTCATCGAGCCGACACAGGCTGATACACGGCGAGGCTACTGCCGGGCTGACATTGCTGAAAAGCGGCTTGGGCGGTCGAACGGGGGACTGGCTCACGATCAGATCTCGGAGAAGTCCAGTTCGACACCGGCCTGCTCGACGGTAAAGCGCTCCAGCATCTCGCTCAGCAGTTCATCACTGGAATCGCAGGCCCAGCACTGATTCTCTTCGTCGTAGTCGAAGTGAAAACCACCCGATCTGGCCGCCAGCCAGAGCTGACGCAGGGGCTCCTGACGGCTGAAGATAAGCTGCGTGCCGCCTTCAAACTTGACCGTCAGTACACCGGCCGAGTTTTCCAGGTCCACATCCAGACCACTGTCATCGAATACGTCTTCGATATTCTGCTGCGTCGCATCGACGAGGTCGTGAAAACGGGCTTCGGTCAAACTCATTGCGGGAACCTCGATAAGTGTCTGCAAATAGCGCAGAGGGGCAAGATACGGACGCTGCCAGGCAAATGCAAAGCTTACTCATCATTGACGATGCACGAGCACTTTAATCCCGATCAACCATAGCTCTGCTGCGGCTTTCGCGCCAAAGGCCCGCCAGACGGGACGCTGCTCGCATAGGCAAGGTGCCGGGTGGTCGGTATACTCGGGCGCAATTAATGCTTTTACAAAGGATTTCGCCATGAAGCGCCTGATCTCTTCGCTTGCTGCGCTTGTCGCGGTCGCTTGTCTTGTTACAGCTTGTGGCCAGAAAGGCCCGCTGTATCTGCCGGATGACACCAAAACCCCGGACGAACAAGCCAAATCGCAATCGCACAAGCACCTTTAAGGGACTCCAATGGACGCCTTCAACTACCGCGACGGTGAGCTGTTCGCGGAAGGGGTAGCATTGTCTGCCATTGCCGAGCGCTTCGGCACGCCGACCTATGTCTACTCGCGCGCTCACATCGAAGCGCAATACCGTGCCTACGCCGACGCGCTGAGCGGCATGCCGCATATGGTCTGCTTCGCCGTAAAAGCCAACTCCAACCTGGGCGTGCTCAATGTCCTGGCGCGCCTTGGCGCCGGTTTCGACATCGTCTCGCGTGGCGAGCTGGAGCGTGTGCTGGCGGCGGGTGGCAAAGCCGAAAAGATCGTGTTTTCCGGTGTCGGCAAGACCCGCGAAGACATGCGGCGCGCCCTTGAAGTCGGCGTGCACTGCTTTAACGTCGAATCCACCGACGAGCTGGAGCGCCTGCAGGAAGTGGCTGCCGAACTCAACGTTCGGGCGCCGATATCGCTGCGGGTCAATCCGGATGTGGATGCAGGCACTCACCCCTACATCTCCACCGGCCTCAAGGAAAACAAGTTCGGTATCGCCATTGCAGCAGCGGAAGACGTTTACATTCGCGCCTCGCAACTGCCGAACCTGGAAGTGATCGGGGTCGACTGCCATATCGGCTCGCAACTGACCACGCTCGAACCGTTCATCGATGCGCTGGATCGCCTGCTGGCCCTGGTCGATCGTCTGGGCGATTGCGGCATTCATCTGCATCACATCGATCTGGGTGGCGGTCTTGGCGTGCGTTATCGCGACGAAGAGCCTCCGCTGGCGGCCGACTACATCAAGGCCGTGCGCGAGCGTCTGGCCGGTCGCGACCTGGGGCTGCTGTTCGAGCCGGGACGCTTCATCGTCGCCAACGCAGGCGCGCTGCTGACCCGTGTCGAATACCTCAAGCATACCGAGCACAAGGATTTTGCCATCGTCGATGCGGCGATGAACGATCTGATCCGGCCGGCGCTGTATCAGGCCTGGATGGATGTCACAGCGGTGCGTCCGCGTGACAGCGAACCTCGTGCGTACGATATCGTCGGGCCGATCTGCGAGACCGGCGATTTCCTCGCCAAGGGGCGCGAGCTGGCCCTGGCCGAGGGCGATCTGCTGGCCGTTCATTCAGCCGGTGCCTATGGCTTCGTCATGAGCTCGAACTACAACACCCGTGGCCGTGCCGCCGAGGTACTGGTCGACGGTTCCCAGGCTTTTGAAGTGCGTCGTCGCGAAACCGTGGCCGAGCTGTTCGCTGGCGAAAGCCTGCTGCCGGAGTAATCCCCATGCTGCTGCGTTTTACCAAGATGCACGGGCTGGGTAACGACTTCATGGTCCTGGACCTTGTGAGTCAGCACGCGCATATCTTGCCCAAGCACGCCAAACAATGGGGCGACCGCCACACCGGTATCGGTTTCGATCAGCTTTTGCTGGTCGAGGCGCCGAACAACCCGGATGTGGACTTTCGCTATCGAATCTTCAATTCCGACGGCTCCGAAGTCGAACAGTGCGGCAACGGCGCGCGCTGCTTTGCCCGCTTTGTGCTCGACAAGCGTCTGACGGCCAAGAAGCAGATACGCGTCGAGACCAAGAGCGGCATCATCGAACTGGATATCCGCAGCGACGGGCAGATCAGCGTCGATATGGGGCCGCCCAGGTTTGTCCCTGAAGAGATTCCCTTCGAAGCAGCGGAGCAGGCTACCTGTTACACCGTTGACGTCGACGGTCAGCATGTCGACATGGCGGCTGTGTCCATGGGCAATCCGCACGCTGTGCTGCGGGTCGATGACATCAATAACGCACCGGTGCATGAACTGGGGCCGAAGATCGAGCATCACCCGCGCTTTCCGGCCCGGGTCAACGTCGGCTTTCTCCACGTCGTGGACCGTCAGCGGGCACAGCTGCGTGTCTGGGAACGCGGTGCCGGGGAAACCCAGGCGTGCGGTACCGGTGCCTGCGCGGCGGCTGTCGCGGCCATCAGCCAGGGCTGGATGGATTCGCCGTTGCTGATCGACCTGCCCGGAGGGCGCCTGTCCATCGAATGGGCTGGGCCGGGACATTCTGTCATGATGACCGGCCCCGCAGTCAGGGTTTATGAAGGCCAAGTTCGTCTTTGAGTGAGTAAGTACCATGACAGATCAACCTCCCGCTTCAACAGGCACACCCTGCGAATCGCCTGTCGATAGCGCAGCGCCAGACCTTGAAGCAGAGGCGGTCATCGCCTTCCTGCTCGAGCACCCGGACTTCTTCGCCGAGCACGACGAGCTGCTGGTGTCGATGCGCATCCCGCACCAGCGTGGCGACACCGTTTCGCTGGTCGAGCGTCAGCTCAAGCTGCTGCGCGAGCGCAATATCGAAATGCGCCATCGCCTGTCGCAATTGATGGACGTCGCACGGGACAACGACCGCCTGTTCGAAAAGACCCGCCGCCTGAACCTCGCGCTGATGGATGCGACCAGCCTGGAAGAGCTGGTCATCGCCGTCGAAGACAGCCTGCGTCAGGACTTCCAGGTGCCCTTTGTCAGCCTGATCCTGTTCAGCGACAGCCCGATGCCCGTGGGGCGCTGGGTCAGCGGTGCCGACGCACAGAAAGCCATCGGCGGCCTGATTGGCGAGAAGATCATCTGCGGCGCGCTGCGTGAGCATGAACTGGCGTTTCTGTTCGGTGCAGAGCAGGGCAAGGAGGTCGGTTCGACTGCCATCGCCAGCCTCAATCATCTGGGCCTGCATGGCGTGCTGGCCATCGGCAGCCGTGATCCGCAGCATTACAAAAGCTCGGTCGGCACCCTGTTCCTCAGTTATATCGCCGATGTGCTGAGCCGCCTGCTGCCGCGCTTCGCCCACTCATTACGCTCGGTTCGCTAGCCATGGATCAGCATCTGGACGCCTACTGCATGCACCTGCGCAGTGAGCGCCAGGTGTCGCCTCACACGCTGGAAGCCTACCGACGCGACCTGGGTAAGGTCCTGGCGTATTGCCAGAAGGCACAGGTGTCGAGCTGGAGTGACCTGGATATCCAGCACCTGCGCAGCTTCACTGCCCGCCAGCACCAGCAGGGCCAGTCTTCACGCAGCCTGGCGCGGATGCTGTCGGCGGTGCGCGGCTTCTACAAGTACCTCAATCGCGAAGGCATCTGCCAGCACGACCCGGCAAACGGCCTGTCACCGCCCAAGGGCGAGCGGCGTCTGCCCAAGACCCTGGACACCGACCGTGCCGCGCAATTGCTGGATGGCGGCGTTGAAGATGATTTCCTGGCGCACCGCGACCAAGCCATCCTGGAGCTGCTGTACTCGTCAGGGTTGCGCCTCTCCGAACTGACCGGTCTGAATCTGGACCAGCTGGACCTGCGTGACGGACTGGTGCAGGTGCTGGGTAAGGGCAGCAAGACCCGCGTATTGCCTGTGGGCAGCAAGGCGCGCCAGGCACTGGAAGTCTGGCTGCCGCTGCGCGCCCTCACCAATCCGCAGGACGACGCGGTATTTGTCAGCCAGCAAGGCAAGCGCCTCGGCCCGCGCGCCATTCAGGTGCGACTCAAGGCAGCTGGTGAGCGAGAGCTGGGGCAGAATCTGCACCCGCACATGTTGCGGCACTCCTTTGCCAGCCATCTGCTCGAATCGTCACAGGACCTGCGCGCCGTGCAGGAGCTGCTCGGTCATGCGGATATCAAGACCACGCAGATATATACACACCTGGACTTCCAGCATTTGGCTACTGTTTATGACAGCGCCCATCCCCGAGCCAAACGTAAAGGAGCTGCAGATGATTAAGCTGGTGACGTTTGATCTTGACGACACGCTCTGGGACACCGCCCCTGCCATTGCCGGTGCCGAAGTCACGCTGCGTGACTGGCTGGGCGAACACGCGCCCAGGCTGGGAGCGGTTCCTGTCGAGCACCTGTGGGAAATCCGCTCGCGTCTGGTAGCCGAAGACCCGTCCTTCAAGCACCGCATCAGCGCCTTGCGCCGCCGCGTGCTGTTCCATGCGCTCGAAGATGCCGGCTACGACCCGGACGAGGCGCAGGACCTGGCGGACCGCGGCTTTGAAGTGTTCCTGCAGGGCCGTCATCAGGTGCAGATTTTCCCTGAGGTGCAACCGATGCTGGAAATTCTCGCCAAGACCTTCACGCTCGGCGTGATTACCAATGGCAATGCCGATGTGCGCCGTCTGGGGCTGGCGGACTACTTTGCCTTCGCGCTGTGCGCCGAAGACCTGGGCATCGGCAAGCCTGATCCGGCACCGTTCGTGGAGGCGCTACGCCGCGCAAGGGTCGATGCCGGCGCGGCGGTGCATGTCGGTGACCATCCCAAGGACGATATCGCAGGTGCCCAGCAGGCCGGCATGCGCGCCATCTGGTACAACCCGCAAGGCAAGGTCTGGGATGCGGATCGACTGCCGGATGCCGAGATCCACAACCTGTCGCAACTGCCCGAGGTGCTGGCGCGCTGGGCCTGAAAGCACACTGACAGGCGCGCATAGAAAAGCCCGCAGCGACGGCGGGCTTTTCTCATACAGTCATGCAGCCTCAGATAGGGCGGCTACCGTATTTGTTGTCAGGCTTCTTGGGCGGATCGGCGACCACGTTGGCCTCCACTTCCTGCACCTTGCCGCCACGCGCCAGGAATTCTTCCATGGCACGTGCCAGAGCATCACGCTCCTTGTTCTTGGCTTCCACGCTGGGCAGTTCATCGACCGAGACTGCAGCCTTGGCCTTGCCTTTTGCGGCAGGTGCCGGAACGTCATCGTCTACTTCGACCGGGTCGTCGCCGGGAGCAGCTGCAAGCTCCTCACCGTCCTCTTCGTTTTCCAGGTCGTCTTCCAGATCGTCCTTAATATCGTCGTCGTCGCTCATGTTGTACCTCATGACTTGCGAAAGCTGATTAGTTATAGCCCAACCGCCCAGAATTGCTAAGGCAACCGGAAAAATTCAACAACCGCTGACCTCAGCGGTTATGTCCACTCACCCTGAAGGGTGGCCAGGACGTTACGAGACCCACCAGCGTCTCGATGTTCGCCCAGGTAAATACCTTGCCAGGTGCCCAGCGCCAGCCGCCCTGCCGTAACCGGCAACAGCAACTGGCAGCCCAGCAGACTGGCCTTGAAATGCGCTGGCAAGTCATCAGGGCCTTCGTCGTCATGTTCGTAGCCGTCCACGCCCTGGGGCACCAGACGGTTGAAAAAACGCTCAAAGTCGCGACGTACCGCCGGATCGGCATTTTCGTTGACGGTCAACGAAGCCGAGGTATGTTGCAGCCATACATGCAGTAGCCCGACACGACAACCGCGCAACGGGGGCAACCCCGCGACTATCTCGTCAGTCACCAGATGGAACCCACGGGGCCTGGCCCGCAAGGCAATCCTGGATTGATGCCACATACCGTTATCCGCACCTTCGGCGCGCATTCTAACTCGACTGAGAAAAAAGCAAAGCGCGCAATAAACCGGCTTCCCTGCAAGTTGACGAAGACGGTGGCAACCTCGTTACCTGCGCTGTGTCACGGTGCCGAGATCATTGACACGGGCAAGATCAATGACAGCAAAAAGCGGCGGTATATCCACAAACGTCAGACAAAAAAAATGCCCGGAGACCGGGCATTCTTTTTTGCGCAGGCCAAAGCTTACAAGTTGTAGCCACGCTCGTTGTGTTGCGCAAGGTCCAGACCGACAGACTCTTCCTCGTCGGTGACGCGCAGACCCATCACCGCATCCAGCACCTTGAGGATGATGAAGGTCACGATTGCGGTGTAGACAACGGTGAACGCGACGCCCTTGAACTGAATCCAGACCTGAGCACCGATGTCGGTCACGGTGCCGAAGCCGCCCAGTGCAGGTGCTGCGAAAACACCGGTCAGGATGGCGCCGACGATACCGCCGATGCCGTGAACGCCGAACGCATCCAGGGAGTCGTCGTAGCCCAGCTTGCGCTTGAGGCTGGTCGCGCAGAAGAAGCAGATCACGCCTGCTGCCAGACCGATGATCAGCGCGCCCATCGGGCCGACGGTACCGGCCGCAGGGGTAACGGCAACCAGGCCGGCAACCACACCAGAGGCAATACCCAGAGCACTTGGCTTACCGTGAGTCAGCCACTCGGCAAACATCCAGCCCAATGCGGCGGCCGCGGTAGCGATTTGAGTGACCAGCATGGCCATACCGGCAGTACCGTTGGCTGCAGCGGCGGAACCGGCGTTGAAGCCGAACCAGCCGACCCAGAGCATCGCTGCGCCGATCAGGGTGTAACCCAGGTTGTGCGGCGCCATCGGCGTGGTCGGGAAGCCTTTGCGCTTGCCCAGTACCAGGCACGCTACCAGACCGGCTACACCGGCGTTGATATGTACGACGGTACCGCCAGCGAAGTCCAGAACGCCCCAGTCCCACAACAGGCCACCGACGCCGCCCCAGACCATGTGGGCGATTGGCGCGTAGACCAGAGTGAACCAGATACCCATGAACACCAGCATCGCGGAGAACTTCATGCGTTCTGCGAAGGCGCCGACAATCAGGGCAGGGGTGATGATCGCGAAGGTCATCTGGAAGGTGACGAACACCGCCTCAGGGAACAACGCAGCAGGACCGGTAATGCTTGCCGGCGTGATGCCTGCCAGGAACGCTTTACCCATACCGCCAAAGAAGGAATTGAAGTTGACGACGCCCGCTTCCATACCGGTTGTGTCAAACGCGATGCTGTAGCCGTAGACGACCCACAGGATGCTGATCAGACCGGTGATGGCGAAGCACTGCATCATCACCGACAGAATGTTCTTGGAACGAACCATGCCGCCGTAGAACAGCGCGAGACCGGGGATGGTCATGAACAGGACCAGAGCGGTCGAGGTCAGCATCCATGCAGTGTCGCCAGAGTTCAGCACCGGCTCGGCCACTGGATCAGCCGCCAGGGCAAGACCAGGTAATGCGAGGGACAACAGGGCACCGAGCCCTGCGAATTGACGCAGAGTCATATTGTTTTCTCCTGGGGCGTTGGGTTTGGCGGCTTAAATAGCGTCTGTATCGGTCTCGCCGGTACGGATGCGGATGGCCTGTTCCAGATTGACCACGAAAATCTTGCCGTCACCGATCTTGCCAGTGTTGGCGGCCTTGGTTATGGCTTCGATGACACGATCCAGATCCTTGTCATCGATGGCGACATCGATCTTCACTTTGGGAAGGAAGTCGACGACGTATTCAGCACCGCGATAAAGCTCAGTGTGACCCTTCTGACGCCCGAAGCCTTTGACTTCAGTGACGGTGATGCCCTGCACGCCGATTTCAGACAACGACTCGCGAACGTCATCCAGTTTGAACGGCTTGATGATGGCAGTGACTAGCTTCATGAAAACTTTCTCCCGAATTTGGTGGACTTGCCCCAGGAAAACAAACCCGACTCAAGTCTAAGCGCAGTGTCTGGCTTTGTAACGTGTCGGCCGCCTGATCAGGCCAGACCCACTCCAGAAAACCGCTTCTGACGAAACACTTCCCCGCTCCGCCTGCCGCACTGCATTCGTCACAGCGACTGCATCAGTGCATGGGTCATAAGCCACTAAGCAGAAAGCTTGCCATCTCGCGAATATTCATTGAATACAGGCTCTTGGGCTGGTTTTGCACAACCTTGCAGGGTCTATCATGGAGCTAATGCACAGCAATGGTGCTCATGTGCCCGTCACTGCGCTCCATAAGCGTGCATTGCGCCCTCGGGATTGACTATAGACACTGCGTGTTACACTGCCGCCCTCTGATTCAGGAAAATAACCATGCTCGCGCCCAAAGCCTTTCTCGACGCTCTCAGCGGCCACGCCTCTCGCCTGTTCAATGGCGAAACGCCTGTACCGCGCAGCGAATTCGAAACCCAGTTCAAGGCCCTGCTGCAAAGCGGCTTCAGCAAACTGGATCTGGTCAGCCGTGAAGAGTTCGACAGCCAGATGGCCGTCCTCGCCCGCACCCGCGCCCGCCTGGAAGCGCTGGAGGCCAAGATGGCCGAGCTGGAAGAGAAGGCTGGCGGGGCCGCAGGGACTGAAAAAGCCGAATAAGGGTTTCCTTGTTTTACTCAGTGCGCTGCAGCGCTGAACGTTGTCATGCACAACGGGGCAGGCACCTGACCTGCTCGCGAAGCGAGATGCTCAAACGTGTACTGGCGTTCGCGTCGCAGCCATGAATCGCTCCGGATTTCAGTGATACAGTTGCGCGCCGAAATACGCTAACGTCTCGGCGCGCCAGTCATGGGCTGGCCACTCCTCCCGGCTATTCGAACGTTCTATGGATGGAAGCATGACTGACAAACGTCCCCTTATTCACTGCTCCCTGGCCGCAACCCTGTGGTTGTGTGTCGGCACGTCGGTTTTCGCTCAGGACACGGCACTGCATTCCGGCAAGTACGAGCAGTTGATGCTGGCCGTGACGCCCGAGCATCAGGTCGAGGGTTATTACTCGGAGACGCGCGGCGCGGCATTCAGCTGTGCGTTCTATCTGCAAGGCAAGGTCGAGGCCGTGAAGGGCGCAGCGGTGTCGTCCTGGCTTGATGACGTCTACCCAGGAACACTAAAGGACTCGGCTGATGGCGTGGTGCTGACGATCGAGCAAGGCCGGCAGCACCCCGGCTGCATGAACGTGATGGCGCCGGACATCGCCACCGGCCTGGACCTGACCCGGACCGCCAGCAAGCAGTGGGTCGGTCTGCTGACTGTCACCGCGGACAAGGCCTGGCTGCAAAAAACACCGAATGCCAAAGCCACCCGAGGCGCCTATATCGTCAAGGATAATGTTGTCGGGGTTCTGGCATTCAAGGATGGCGCGGCTCAGGTCGAGTTCATCAATGCCGATGATCGCTCGTTTACCGGGTGGATCAGTCAGGACCAATATGCGCGGTTGGCTGCGCCCGGCCGCTGATGTCGGACGGGGAGGTCAGCCGATCTGCCGCACTCGGCTGAGATCTGTCGAGGGCGGGCAGCCAAACTGGCGGCTGTACTCCCTGCTGAACTGCGAAGGGCTTTCATAGCCGACGCGATAGCAGGCGCTGGAGGCATCCAGGCCTTCATTGATGATCAGCCGTCGAGCCTCTTGCAGGCGCAGCTTTTTCTGATACTGCAACGGACTCATGGCGGTCAGCGCCTTGAATCGGTGGTGCAGCGTCGAATTGCCGAGGTTGGCCAGACGCGCCAGTTCATCAATGCGCAGCGGCTCGGTGTAGTGATTGTTCAGCCAATCGACCGCCCGCGTGACGCGATGCGTCTGCGAATCCCCGACCGCGATTTCGTAGAGTCGCCGCCCATTTTTGCCGCGCAGCAGGCGGTAGTAGAGCTCCCGAAGTGCAAGGGGCGCGAGCATAGCGATATCGCGAGGCGTGTCGAGCAGACGCACCAGCCTCAACACCGTCTCAAGCAATGGCTGATCCATCTGCTCAAGAAACAGGCCCCGCTGCGGCTCGTCCGGAACGCCGTTCAGTGGCGCTTCCGCAATGAGCTGGGCGATGTGCGCAGGCTCGAAGTCCAGACGAATACACAGATAGGGCGCCTCGCTACTCGCTTCCAGCACACGCCCGGCGACCGGCACAGTCACCGCGACGACCAGGTAGCTGAGCGGGTCGTACACATACTGCTCATCGCCCAGCACAACCTCCTTGCGACCTTGAACGATCACGCAAAGGGCTGGCCGATGCAGCGCATGAATCAGCTCTGACGGGGCGTCGCAGCGGATAACGTGCAGCGGCGCAACAGCGGTTTCATAAACACCGGGTGCCGCAAAGCGCTGCGTCAGCAACTGGGTGATTTCAGCCCGGCAAACATCGGTGCCCGGAGCACTCGCAGCATTCTGTGTACCCATGAAGAACCCCGTCCCAAGTCAGTGTTGCTGCACGCCCATCCTTTGCATCGAACGCCATCATAGCGGCCATTGTGCAGTGATTCCGCATGCGGCAGACCCACAGACAGGAATAGGCAAGTGTCGCGCAGGTATCGGCATGCGCGCAGTGATGAGTGACTCGTAGCATGGTCATCGCAATCAGTTTGAGCCGCGCGCTGAAACTGAGCCAACGATGACTTCACGAGGAAAGCCAGTCATGTCGAACATTCAAGGCAAGGTTGTACTGATCACCGGCGCCAGCAGCGGCATTGGCGAAGCTGCCGCCCGACTCATCGCCGCCAAGGGCGCACACGTGGTACTGGGCGCTCGGCGCATCGAGCGTCTGCAGACGCTGGCGGCAGACATCGAAGCGCAGGGCGGCTCGGCACGCTTCCGCGCGCTGGACGTGACCGATGCGCTCGACATGCAAGCCTTTGCCGACTTCGCCAAACACGCGTTCGGCAAGATCGACGTGATCATCAACAACGCCGGCATCATGCCCCTGTCGCCGCTCGCCGTGCTGAAAATCGCAGAGTGGAACCAGATGCTCGACGTCAACGTGCGCGGCGTACTGCACGGCATCGCCGCCGTGCTGCCGAGCATGCAAGCGCAAGGGCATGGCCAGATCATCAACATCTCGTCCATCGGCGGCCTCGCCGTTTCCCCGACCGCCGCAGTGTACTGCGCCACCAAATTCGCTGTTCGCGCCATCTCCGATGGCCTTCGGCAGGAAACCGACAAAATCCGCGTCACCGTCGTCTGCCCCGGCGTGGTCGAATCAGAACTGGCCGACTCGATTTCCGACGAGACCGCGCGCGAGGCGATGAAAGCGTTTCGAAAGGTTGCCCTGGAGCCGGATGCGATCGCACGTGCGCTTGTTTACGCGATCGAGCAGCCGGACGGGGTGGATGTGAGCGAGATTGTGGTGCGGCCTACGGGGAGTGCTTATTGAGACCGGTAATGAGGACTACCACTTCCAGGCCCTTTCGGTGAACTCGGCCGTTGGAGGGAGCGCGGCTCGGAGAAACGCGAGGTATTTGTTGAACAGGACCTCGTGCTGGAAGCGGGCCTCGAAGCCAAGTGTGACGTCGGTGCGGTGGGTGATGATCATGAGGCGCTTTCGGTCGACCGTGACGAAGTTGTACTCGGCCCATGGCAGGCTTTGTTCGTGGTGGATGGGGTTTTCCCAGTTCAGCAGCTTGATCGCTGCGATAAAGGCCATGGCCACGGGGCCGATCAGGAACAGCAGCGAGCCGGTGAAGAGTGCTACAAAAACGAATATCAGGATGACGGCTATGGCGATGCCCTTGAAAAGGGATGAGGCGAAGTCGGGGTAGTGGAGGTGGTACTCAACGAGGGCGTGGTTGGTTTTGATGGTGTAGTTGTAGATGGTTTTTTGGCGGACACCCAAGACAATAAAATAAATGGCTCCGCCACTTGCACTCGCTAAAATATAAATCGCTTGCACCGGATTTTTTGAATAAAAGCTCCATCCTGCCCACAGGCCAAAGCTCAGCATCGCCGCATAGATTGAAATAATTGCCATTTCAGCAAAAAATATTTCTTTTGACGGTCTTGCAATGGTTTTTATTGACCAGCTCAGGATCTCCTTACCGTTTGGATATTGTTTGGTTATTCCAAAAGCTTCTGATTCCGAGGTGATGCCTTTGAGTTTTTTTGTAGCGATCGGGTGTGTTGGGGAGGTTGTCTGACCTTGCCCCCGAGAAACGTATCCCTTAACCCGGCGTCGGGGTTGAGTATCTAAGGTTGTTGCCTTTGCCAGTTCTGCTCGTATTG
>NZ_JAGPYR010000028.1:0-44161 GCF_020312125.1 Pseudomonas sp. P135
CAGTTCTCGACGCTCTGCGTCGTCAAGAGGACGCGGAGCGTCCAGAAAGGCATACGACGCAGAGCGCCGCACGATAGTCGCGCCTGCACCTGCCCCTTCGTGAGCATGCTCACTCCCACAAGATTTGCGTATAACGGTGAGTGCGGAGCATGAGCACGATAGTGTTCTCCCGGCTGGCTCTCGTTCCTCACGCTCCAGCGTGGGAATGCCTTGGGTGACGCTCTGCGTCACAAGTCTGCGGCGCGCCGCATTTTCTTGATCGGACTCGGAGCGTCCATATCTCCAGACGAAAAAAAGCCCCGAAACGACCAGGTCGTCCGGGGCTTTTTTCTGGGTTTTTACAGACCGGCAGCTGCGCGCAGGGCGTCGGCGCGGTCGGTTTTTTCCCAGGTGAAGGCGGTGAAGGTGTCATCGCCAACGGTCATTTCGACCGGGATACGACCGAAGTGACCATAGGCTGCAGTGGCCTGGTACATCGGGTGCAGCAGGTCGAGCATGGTGGTGATTGCGTAAGGACGCAGGTCGAAATTGTCGCGGACCAGCTTGATGATCTTGTCATCGGACAGCTTGCCGGTGCCGAACGTGTTCAGCGAGATCGAAGTCGGTTGAGCGACGCCGATGGCGTAGGACACCTGAATCTCGCAACGCTCGGCCAGGCCGGCAGCGACGATGTTCTTGGCGACGTAGCGACCGGCGTAGGCAGCCGAACGGTCAACCTTCGATGGGTCCTTGCCGGAGAAAGCACCGCCGCCGTGACGGGCCATGCCGCCGTAGGTGTCGACGATGATCTTGCGGCCGGTCAGACCGCAGTCGCCTACCGGGCCACCGATGATGAAGTTGCCGGTCGGGTTGATGTGGAACTGGGTGTCCTTGTGCAGCAGGTGCGCAGGGATGACGTGCTTGACGATCAGCTCCATCACGCCTTCGCGCAGGTCCTTGTACGACACATCCGGGTTGTGCTGGGTCGACAGTACGATAGCGTCGACGCCGACCACCTTGCCGTTTTCGTAACGGCAGGTGACCTGGGATTTGGCATCCGGGCGCAGCCACGGCAGCAGGCCGGATTTACGCGCTTCGGCCTGACGCTGCACCAACTGATGGGAGAAGGTGATCGGCGCTGGCATCAGCACGTCAGTCTCGTTGCTGGCATAGCCGAACATCAGGCCCTGGTCGCCAGCGCCCTGATCTTCTGGCTTGCTGCGGTCAACGCCCTGGGCGATGTCTACCGACTGCTTGCCGATGATGTTCATCACGCCGCAGGTCGCGCCGTCGAAACCGACGTCGGAGCTGTTGTAGCCGATGTCGAGGATGACGTTACGCACGATGTCTTCCAGATCGACCCAGGCCGAAGTCGACACTTCGCCAGCGATGATCGCCACACCGGTCTTGACCAGTGTTTCGCACGCTACACGGGCGTATTTGTCTTCAGCGATGATGGCGTCCAGAACCGCGTCGGAAATCTGGTCGGCGATCTTGTCCGGATGCCCTTCGGACACGGACTCGGAGGTGAAAAGTGAGTATTCGCTCATCTCTACGGGTTTCCTTCATTTTACCGATGGTGAGTGTCGCCAGCCGGTCGCTGAAAATGGCGAACCTGGATCTGGAAACCATTACGTAAGCCTACATAGAGGCTTTCCCCGGGAACTAGCCCCGCAGCGATGGCCCAACGGGCCAGGTCTTCCTGCTCGAAACCTAACCAGAGATCGCCACAGGCCTCCCTGGCCCAACTCTGGTCATGACTACACAATTCTGTTACCAGCAGGCTACCGCCGGGTTTTACATGTTCGGCCAGTTGCCTCAAGGCTTCGGCCGGTACCGCGAAATGATGCAGCACCATGTTGAGGACGACGCAATCGGCACTGACTTTAGCGTCGGTCAGTGCATCGGCCAGTCTGAGCTCAACGTTAGCCAGTGCCTTGCGCTCGCAGACGCCGCGTGCCAGGTCCAGCATGACCGGGCTGTTGTCCATCGCGATCACCTGACCGAAGCGTCGCGCCAGCTCTGGAAGGAAGCCGCCGTCGCCGGGGCCTACTTCCAGAGCGGTCGCTTGCGCGCCGAAGCTCAGTTTGTCGAGCAAGGTCAGCAGGCTTTCGCTGTACTGCGCCAAACCGGCGATCAGGTCCTGCTGGGCGCGAAACTTTTCTGCGGTGCGGGCGAAAAAATCCTGACTGGCCAATGCCCGTTGCCGATGCACCAGGCCGATACGGCTTTGTACGTCGTCCGGCAAGTCCAGCGTATCCACTTCATCGAGCAGCGCCGCATGCAGCCTGCCGCCCGGTAATTCGGTGTGGGGCAGGGCGCGGCGGTAGAAAATCGCGTTGCCTTCACGCCGTGTCGCGACCAGATCAGCCTGCGCCAGCACCTTGAGGTGGTGGCTCATGCCGGACTGGCCGATGGCGAAAATCTGCGCCAGTTCCAGCACGCCGAACGAGTCATTGGTCAGCACACGCAGCACGTTCAGCCGCAAGGGATCTCCGCCGGCCTTGCACAATGCAGAGAGGTCGTCGCATGCATCGTGGCGAATGGCAGGTACACGCAGGTTCATAGCTGCGCAGTCTAGAGAGCGATCCGGAGTGTCGCAAGGCCAATATCAAAAAGTTTTGATATTGCGGGATGGATGGCGTCGGTCAGGCGTTGTGAACTTGTCGTGCAGGCGGGTGATCCAGTCTTTGCGTGGCAAATAATGTCCGCAACCCCGGAAAAAAGCCTATGGTCGTCTATCTGTGATTGCCCCCGGCCTGTCCGTGAGGGAAAATGGCCTTCTTTTTCTCAATCCTATTTCTTAATTCCCAGGAGATCAGCGATGCCAAGCCGTCGTGAGCGTGCCAACGCTATTCGTGCCCTCAGCATGGATGCCGTGCAAAAAGCCAACAGCGGCCATCCGGGTGCCCCCATGGGCATGGCGGATATCGCCGAGGTTCTTTGGCGCGATTATCTGAAGCACAACCCGGCAAACCCTTCGTTTGCCGACCGTGACCGTTTCATCATGTCCAACGGCCACGGCTCGATGCTGGTCTATTCGCTGCTGCACCTGACCGGCTACGACCTGTCCATCGACGACCTGAAAAACTTCCGTCAATTGCACAGCCGTACACCGGGTCACCCGGAATACGGTTACACGCCTGGCATCGAGACCACCACCGGTCCGCTGGGTCAGGGCTTTGCCAACGCTGTCGGTTTCGCTGCTGCCGAGAAGACGCTCGCCGCGCAGTTCAACCGCCCAGGCCACTCCATCGTCGATCACCATACCTACGTGTTCATGGGTGATGGCTGCATGATGGAAGGTATTTCCCACGAAGCGGCCTCGCTGGCCGGTACGTTGCAGCTGAACAAGCTGATCGCGTTCTACGACGACAACGGCATCTCCATCGATGGCGAAGTGGAAGGCTGGTTTACCGACGACACGCCGAAGCGTTTCGAGTCCTACGGCTGGCTGGTGATCCGCAATGTCGACGGTCATGATCCTGAAGAAATCAAGACGGCCATCGAGACCGCTCGCAAGAGCGATCAGCCGACGCTGATCTGCTGCAAGACCACCATCGGTTTCGGTTCGCCGAACAAACAGGGCAAGGAAGAGTCCCACGGTGCGCCGCTGGGTGCTGACGAAATCGCCCTGACCCGTGCTGCACTGAAGTGGAACTACGGTCCTTTCGAAATCCCGGCTGATATCTATGCCGAGTGGAACGGGAAGGAAAAAGGCCTGGCTGCCGAAGCCGAGTGGGACCAGCGCTTTGCTGACTATTCCGCCGCGTTCCCGGAACTGGCCAATGACTTCATTCGTCGCATGAGCGGGCAATTGCCTGCTGATTTCGCCGAAAAATCAGCGGCTTATGTCGCCGAAGTCAACGCAAAGGGCGAAACCATCGCCAGCCGCAAGGCCAGCCAGAACGCGCTGGGTGCACTCGGCCCGTTGCTGCCTGAAATTCTGGGTGGTTCGGCTGACCTTGCCGGGTCCAACCTGACCATCTGGAAAGGCTGCAAGAGCATCACCGGCGAAGACCCTAACGGCAACTACCTGCATTACGGTGTTCGCGAGTTCGGCATGGGCGCCATGATGAACGGCATCGCCTTGCACGGCGGCTTCGTGCCTTACGGCGCCACCTTCCTGATCTTCATGGAATACGCGCGCAACGCGGTGCGTATGGCCTCGTTGATGAAGAAGCGCGTGATCTACGTATTCACCCACGACTCCATCGGTCTGGGCGAAGACGGTCCGACTCACCAGCCGATCGAGCAATTGACCAGTCTGCGTACCACGCCGAACCTGGACACCTGGCGTCCTGCGGATGCGGTGGAATCGGCCGTAGCCTGGAAACACGCGATCGAGCGTGACGATGGCCCGTCGGCACTGATCTTCTCCCGTCAGAATCTGACCCATCAGGCGCGTGACGAGAAGCAACTGTCCTACATCGCGCGTGGCGGCTACGTGCTGCGTGACTGTGCTGCCGAGCCTGAACTGATCCTGATCGCAACCGGTTCGGAAGTCGGTCTGGCTGTGCAGGCGTACGACAAGCTGACCGAGCAGGGTCGCAACGTGCGCGTGGTGTCCATGCCATGCACCAGCATTTTCGAAGCTCAGGATGCTGCTTACAAGCAGGCGGTGCTGCCGTTGCAGGTCAGCGCGCGTATTGCCATCGAAGCGGCTCACGCCGACTACTGGTACAAATACGTTGGCCTGGAAGGGCGCGTGATCGGCATGACTACCTTCGGCGAGTCGGCCCCTGCGCCAGCGCTGTTCGAAGAGTTCGGCTTCACGCTGGAAAACGTCCTGAGCACTGCTGAAGAGCTGCTGGAAGACTGATCAGCTATGTGATGTTGATGTTGTGGGAGCGGACCGGGCGACGCTTCGCTCCCACATGATTGTTATTCCCTGGCGAAAACTTCATGCCCCAGCCCCGCCCTTACAAAGTTGCTCTGAACGGTTACGGCCGTATTGGTCGTTGCGTCGTTCGCGCGCTGTGCGAGCGAGGGGCCAAGGCCGGGTTTGAAGTGGTTGCCATCAATGATCTGGCCGACATGGCCAGTCTCGAATACCTCACGCGCTTTGATTCCACACATGGCCGGTTCCCCGGCGAAGTGCGGGTCGAAGGGCAATACCTGCACATCAATGATCACCGGATCAAGGTGTTGCGCAGTGCGACGCCGGAAGGCATCGACTGGGCCGCTCTGGAAGTCGATCTGGTGCTTGAGTGTTCCGGTGTCTACAACACTCGCGAAGATGGCCAGCGCTTTCTGGATGCCGGCGCGCCGCGGGTGCTGTTTTCCCAGCCGATGGCCAGTGAACGAGATGTCGATGCCACCGTGGTGTTCGGCATCAACCAGCACAAGCTGACCGGCCGCGAGCTGCTGGTCTCCGCCGCGTCGTGCACCACCAACTGCAGTGTGCCGCTGCTGCGCTTGCTGGATCAGGCCATCGGCCTGGAATACATGACCATTACCACCATCCACTCGGCGATGAACGATCAACCGGTGATCGACGCTTATCATCACGAGGATCTGCGCCGTACCCGCTCGGCCTTCCAGTCGATCATCCCGGTGTCCACCGGTCTGGCGCGAGGAATCGAACGGCTGCTTCCGGAACTTGCCGGCCGAATTCAGGCCAAAGCTGTTCGCGTGCCGACCGTGAATGTGTCCTGTCTGGACATTACGTTGCAGATGTCGCGAGACACCGATGCCGTGGAGATCAACCGTATCCTGCGTGAGGCCGCCACCAGCGGTCCGCTCAAGGGACTGCTGGCCTACACTGAATTGCCGCACGCCAGTTGCGATTTCAACCATGACCCGCATTCGGCCATTGTCGATGCGAGTCAGACCCGCGTTTCCGGACCCCGGCTGGTCAATCTGCTGGCCTGGTTCGACAACGAGTGGGGCTTTGCCAATCGAATGCTCGACGTCGCTGATCACTTTCTGCGCGTCGCTGACCAATAACAGTAAAAAAACAGGAATGCTCATGACCGTCTTGAAGATGACCGACCTCGATCTGCAAGGTAAACGTGTACTGATTCGCGAAGACCTCAACGTCCCGGTAAAGGACGGCGTGGTCAGCAGCGATGCACGTATCCTCGCTTCGCTGCCGACCATCAGGCTGGCGCTGGAAAAGGGCGCGGCCGTCATGGTCTGCTCGCACCTTGGCCGCCCGACAGAAGGTGAGTTTTCTGCCGAGAACAGTCTCAAGCCGGTTGCCGACTACCTGAGCAAGGCGCTGGGTCGTGACGTTCCGCTGGTTGCCGATTACCTGGACGGCGTCGACGTGAAGGCCGGTGATGTGGTCCTGTTCGAGAACGTTCGCTTCAACAAGGGCGAGAAAAAGAACGCCGACGAGCTGGCGCAGCAATACGCAGCGCTGTGCGACGTGTTCGTGATGGATGCCTTCGGCACCGCGCACCGTGCCGAGGGTTCTACTCACGGCGTGGCCAAATTCGCCAAGGTGGCGGCGGCGGGTCCTTTGCTGGCGGCCGAGCTCGAAGCACTGGGCAAGGCCCTGGGCGCTCCGGCCCAGCCGATGACCGCCATCGTTGCCGGCTCCAAGGTCTCCACCAAGCTGGATGTGCTCAACAGCCTGAGCGGCATCTGCAATCAGTTGATCGTCGGCGGCGGCATTGCCAACACCTTCCTGGCTGCAGCCGGTCACAAGGTCGGCAAATCGCTGTACGAACCTGATCTGCTCGACACCGCCCGCGCCATCGCCGCCAAGGTCAGCGTGCCACTGCCAACTGACGTGGTGGTTGCCAAGGAGTTCGCCGAGAGCGCTGCCGCTACCGTCAAGCTGATTGCCGATGTCGCCGATGACGACATGATTCTCGATATTGGCCCGCAAACTGCTGCACATTTCGCCGAATTACTGAAATCTTCCGGGACTATCCTGTGGAACGGTCCGGTCGGCGTATTTGAGTTCGATCAGTTCGGTGAAGGCACCAAAACGCTGGCCAAGGCCATTGCTGAAAGCCAGGCGTTCTCCATCGCGGGCGGTGGTGACACACTGGCGGCCATCGACAAGTATGGTGTTGCACAACAGATTTCCTACATTTCGACCGGTGGCGGTGCGTTCCTCGAGTTCGTGGAAGGCAAGGTCCTGCCAGCGGTGGAAGTGCTCGAACAACGCGCCAAGGCTTGAGTGAAAGCCTTGGACAAGGAGTGGTCAATGGTCAGGGCGTTACCGTGGTTTCTCATCGCAGGTTTACTGGCCGGTTGCGCGGGCAAGCCTGCGGCTGAAGAGGTGGAGAGCGACTCCCCGACGCAACCGCTCCAGCTAAGCTGCTATCAGGCGGGCTGGCAGGCCGAAACGGTGCCGGTGGTCTACAAGCGCGGCGGCCCGGAAGTATGGGATCGTTACGAATTCATGCCGCGGACCGGCAATGTAGGTTGTCTGTGAGCCAGGTCTGAAACCCGTTGGCAACATTGACGGGCTTCAGTGGTCTTTAAAGGGTGGATATTTTTCCGCGAAAGGAGTTTCGCCATGAAGATCGCTGCCCTGGCTCTGATGAGCTGCATTGTACTGGCTGGTTGTACCGGTTCTGGCTCGCGTGCCAAGACCTGTCAGATATTCAGCCCGGCCGACGTGAATGTGCCGACGACCGAAAACAGTCAACGGGTCGAGGCGCATGTGACCGGTGAGCCGGCCGATGACCGAAAACAGGAACAGAACTGCCCCTGACAGTTGAAACGGCCGGCACACGCCGCGTTTCGCAGGGCAGCCAGGAGACGTAATGAAAGGCGTGATTGCCCTCGGGGTTTTGGCAGTGCTTGGCGGTTGTTCGAGCATGAGTTCACCGCAGCAGAATGACCCCTGGAATCGCTGGGTATGCGACAGCAATGCTGAGGTCAACTGGCGCTACATCGACTCGGCCAAAAAGGAAGTCGATGTGCGTCTGAATCAGAGCGATCAGGTGTTCAGGCTCAAGGCCGAACCCGGCGCTGCCAGCGGAACGCTGTACAGCAACAATGTGTTGGCATTCGTCAACAAGGGTAGCGAGGGCCTGATCTACTGGGACGCTACCAACGATCTGATCGGTCGCGGCTGCAAGGCCAGATAAGTCGGATCTCGGGCACACACGCACGGCCTCGCGGCTGAGCTTATAACTTGAATGGCAGCCGCCACTACGGCAGGCTTGCTCGACTAACGACCCTACCGGGAGAGAAACAGACAATGGCACTTATCAGCATGCGCCAGATGTTGGACCACGCAGCCGAATTCGGCTACGGCGTTCCAGCCTTCAACGTAAACAACCTGGAACAGATGCGCGCCATTATGGAAGCGGCCGACAAGACCGACTCCCCGGTGATCGTCCAGGCTTCTGCCGGTGCCCGCAAATACGCCGGTGCGCCGTTTCTGCGTCACCTGATCCTCGCCGCGATCGAAGAATTCCCGCACATCCCGGTGGTCATGCATCAGGACCACGGCACCAGCCCTGACATCTGCCAGCGCTCGATCCAGCTGGGTTTCAGCTCGGTCATGATGGACGGCTCGCTGCGTGAAGACGGCAAGTCCCCGGCCGATTACGACTACAACGTCGACGTTACCCGTCGCGTGGTGTCCTTCGCTCACGCCTGCGGCGTTTCCGTGGAAGGCGAGCTGGGCGTGCTGGGTTCGCTGGAAACCGGCATGGCCGGTGAAGAAGACGGCGTTGGTGCGGAAGGCGTTCTGGATCACAGCCAGATGCTGACCGACCCGGAAGAGGCCGCTGACTTCGTCAAGCGCACTCAGGTCGATGCTCTGGCCATCGCCATCGGCACCAGCCACGGCGCTTACAAGTTCACCAAGCCGCCTACCGGCGACATCCTGGCGATCGAGCGTATCAAAGAGATCCACAAGCGCATCCCCAACACTCACCTGGTGATGCACGGTTCTTCGTCCGTTCCACAGGAATGGCTGAAGATCATCAACGAGTTCGGCGGCGACATCAAAGAAACCTACGGTGTGCCGGTCGAAGAAATCGTTGAAGGCATCAAGCACGGCGTGCGCAAGGTCAACATCGACACCGACCTGCGTCTGGCGTCGACCGGTGCCATCCGCGAATTCATGGCCAAAAACCCGAGCGAGTTCGACCCGCGCAAGTACCTGGCCAAGACCGTTTCGGCGATGCGTGATGTATGTATCGCTCGTTACGAAGCATTCGGCACCGCTGGCAACGCCTCGAAGATCAAGCCGATCTCCCTGGACGCCATGTTCGAACGCTACGCGCGTGGCGAACTGGATGCCAAGGTCAACTGAGTTGACTGAGCATTGAAGAAACCCGCAGAAATGCGGGTTTTTTTATGTCCGGTCAAAAGCACCTGCCGGGTGAATGAATGCTCCGCGCTCATGGTTAGACACAAGTACTGAAGAGCCTGAACATCTCGCTTCTGCCCGGCGGGCGTAGGAGCGAACTTGTTCGCGAAAGGGCCGGTACATTCTCCAAAAATGCATTTTCTGAACGACCGTCTTCGCGAACAAGTTCGCTCCCACGGCCTTCGGCCAGAATCAAAAGCGGACTTGTGCGTAACGATGGGTACTCCGCGTGGGCATGCGGTTCCGGACGCTCTTGAAGCGCTTAAACGCTCTTCATCAACCCTGCACAGGCCGCCTTGTACGCTTCGTGCTGGTACTTGTTCAGGGTGTCAGGCAGGGCGAAGGTGTGTTTCTTGTTCTGTGCGTTGATGGTTTGCGGCGAGATCAGCACCACGTCGCAATCGGACATCAGTTGAAAGATGGTTTCGATCTTGAAGGTGGTCGGGCCGCCAGCGAATTCGCCTTTCTTGCTGCGCTTCTTGATGGCGATGTGGCTGACGCCGTTTTCACGCACGAAGCCTGCGATTTGCGTGGCGAAAGCCTTGACGTTGGCAGGCTCTTCATCGTCCTCCAGCGCAATCTTTTTCGTGGCCAGCGGCAGGTGGGCAAGGCCGCTGCTCTGCCGTGTGGCGAGGGCGAAGATGGCTTCGCTGCCTTTGATTTCTACACCGCAAATAATCATGAGAAAACCTGATGAGCTCGTTCATATAAAGAGGCAGGTTATCTCATCGTAGACGTTATTCCTGCGCTATCGACTCCAGATACTCGGAGCGCTCGTCACTCATGCGTGCAATGCAGTCGTTTTCGCTGATGGTGAAGGCCTTGCTGCCTGCTGCAGAAGGAAAGACTTCCACCGCGCAGTCGGCGTCACGCAGCTTCTCCCAGGCTTGCTGGGCGGTTTTGAGTTTGCTGGTAAAGTCGTTGAACTGCGTCTTGTTGGCAACGAACTGGGACTGAACCCGCTTGAGCAGGTTGTCGAAGTTCTCCTTGAGCAACTGTTCGGCAGTGGTACGGCTGTAGGCCGAGCATTCCAGTGTCTGCTTGTCGTCCTCGACACCGTCGCAGGGCGACGCGTCCGGATTCTGAGCAGCATGTACGCCTGTCACAGCCGTCGTCATAAGGGCCAGGGTCAGCAAAAACGTTTTCATCGAGTCGCTCCGATCCATTGATAGGCTCGATTCTGTCTCAAGCGCGAGACATTGAACAGGTTTACGACATCGCACGACCACGCGCCGTACCCCTTTGTCGCATCTTGACGCTTTCGGCAAACCCCCTGTCGTTTTTGCACCCGGTTCCCCTGACCCTCCGGCATATGCTGACCCCATTAGCGCCGACAGCCGATTCGGCGCACCGGAATCAAAAAAGGGGACAGCCTGATGAGCCCAGCCGAATTACACGCCGACAGCATCGTTATTGACGGGCTGATCATCGCCAAGTGGAACCGCGAGCTGTTTGAAGACATGCGCAAGGGCGGCCTGACCATGGCCAACTGCACCGTGTCGGTGTGGGAAGGCTTTCAGGCGACCATCAACAGCATCTGCACCAGCCAGAAACTGATGCGCGAGAACAGCGACCTGGTCATGCCGGTGCACACCACTGCCGATATCCGCAAGGCCAAGGAACTGGGCAAGACCGGCATCCTGTTCGGCTTCCAGAACGCGCATGCCTATGAAGACCAGATCGGCTACGTCGAGATCTTCAAGAAGCTCGGCGTCGGCATCGTGCAGCTGTGCTACAACACCCAGAATCTGGTGGGCACGGGCTGCTACGAGCGCGACGGCGGGCTGTCGGGTTTCGGTCGTGAGATCGTCGCTGAAATGAACCGTGTCGGGGTGATGTGCGACCTGTCCCATGTCGGCTCGAAAACCTCGGAAGAAGTCATTCTCGAATCGAAAAAACCGGTCTGCTATTCCCACTGCCTGCCGTCCGGCCTCAAGGAACACCCGCGCAACAAGTCTGACGCCGAACTGAAGTTCATCGCCGACCATGGCGGGTTTGTCGGTGTGACCATGTTCGCGCCGTTCCTGGCCAAGGGCATCGAGTCGACCATCGACGATTACGCCGAAGCCATCGAATATGTGATGAACATCGTCGGCGAAGACGCCATCGGCATTGGTACTGACTTCACCCAGGGTCACGGCCAGGAATTTTTCGAGTACCTGACCCACGACAAGGGCTACGCCCGCCGCCTGACCAACTTCGGCAAGATCATCAACCCGCTGGGCATCCGCACCGTCGGGGAGTTTCCCAATCTGACTGAAACGTTGCTCAAGCGCGGTCACTCCGAACGCGTGGTGCGCAAGATCATGGGCGAGAACTGGGTCAACGTTCTGGCCGACGTCTGGGGCGAGTAAACCGCCCGCCATACCTTATCGAATTGAACCCCCACGGCCCTTCGAGCGGTGGGTGTAGCCCGAATCATCTGGAGTTTGACCGCCATGGCTAAAATCGCCCCGCAACTGCCCATCGAAGTCGACAGCGAAACCGGCGTCTGGACCTCCGATGCGTTGCCGATGCTGTACGTGCCCCGGCACTTTTTCGTCAACAACCATATGGGCATCGAAGAAGTGCTGGGCGCCGATGCCTACGCCGACATCCTCTACAAGGCGGGTTACAAATCCGCCTGGCACTGGTGCGAAAAGGAAGCCGAATGTCATGGTCTGCAAGGCGTTGCGGTGTTCGAGCATTACATGAAGCGCCTGTCGCAGCGTGGCTGGGGCCTGTTCAAGATCCAGGACATCGACGTCGAGAAAGGCACTGCCAGTGTGAAGCTGGAGCACTCCTGTTTCGTGTACGTCTACGGCAAGGTCGGGCGCAAGGTCGATTACATGTTCACCGGCTGGTTCGCCGGGGCCATGGACCAGATCCTCGCTGCCAGCGGCAGCCCTGTGCGCACGGTTGCCGAGCAGGTTTACGGTGGTTCCGAAGAAGGTCATGACGACGGTCTGTTCGTCGTCAAGCCGCTGTAAATCGAGGATCGGGTTATGGCTTTCGAAGCGATGTTCCAGCCGATCCAGATCGGCAAACTCACCATCCGCAATCGCGTGCTGAGCACCGCGCACGCTGAGGTCTACGCCACCGACGGTGGCATGACCACGGATCGTTACGTGAAGTACTACGAGGAGAAAGCCAAGGGCGGTATCGGTCTGGCCATTTGTGGCGGCTCTTCAAGCGTGGCCATCGACAGCCCGCAAGGCTGGTGGAAATCGGTCAACCTGGCGACCGACAGAATCATCCCGCACTTCCAGAACCTCGCCGACGCCATGCACAAGCACGGCGCCAAGATCATGATCCAGATTACCCACATGGGCCGTCGCTCGCGTTGGGATGGCGATCACTGGCCGACCCTGCTGTCGCCGTCGGGCATTCGTGAGCCGGTACACCGGGCAACCTGTAAAACCATCGAACCGGAAGAAATCTGGCGGGTGATCGGCAACTACGCCAGCGCTGCGGCGCGTGCCAAGGCCGGTGGTCTGGATGGCGTCGAGTTGTCGGCGGTGCATCAGCACATGATCGACCAGTTCTGGAGCCCGCGGGTCAACAAGCGTACCGATGAGTGGGGCGGCAGTTTCGAGAACCGCATGCGCTTCGGCCTCGAAGTGATCAAGGCGGTGCGCAAGGAAGTCGGCCCTGATTTCTGCGTCGGCCTGCGCATCTGTGGCGACGAGTTTCACCCCGACGGCCTCAGCCACGAGGACATGAAACAGATCGCCAGGTATTACGACGACACCGGCATGATCGATTTCATCGGCGTGGTGGGCTCGGGCTGTGACACCCACAACACCCTGGCCAACGTCATTCCGAACATGAGTTATCCACCGGAGCCGTTCCTGCACCTGGCGGCCGGCATCAAGGAAGTGGTCAAGGCCCCGGTGCTGCACGCGCAGAACATCAAGGACCCGAACCAGGCAACGCGAATTCTGGAAGGCGGCTATGTCGACATGGTCGGCATGACCCGCGCGCACATCGCCGACCCGCACCTGATCGCCAAGATCAAGATGGGCCAGATCGATCAGATCAAACAGTGCGTCGGTGCCAACTACTGCATCGATCGTCAGTATCAGGGCCTGGACGTGCTGTGCATCCAGAACGCCGCGACCTCCCGCGAATACATGGGCGTGCCGCACATTATCGAGAAATCCGCCGGGCCGAAGCGCAAGGTCGTGGTGGTCGGTGCCGGTCCTGCCGGGATGGAAGCGGCGCGGGTCTCCGCCGAACGCGGCCATGACGTGACCCTGTTCGAGAAGAAGGACTTCATCGGCGGGCAGATCACCACGGCATCGAAGGCACCGCAGCGCGACCAGATCGCCGGCATCACCCGCTGGTTCCAGCTGGAGCTGGCGCGCCTGAAAGTCGACCTGCGTCTGGGGACCGCAGCGGATGCGGCAACCATTCTCGACCTGCGCCCGGACATCGTGGTGCTGGCGGTCGGCGGTCATCCGTTTCTGGAGCAGAACGAACACTGGGGGGCGGCGGAAGGCCTGGTGGTCAGCAGTTGGGACGTGCTGGACGGCAAGGTGGCGCCAGGCAAGAACGTGCTGGTCTACGACACCATCTGCGAGTTCACCGGCATGTCGGTGGCCGACTTTCTGGCCGACAAGGGCTGCCAGGTCGAAATCGTCACCGATGACATCAAACCGGGCGTAGCGATTGGCGGAACCTCGTTCCCGACCTACTACCGCAGCATGTACCCCAAGGAAGTGATCATGACCGGCGACATGATGCTGGAAAAGGTCTATCGCGAGGGCGACAAGCTGGTAGCGGTGCTGGAAAACGAATACACCGGCGCCAAGGAAGAGCGGGTGGTCGATCAGGTGGTGGTGGAAAACGGTGTGCGTCCGGACGAAGCGATCTACTACGCGCTCAAGGAAGGCTCGCGCAACAAAGGCCAGATCGACATCGACGCGCTGTTCGCCATTCAGCCACAGCCATCGTTGAGCCAGCCGGGTGACGGTTACCTGCTGTTTCGTATAGGCGATTGCGTGGCGCAGCGTAATACCCACGCGGCGATCTATGACGGCTTGCGGCTGTGTAAGGATTTCTGAGAGCAGCTGCAAGTTGTTAGCTTCAAGCGGCAAGTAAGCGCTTCTGTTCCGTGCTTTTTCTTGAAGCTTGCAGCTTGCAGCTTGAGGCTTTTGCCTTGAGAGCGACATGATGCTAGACACTCTTCTTCCCATCCTGCTGTTCAGCGCCCTGGCCCTTGCGGCGCTGGGCGCCTGGCGGCGGGTAACCCTGTGGCGCAACGGTCGGTCCTCGAAAGTCGATTGGCTGGGTGGCCTGCTGGCTATGCCCAAGCGTTATATGGTCGATCTGCATCATGTGGTCGCACGCGACAAATACATCGCCAATACCCACGTGGCCACAGCGGGCGGTGCGGTGGCCTCGATTGTGCTGGCGATTCTGGTGCACGGTTTCGGTCTGCATAATCGCGTGCTTGGCTATGCGCTGCTGCTGATGACGGCGGTGATGTTTGTCGGCGCGGTGTTTGTCTATCGTCGTCGTCTGAACCCTCCTGCGCGTCTGTCGAAAGGCCCATGGATGCGCCTGCCGAAAAGCCTCATGGCGTTTTCCGCGAGCTTCTTTCTGGTCACGCTGCCGGTGGCCGGCATTCTTCCCGAGCACTTCGGTGGCTGGGTGCTGGTGGCCGTCCTTGGGCTGGGCGTGCTGTGGGGCGTGAGCGAACTGTTTTTCGGCATGACCTGGGGCGGGCCGATGAAGCATGCCTTCGCCGGGGCGCTGCACCTGGCCTGGCATCGCCGGGCCGAGCGTTTTGGTGGCGGACGTTCCACGGGCTTGAAACCGCTGGACCTGGCCGATCGCAGCGCGCCGTTGGGTGTGGAAAAGCCTCAGGACTTCACCTGGAATCAACTGCTGGGCTTCGACGCCTGCGTGCAGTGCGGCAAGTGCGAAGCGGCCTGCCCGGCGTTTGCGGCGGGCCAGCCGCTCAACCCCAAAAAGCTGATTCAGGACATGGTGGTCGGCCTTGCCGGTGGCACCGACGCAAAATTTGCGGGCAGTCCGTATCCATCGCTGGACGGTAAAGGCAAACCGCTGGGCGAGCATGGCGGCAATCCGCATCAGCCCATCGTCAACGGGCTGGTGGACGCCGAAACGCTGTGGTCCTGCACCACATGCCGGGCCTGCGTCGAAGAGTGTCCGATGATGATCGAGCACGTCGACGCCATCGTCGACATGCGCCGCCACCTGACTCTCGAAAAGGGCGCTACGCCGAACAAGGGCGCTGAAGTGCTGGACAACCTGATTGCTACCGACAACCCCGGCGGGTTTGCGCCGGGCGGGCGAATGAACTGGGCGGCCGATCTGAACCTGACGCTGCTCAGCGAGAAAAAAACCGTGGATGTGCTGTTCTGGGTCGGTGACGGCGCGTTCGATATGCGTAACCAGCGTACCCTGCGCGCGTTCGTCAAAGTCCTCAAGGCGGCCGGTGTGGATTTTGCCGTGCTGGGCCTCGAAGAACGCGACAGCGGCGACGTGGCGCGACGTTTGGGTGATGAAGCGACCTTCCAGACGCTCGCCCGGCGCAACATTCAGACCCTGTCCCGGTACAGTGTCCAACGCATCGTGACCTGCGACCCGCACAGCTTTCATGTACTGAAAAACGAATATGGCGCTTTTGGCGGTGACTATCAGGTGCAGCATCACAGCACCTTCATGGCCGAGCTGGTGCGCAGCGGCGCCCTGAATCTGAGTCAGCACAAAGGCGCCAGCGTGACCTATCACGACCCGTGTTATCTGGGCCGTTACAACGGCGAATACGAGGCGCCGCGTGAAGTGCTGCGGGCACTGGGGATCGAGATCAGGGAAATGCAGCGCTCGGGCTTCCGTTCCCGCTGCTGCGGTGGCGGCGGTGGCGCGCCGATCACGGATATTCCCGGCAGACAGCGGATTCCCGACATGCGCATGGACGACATTCGTGAAACGGCTGCCGAACTGGTGGCCGTGGGTTGTCCACAGTGCACAGCCATGCTCGAAGGCGTTGTCGAACCGCGACCGCTGATCAAGGACATCGCTGAGCTGGTGGCCGATGCGTTGATTGAGGAAGTTATCCCCAGCACGCCAGCACCGTCCAAATGTGAACCTGCGGAGGTGCACTGATGAGCGACCTTATCCGCCGTGATCCACGCGCCGAGTGGATCGCCCGCAATCGACTGCATCCGTTGCACGCGGCCATGCAGCCCGTACAGAACAGCTGGATGGGGCCGAATGGCCTGATGCGCAAAAACCTGCATGGTCAGGGGTTTATCGGCCCCAACGGCATCAAGCGTATTGACCGCAGCGGCGCGCAGCAGGGCGGCGCGGTCAAGCGTTCGGTTGCTGCCGAAGTGCAGTTGCCGCTGCATACCCTCGTCGAGCCAGCGTTCTATATCACCGTGGTGCCCGATATGGTCGGCGGCCGCCTGAGCAGCCATGACCGTGATTTGCTGGGCCTGGCGCGTCAGCTGGCGGGGGCCGAGGGCGCCGTGCTGGCGGTGGTGTTCGGCGAGCACAAGGAAACTGCCTTCGACACCGCTGGCGCGGATCGGCTGTTGATTATCGACGGTGCCGAGTTCGACGGTTATTCACCTGAACAGCGTGTGCAAGGGCTGCGGGCTGTGGATAACCAGTTCAACCCGCGCCACTGGCTGCTGCCGGACAGCCGCAGCGGCGGTGGCGAGCTGGGAAGACGTTTTGCCGCCAGCATCGGCGAGCGACCCGCAACGCGGGTCTGGCAGGTCAAGGACCAGCTGTGCATAAGCCGCGCAGGTGCAGGCCGCGAAGACCTGGTTCGGCCTCTGGCGCGCCTGATTCTGGCCGCTGTGGAGTGCGCCGAACCGGTCAGCGAAACCCGCCACGAGGCATTGCCGGTCGAGTTGTCCACAGGCGTGGCGCGCAGCCTGCCGCGTATCGAAGACCTGGGGGCGGTAGCCGTCGATCCCGGCGTTATCCCCATGGCTGAAGCCGAATTCATTCTGTCTGGCGGCAATGGCGTCAGGGACTGGGACCTGTTTCATCAAGCCGCTGCGGCACTCGGGGCTACCGAAGGGGCGTCGCGGGTGGCAGTGGACGATGGTTTCATGGGCCGCGAGCGTCAAGTAGGCGCGAGTGGCACCTGGGTGACCGCAAGGGTCTATGTGGCCGTCGGTATTTCCGGGGCCATCCAGCATCTGCAGGGCATCGGCGCCTGTGACAAGGTCATTGCGATCAATCTGGATGCCGGCTGCGACATGGTCAAGCGCGCTGATCTATCGGTCATCGGCGAGAGTGCCGAAGTGCTCACGGCGCTGATCGCCGCAGTGCAAGCCTGGCGTAGCGGAGGTAAGCGCGATGCAGCCTGAAGTGTCTGTGGATAAGCATGCGGTACAGATCATCAGTCTGGTGTCCATCGGGGCACACCCGACATCCGGTCGTGCGCGCCGCGCCGAGCAGGATGCCCGAGCCGTCGAGCTTGGCTTGCAACTGGCTGGGGATAACTTGCAGGTGCTGCATGCCGGCAATGCCGAAGAACCGGCGCTGCGCGCCTACCTGGGCATGGGCCTCAGCGAACTGCATGTGCTGGAGCAACCCGAGGGCGCCGATGCGCTGATTGCGTTGACGGATTACCTCCGGGATTCTGCCGCACAGGTGGTATTGGCCGGCAGTCAGGCTGAAACCGGTGAAGGGTCGGGCATGCTGCCCTTTCTGTTGGCTGAAAGGCTGGGCTGGCCGCTGGTGACCGGTCTGGCTGAAGTCGAGGCGCTGAACAACGGCACCGCGCTGGTCCTGCAGGCTCTGCCTCGCGGCCAGCGTCGCCGGCTGAAGGTTCGCCTGCCGTTTCTGGCCACTGTGGATAACGCGGCTCCCAAACCTCGACAAAGCGCGTTCGGGCCCGCGCAGCGTGGCACGCTGGACACCGAAATCGTTCAGGCAGTTACCGATGAGTTATTGACCGACCAATCGCTGCAGCCCGCCAGACCGCGGCCCAAACGCCTGAAAGTGATCAAGGCCAAGAGCGGCGCTGATCGCATGAAAGCCGCCACCGCCAAGGCCAGTGGTGGCGGGGGGCAGGTGCTCAAGGGGCTGCACCCTGAAGAGGGCGCAGCCGCGATTCTGAAGCTGTTGATCGATGAGGGCGTTGTAAGGTAACCCTAGGGTCCTGTGCTGCCCTCTTTGATAGGCGGTTTGCCTTTCTGTTCGGAGGCCGGCCGGAAGTAGGCATAGGAAATGCTCCCGTCCAGACCACCGCCATTGCTGACCTCGACTTTGACATCCGCGTTTTCGTAACTGCGGTTGAAACTGGAAATCGTGATGGGTAACAAAATGGCCCGTTTGAATGTCACGCCTGTACGGCCTTGACCAAAGCCGCCGTCCGGCCTGCCGGTAACCGAGAACACTGATCCCTTGCCCGCCTTGAGTATTTTGGCTGAGCGTATTTCATCGTTGTCGCAGCCAAAGCTGTTGTTGCCGTTGCCCATTTTGAATTGTCTGTCCACATTGAAGGGCACCGTGCAGACAATATTCTGTGTGGCCCCATTGCCTTCATAAAACACAATGCTTGCATCGCTGATGTCGTTATCGTCTGGCTTGTTAAGCACTTTTATTCGCGACACCTTACCGTCAAGCCCGTTATTATGAGAGGCGAGCGTGCGGTAATAGAACATATCGGTTGAACCCTCGAATGAGTCGATTCGCACCCTTTTGCCCATGGGAATCGATTGCTTGACGTCTATGATCGTGAAGTCGTCCTGCCGGTCACCGTTGGGGTTGTCGTACAGTTCGATACGCGTGCCCGCTCGAACACCTTCAAGTTCCATTGACCTGAGTTCGTCGTTCTCACACCCGCGTGAGGCAAGCTTCAGATCATATTGAACGCCGCTGCTGCCCCCGCTCTGATTGACCGGCAACACGCAGGAGGCGTCGCCTCCACGATCGGCATTGTTGCGTTCGTAGAAATAAAGACCGCCTTGAGAAAGCGTCGCGGCATAGGGCAGTGCGTCACCCACCTGGTTGAAATCAATGCCCAGATAGTTGGGTTTGCGCCAACCGGTCGCTTCACCGCAATGGTTTTCTACCCTGCGCTGCAACCAGGTCAGGTTGTTATCCACGTCCCCTGCATGCAGCGTAGTACTGCCCCAGGAATGGAATTGATTGAGGACAAATAACCGCGGCAGGCCGCCGTCCCGGGTGCGTAACGAAAGGTCCATGTAACCGTAGCGGCTTTTGCACTGCCAGTCATGCACCAGCGACGTTATACCCAGGTTATAGGTGTTCTCGACTTCTGTATCGGGTGCCCAAAGAACCTCGGCCTGCTTGCCGGCCAGCGTGTACCTTTTGGCCACTTCTCCGTTCGATAACATGACGAGGCGTTTGTTACTGTCGATCATTTCCCTAAGCGTTGGCCAGCTGTATCCATTGGACACATGGCTGTAATCTGCCAATTCCGGCACTTGCTCCAGCACCGGACGCAGTTCGTCTGAGCTCAGCGTCGATTCGAACAGCAGGGAAATGACGGCATTTCGGTCTTTCTGCATATAGGCAACAAACTCTCTGAGTACGTCGCTTAACAAGGGCGCGTCCGCCCAGCATGCACCGATCGCCGGCAGATGGCATACCCGAACCCGTTTTTGCCCGTTGTAATCGCCCACATCCATGTGGATATCCAGCATGAACCCTCTGATCCCACGCTCCAGTTGCGGGGTAATGGCGTCCAGATAGGCGTTGTGCGCGGTGACCCATGTGTACTGATCGAATGGCCTGGTAAAATCATTGATGCCCGGCGCTGCATAAGCGTCCTTGCTGACCTTGATCCAGTAGGCGTTTTCTGTTTCGGCGGTCGGGTAGTACCAATAGTGCGTCGCCGCGTTACCGGAAAATTTCGAACGGTAAAAAGTGATGTTATTCAGCGAGTGAATGGCGCCAGGATAAGTAGGCTCGTTCCATTCCTTCGGGTCCTGCCAGGTGCCTGCATGCTTGCCGGCATAGGTCCAGAAACCATTGTCTGCGGCACCAGCAGGGTAATACCAGTTGTGTCTGGCAGGGCTGCCCTCCTGCAAGGCTTTGAAGAACCACGTCTGGCCGTCGTGATCGGAACGATGGATTTCCCCCACACGCGTAAATTCGTTCCACGTTTTGGGATCGGCGTAGTTACCTTCATTTTTGTAGAGGTATGTCCAGTCTGACGTGCTGTATTCCGAGGTCGGAAAGTACCAGCCTTTTTCAGAAGGACGACCCTCTTTTTCTGCGCGGAATAACAACCGTTCGCCCTGGTAGTCGTAGCTGTAGATATCATCCGGGTAGGCGTAGTCGTTCCAGGTATTGGGCACTTGGAGGGTGCCCCGTCCCTTGCTGAAGAACTCCCACCATGTAGAACTCTTGGGGGCAACGGGGTCATCTTTTGCGGGCTGCCCCTTGGGGTAGTCGTTCTTCCCTGTGAACTTCGACCTGAACAGCATGCGCTGATAGTCGATGGTGGTCTGGTGGACGAGCCCGTTCTGCGTCCAGTCAGCTACGCTTTTGGGCTGTTCGCGTGTTCCGTTGAGGTGCGTGACCTGAAGAAACTTCCAGGCCGGTGACTTTTCGACCAGAGCCGGAGGCTTCTTTTCTTCGTCCGCATCCAGTGGCGCGTTCGGAGGCAGCGTCCACTTGTCCTGTTCTGGAATGCCCTCCTTGTCGGAGTTCACGCTAAACAATAAACGCATCCCGCTGACGTTGTGCACATGCACGGCGCCGCGCCAGCTGACTTCGTCCCACTCCTTGGGGGCATCGAGGGTGCCTGCGTTTCTGGAGATGCCATAGAAAACCCAGTTTTCGGTGTCTCGCATGTCGAAGGGGAACGGCCAGTCATTCAATGAAGGAACGCCGCTGTTTTTTGCGATGAAATAAAGATCAATGCCCTCATGGGGTGTTTTTACATAATCGCCCGGTACGACGGGCTCCTTCTCATCCTTGGGATCGCTGAGCGTGCCGGCGTGTCTTTCGGTCGCTACGTAGATGAAATGCTCATTGTTCGTCGCGTCCGTGGGGTAGGTCCAGTTCTGCTGCTCGGGTATGCCAGCGCTTCTGGCTTTGAAATAGAACCGTATGCCGTCTTTTTCTACGCGATGAATCGCTCCCCTCCACGTAACTTCGTCAGGTATATGAGGGTCGGCAAAAGTGCCTGCATGGGATGTTGTACCGTAATAGGCCCACTGCTCGGTGCTGCTTTCATCGGTCGGGTAGTACCAGTTGTTGGCTGAGGGTGTCCCTGTCATCTGTGCATGAAAATAGAGTGTTTTGCCGTCATGCTCATAGCGATGCAGACGTCCGGGCCAGGTGTATTCATCCCATTCCTTGGGATCGTTCTGGGTGCCGAAGTGCTTGCTGATACCCAGGAAGTGCCAGGATTCGTTATCCGTCGGCGTCATTGGCCGCTCGCCTACATCTATACCCATTTCGCCGGATTTTCTGGCTTCAAACAGAAACTGCGTTCCCCGGTCCAGATGGATGGCGCCCACCCAGGTGGGCTGATCGAAAAGCTTGGGACTGTTCAGCGTGCCCTGGTAAATCGAAAAGCCCACACGATCAAAGTTGTTTTCGTTCGCGTAACCCTCTTCATCATCCGCTACATGCCCCCAGATTTTTGATCTGTAGAACCATCGGGTGAAACTTTCGCCGATGCCGGTGGGGATCTTCACCACGTGCAGCGCGCCTGGCCAGGTCGCATCGGATTGAGGTTTCGGATCGAGCCAACTGCCCGCGTGAATGCCCATGTCCAGGTAAGACCACTGCTCGTTACTGTCAGGCGGTGCCGGATAGTGCCATCCTTCCTGGCCGGGAGCGCCATCGATGAGGGCCCTTGCGAAGTAAGCCTTTCCATCAACTTCAAAGCGGTGAATCGCACCGGGCCAGGTGATTTCGTAAGCGTCCTTGGGCGATTGCAAGGTGCCTGCAAAGGCACTTTTACCCACATAAAACCAGTTGTCATTGCTTTGCTGTGAGTCAGGCAGCGGATGCCCGGTATTGAAAACACCGGCAAAGCGAGCCTGGTAATACTCGTCCGCAGTATGGATAACCTTGACAGTGTCTCCGGGCCTGATCATCTCCCCCGTCTGCACTGGATCAGTCAGTGTGCCTTGGTGAGAGGACTGCCCCGCGAACTCCCACCAGGCGTTGTCGGTTGCCTCCAGCGGCAGCGGGTGATCGATGCCGATGACCGCGAGATTGCCCGTAATCTTCGAGCGGTAATAACGCCTGGTGTTGTCGACCTGGCGCATATGAATCGCCCCGGTCCAGGTCACTTCCTGCTGATCCTTGGGGTCGATGATCTCGCCCGAATGCCGGGATTCCCCGACCACTGTCCAGTAATCATTTTCTCCGACCAGCGGAATCGGCCAGTCGTGCTCGGCAAGCAGTCCATCGACCTTGGAAAGCAGATACAGAGTACGGTCTCTGGCTTGCATCGCGTGAATGCTGCCCGGCGTGGTAAAGCCGGAGTCGCCTTTCGGATCGGCCCAGGTGCCCACGGGAAGGTTTGTGCCCAGATACTCCCAGTGCTCGTTGTGGGTTCCGGGCGCGGGGTAACTCCAGTCATTGGCTTGAGGAACGCCTCGTGCGAGGGCGCGATAATAGACGCGCTGCCCTTCAACGATAGTGGCGTGAATCAGCCCCTGGCTGGTCATTTCATCGAAGTCTTTCGGATCGGCAAACGTGCCTTTGTGCCGGACCAGGCCCAGCACTTTCCAATACTGTGTGTCGCCCGAAGTCGGGAGAGGCCAATTGTCGGCGATCGGGTTTCCCGACTGCTGAGCGATGTAAAGCTGACGCCTGCCTGATGAGCTGTACTCGTGAACAGCGCCAATCCAGGTCTGGCCGCTCATTGATTTGGGGTCGGCGTAAGTGCCTGCCTGATCTGAGGTAAACATGAACTCCCAGAAGTCTGTACTTGTGGGGTCTTGCGGGTAAGGCGTTTGCGAAGTGGGCTTTCCGGTCATCTTCGATTTGAGGAACGCCCGTTGGCCATTGATGGTGGCCACGTGTATCGCATCCGGCCAGGTAGGATCGGTGAAGGGTTTTGGGTCCGAGAAGGTGCCGGCATGTTCTCCGGCGTACTCATAGAACGTGTTGGATTCTTCACCTGAGGGATAGACGGCACCCACATCCTGGGCAAATCCGGCAAATCTGGAGCGAAAAAGTTTTTGACGGGTCAGGCCAAGCTGGTCGGCAAAGATTGCGCCGGGGGTGTTGATGTCGTTACGTTCGCGTGGCGTTTCGGCAGTGCCGCCGTTGAGTGAGGTCACGTAGCTCCACTGCTCATCGCTTGTTTCACCCACCGGATAAACCCATCCCCCTGCAACCGGTTGAGCCTGCTGCCGGGCCGCGAAAATGATGTGCTGATCGTCATCCAGGTGCAGTGCGCCTGGCCATGTGGCGTCATCACGACCTTTGAGGTCGTCTGCCGTACCGGCATGTTTGAACACTGTGACGAATTCCCAGTGGGTGTTACTGGCAAGATCACTTGGGTAAGGCGTCGCGGCAGAGGGCATGCCGTCGAACAGTGAGCGCAGCACTACACGCTGCCCCTTGATCGAGGCTTCATGCAGTGCGCCGATCCGGGTGATGTCATCGAAGGGCTTGAAGTCGCTCCATGTGCCTGCGTGTCCGCCTGCATAGACCCAGTAAGGATCGACGATGCCCACCGTCGAGAAGCTGTCGAGATCGTTGGCGGGATAGCCTTCGTAGCTGGAAACATAGAACGTGCGCGCGCCTGGAACGGTGCCATCCACGTACACCGAACCTGCCTGGCTGTAGTCATCGAATCGTCTCGGGGCTTCGAAGGTACCCAGCGGTGGTATCTCTGGAATATACGACCAGTGCTCGTTGCTTTCTGGTGTGGCTGGTAGCGGCCAGTCATGCTTGGAGGGAAAGCCTTCCGCCAGCGAGACGAAATACACCGGGTTGTCGTCGATCAGCGTTTCGTGCACTGCGCCGGGCCAGGTAAATTCCTGTTGGGTTTTGGGGTCGGCCACTGTTCCTGCATGGAGGGAGGTCCCCAATAACTCAAACTCGTCGGTCTGGCTGTAATCCCAGCCGGTTGGCGGCGCGGTCCAGGATTTCAGCGCACGGTACAGCGCTTTTCCCTGGCCCTGCTGTACCGAATGGATAGCGCCGACCCACGTCTCGGTGTCCAGGTCAGTCCTGGGGTCCTGCCAGGTTCCGGCATTCTGGGTGATGTGGCGCACTCCCCAATAAGTGGTGTTGGTGGGCGAGGTCGGGTAAGGCTGTTCAACTGCCCCTGAGAAGTGCGCCGCAAACGAAACCCACTTGCCCTGCAGTTTGGCGCGATGCAGTTTTTCGAGCGCGGTGTTTTCTCCGAAGGCTTTCTGGTCGGTGTATGAGCCTTCATGGACGCCGCGATAATCCCAGTACTGATTGCTCTGCGCGCCGCTCGGGAATTGTGCATTCAGAAGGGGCGCGAATCCGATAAAGGTGGAGGCGTAGTAGTCACTGCGTAGCGGCGTCAGCGGGTTGCGATAATAAGAGCCTTTCGACGTGCTCAGGTCGGTCCAGGGTTTGGGGAGGGAGGTCTGAATGCCTGACAGCGTCCCCGCAAACGTCCAGTACCCGGCGCCGCGCTCTGTGCCGGGTGCAGGCCATGCATCGACGCTTGGGCGTCCGGTGTGCTGCGCCAGATAAACGGCCTTGGTCTGCTCGAAATAGACGAAGACGCCAGGCCAGACCAGATCCTGATCGGTTTTCATCGCTTCAGGTGTTCCGGGTTTGTCAAAAAAGCCGATGAAGTCCCAGAAGTCATTGCTTTGCGCTGTGGTTGGATAGGGCGTTTGCGGACCGGGCATGCCGGTGATTTTCGAGCTCAGCAAGGCGTTTTTGCCTTCGATCATCGCCAGGTGCAGCGCCCCCTCGCGGGTTGGCTCGTCGAATGGCTTAAGGTCAGGTCCCAGGCCTGAATGCTGGCCTGCGTAGGTCCAGAAGTCCGTCGAATGGGGTGCGTCGGGAGGGGCCGGATCGAGCTGTTCAGGCTGGCTGTCGAAGGCTGCGATAAAGAATGCAATGAACTGGCCCGTATGGACGAAGAACACGGCGCCCTCGAAGGCGGGTTCTCCGGCCTGTCGTGGTTGTTCGAACGTGCCCGCATTCACTTCCCTGCTGACGGTCGACACTTGCGCAATCGACACCGCTGGCGCTGGCAGAGAAGAAGGTCCCTGGTCTGGGGCCGCACTGACGAGCCAGGCCAATAGCAGGCCTGTGATGAACGCCACTGACAATACAGTCCTTTGGTATTTTTTCATGGCACCGGTGCGTCCATTCACAGTGGCTCGGAATTGCCTCTTTGATTAATCAAGGAGCGCTGAAAAGAGCCTATGCGCGTGCCACGCGTCGAGATACTCGCAAAACTGATAGGTGGACGTGGCAGCCGTGATGGACTTACACACAATCCCTGTGCGCGTGCCTGTGGATAAAGTGTTCGTTAATCGCTGAAGCTCTTGCTGGACGTGGCGTGTGACGTAGCGATCAAAAATTGATCAATCTAAGTGGTTATTTCCATTGGGCTTTTTGTGGATAAGCATTCAGGCGCTACCTGTCAGTCACTCACTTTGCCCACAATCTCTGTTGGTGTGACTGTGGACAACTTGTTTGTGGTTGTCTGCAGGCCATATATTTAAAGGGTCTTGAGCTGTTGTTCAAAAAATGATCAGGATGGTAGGTTGCGCGCGAAATCATCCTGACGGCGAGGTTTTTTTGGCCATTTCAGACGTTGTCCACAGCGGATGGGTTATCTGGACCAAGTTGTACCCAAAGTCTGTTGGCGCTTCTGTGGATAAGGTGTTCGTGCTCGTCTGTAGCCCAATGAAATTAAGCTCTGCAGAGAGTTGGTTAAAAAACATACAGGCTTTGTGATTGAGGTGTTCCACGGTAACTCGTTGTTGCCCGAGCTATTTCCGAGCCTACGAAAAAACGACTTATCCATAAACGCTTTTTGGGCGCTGTGGATAAGTCGTTCAGTCATTACACCGTCACCGTCTGTTTATGAGCCAGGGCAGGTACTCGCGAGGTTCACTGCCATTCTTTCGGCCAGTCGCGGAAACCTCTGCCGCCTGCTTGCTCGGTCCAGGGTGCCCATAGCGTCGGCGCACCGCCTGGGTACCAGTCTGTTTGTGAATGGTGAGGATTGAGGCAGATGTAAGAGGCACCGGCATACATCACCTTATCCCCCTTCACGTAGTCAGTATTTGTTTTCCATTCAAGCAATGCGGCGCTGGTCGAGGCCTGCACAACGTTGCTGGGCCCGGACAGTTCTGAATCTTTATCGCGTGCGCCGACCAGATACTGATAGGTCTTGCTTGGGGTCAGGCCTCTGACGGTATAAGTCAGTACGGTTGAGTCGACGGTCACAGTAGGCGCGTCGAAACTGTAGACATGGTAGACGTCAACGGCAGTACCCCCGGTAGGTGCATCCCATGCCAGTGAAACGCTGGTGGGGGTCGCACCTGTCTGACGCAAGTTGCCGGGTGGCGCAGGTCGATCATTGGACGCCTCGGATTCTGTAGTGGCCAGAAGTTCTTCAGAGAGTCCTGAGCTGTTGCCCAGACTGTCGGTCGCGATGATGTGATAACCATAAAGGCGGCTTTGCAGAAGGCCTTCGTCGGTGAAGGGAGGAACCTTGCCCTTGCCTATCGAAACTCCCTCGCGGAACAGCTCATAGTCAAACGGACCGCTGGCATCCGTCGAAACACTCCAGTCCAGCGTTATCGATGTGGTGGTCCGCCCGGTTGACCTGAAGTCGACAGGCACTGAAGGTCTATAGGGTTCCAGATGGGTTGGGACTTCCAGCTCGTTGCTGATCTCCGACCACTTACCCTGTATATCTTTTGCAATAACGAAGTAGGTATACGTTCTGCCCGCTGTGAGGTTCTCATCGGTATAGACGCGTGGTTGGTCAGCAGGGACCTTCACAAAAGGCCAGCCATCCCGGGCAATTTGATACTCGAGGAGTCCAGCTTCGCTGCTGGACTGTGTCCATTCCAGCGATACACTTCTATCGGTGACGCCTGCCAGGCTCAAGACCGGTGGTGTCGGGTTCGCCGCACCGCCGCCTCCTGCCTGGGTACTCACGCTGATCGCTGGAGAGAATGCCGAGGTGTTGCCCATGACATCAATGGCACGTACCTGGTAACTGTAAGTGATACCGGACTGAAGGCCGGTGTCTTCATACGAAGGGCTGTCCGCAAATAACGACACGCTGTTGTCGCGGCGCAGTTCATAGCGCAGTACCGGGTTCTGGCCTGCCGACAGCGACCAGACGAGTTTCACCGACGTTGGGGTTTGTTCGGTTGACCTGAGGCCAGTGGGTACTGAAGGCTTGTCAGGTACGGGCGTTTCGCCGCCGGTGAGATAACCGTAGCGTTTGGCAAACTCCCATTTATAGGCTTCGCCAACCTTGGGCGTGCCATTGTCCCAGTTGACCGACCAGGTCATCAGACCGCGAATCGGGTTGCCGTCGGCCTGCAGGGTGTCCAGGGCGTATTTCACGTCGTCCGGGTTGATCACATAACCTGTCGCGGCGGCGTCATTATTGGTGGGCAAGCCGATCGCAAGCCGGTTCGCCGGGATTTTGGTAAAGCCGCGCGTGCCGTGGATCAGGCTGTCGGTCAGGTAATAGAGAAATTCCTTCTTGTGGGCATCATTGTTTTGCGTCACCCACAGGTTGAGCTCGTCGACCCATATGCCGTCGCCACCCTGGTTGTAGTATTGGGGGGCGATAAAGTCATAGAGGTCCTCAAGCGCCTCGATATAAGCGAGGTACGCGCCGCCACTTCTGAAGGACGTGAGGAAGGCGACGGCTTCTTTCAGAAACGGAAAGTAGGTGGTGATTTCTTTCAGCAGTGGCGTATCGCGGGCAGCCGATCGCAGATAAGGAAACTCCGGAGCCATGCTGATAATGAAATGCTTGCCTTCGGTCTCGTAATGCTCGCGCACCATTCTCAGTGCGGCGGGTAATACGGTGCGGTTATCGGCAAAGGTAATGGCGGCCTGTTCGAGATCGATATCCAGGCCGTCAAAGCCATAGACTTCGACCAGCCGGATAATCTCGTAGGCCAGCGCTTCTTCCTGGCCGGCATGCAGCTCGATATGCGCATCAGCCCCGCCAAGCGAGATCAGCACCGCCCGGCCCTGGGCATTCAGTTCCGCTACCTGAGCGCGAAACGCCTCATCACTCAGGTTATAAGGCTTGAAGGTCGGTATGCCGGCGCCTTTCATGAAAGCCACTGCAATGACGTTGTAGGCCTTATCTATGCCTGTCAGCGGCATTTCGGCAAACATTCCCTGCTGGTAGCCCTGACCTGATTCCGAGGGCCAGTTATGCCAGAAGCCCATGAGGATATTTTTCCCTGATATATCCGTCATGGTCGATGCGGCGTCGACCTTCTTGTTTTTGTATTGAGTGATGATTTTTGGGTTGAGCATGATTCGTGTCTCCGTCCGTTGGATTGACTGCAACGGGAGTTGATCACGAAAGGTTTTTTCACGTAACTGTCAGAAATGACGGTATCGGCGGGAAGGCTTTTGTGTCGGCGATACTTCAGGGCTGACTCGCTTCGTGCGTGAAGTGAGTCAGCCCTGACGTATCGCGTTGGCGGGGTAAACGCTACTCGTGATTGACCGCCACGCCCTTCAAATACGGTGCAGGCTCCGCGCCGAGGTTTTCCAGCATGCGCGAGCTGTACCAGTCGACGAAGTTGACCACGCCGAACTCATAGGTTTTCGAGTAAGGGCCGGGTTGATAGGCGCTGGAGTTGATGCCTCGCTGGTTTTCCTCGGCCAGACGACGGTCCTGATCATTGGTAGCGTCCCAGACCTGGCGCATACGCTCGACGTCGTAATCGACGCCTTCGACCGCATCCTTGTGGACAATCCACTTGGTGGTGACCATGGTTTCCTGCGCGCTGATCGGCCACACCGTGAAGACGATGATGTGATCGCCCATGCAGTGGTTCCAGGAGTGCGGCAAATGCAGAATGCGCATCGAGCCCAGGTCAGGGTTCTGGATACGGCCCATCAGTTTCTTGCAGCCGACCTTGCCGTCCATGGTCATCGACACTGTGCCTTTAAGCAGTGGCATGCGCACGATACGGTTGCGCAGGCCGAAGCTGGCGTGGGCGTAGGGAATTTTCTCTGCGTCCCAGGCAGCGGCGGACGCGGCGACATGATCCTTGAAGGTCTGATCGGCGCGGGGATCGGTGACGTCGTCCCATTCCAGCAGCGTCTTGAGCAATTCCGGGTGCGAGCCACTGCAGTGGTAGCACTCGCGGTTGTTTTCCAGCACCAGCTTCCAGTTGGCCTTCTCCATCAAGGTGGTTTGCACCGCCACCTTGGTGTTCTCCATATCGTAGGGTTCCATGTAGTGGCGCAGCGTCGAGAGGAACTCGTCGATGGCCGGCGGGTTTTCTGCCAGGCTGATGAAAATGTAGCCGCCCGCAGTCTTGACGTGGACCGGTTTGAGGCCGAACTGCTTCATGTCGAAGTCGTCGCCCATCTCGGTACCGGCATACAGCAGGCGACCGTCCAGCTCATACGTCCACTGGTGATAGTGGCAAACCAGTTTGGCGACCTTGCCTTTTTCGGCTGTGCACAGGCGCGAGCCGCGATGGCGGCACACATTGTGGAACGCGTTGACGGCACCGTCCGGGCCGCGCACGACCAGGATCGGGTTCTTGCCGATCTGCAGCGTCAGGTAATTGCCCTTGGTCGGGATTTCGCACGTCATCCCGGCAATCAGCCACTCCTTGTGAAAGATTTCCTGCATGTCGATTTCAAACAGTCGCTCATCACTGTAGAAAGGCTGCGGCAGCGAGTACGTGCGCTCGCGATTCTGCAGCATCTCGGCAGTGGCCTTGCGTGCAGGTTCCAGCGGATCGCCCAGGCTCAAGGTTGCGGTGACGTCCATCGATTGAATCCCTCATGACCGCGGCATGGGCGGCCTGCGAATGTGGCTGATACGGGTGTGATCGCGTTTCAAGCATGACGATAGATCAGTCGATCATGCTTATGACCCTTGGTGGCGAGTGTGGAGCCGGGCGCGCAGTGAACCTTATCCATGGGCGACATGGCCGCATCCGTTCCCGACGCGACAGGCCTTGTTGGACGGGGCTGGCCGCGGTAAGTACGTGAATGTCGTTGATAGGTAAATGGCCGCCTCGCGCGTTACGCAGAATCCGCAGCATGAGAGGCCGACAGTCGGCCGTGGAGATCGAGTATGTCCCAAAGTTTCCTGAGCCCGGTCACGACCCAGACATGGGCCAACGGGCGTCACCTGGTACGTGTCGTCAAAGTCATCCAGGAAACCTGGGACGTGCGCACGTTCTGCTTCATGGCCGACCAGCCGATCATGTTCTTCTTCAAGCCGGGCCAGTTCGTGACCCTGGAGCTGGAGATCGACGGCCTGCCGATCATGCGTTCCTACACCATCTCCAGCTCGCCATCGGTGCCGTACAGTTTTTCGATCACCGTCAAGCGCGTGCCGGGCGGCAGGGTTTCCAACTACCTGCATGACACCCTGATTGAAGGGCAGGAGCTGGCGGTACACGGGCCGGTCGGGCTGTTCAATGCCATCGACTTCCCGAACCCGAAGATTCTCTACCTCAGCGGCGGTGTCGGTATCACGCCGGTGATGTCCATGGCGCGCTGGTTCTACGACACCAACGCCAATGTCGACATGGTCTTCGTGCACAGCGCCCGCTCGCCCAAGGACATCATCTACCACCGCGAGCTGGAGCACATGGCGTCGCGGATCGACAACTTCAACCTGCATCTGGTCTGTGAAAAACACGGGCTGGGCGAGCCGTGGGCGGGTTATCGCGGTTACCTGAACCAGAAAATGCTTGAACTGATGGCCCCGGACTTCATGGACCGCGAGGTGTTCTGCTGCGGGCCGACGCCGTACATGACCGCGGTCAAGCGTCTGTTGCAGGAAAACGGCTTCAACATGGCGCAGTACCATGAAGAGTCGTTTGGTGCGACACCGCCAGAAGCCAGGGCCGATGCGGTCGAGCAGGCCGAAATCGCTGCCGACGCGCCCGACGTCGACATCGCCGACCTGCATCAGGTGGAGTTCACCGACACCGGCAAGAGCATCCGTGTGGGACCGGGCGAAACCGTGCACGCCGCCGCCGCCAAACTCGGCCTGATGATCCCCAAGGCCTGCGGGATGGGCATCTGCGGGACCTGCAAGGTCATGAAGCTGAGCGGTGAAGTCGAGATGGAACACAACGGCGGCATCACCGACGATGATGTTGCAGAGGGATACATCCTGTCCTGCTGCAGCGTGCCGAAGGGCGATGTGCGGATTGAGTATTGAGCACGCCTGACGCTATGTGACGCGCTACACGCTCAAGGCAGGACGCAGAGCCTCCGGAACGGCATACCCACGCGGAGCATGGGCACGATAGTCAGAGCCTTATCGTTCCTCACGCTCCAGCGTGGGAATGCATTGCGTGACGCTCTGCGTCACAAATCTACGCCGCGCTACAGGCTCAAGGCAGGACGCGGAGCGTCCGGAAAGGCATACCCACGCGGAGCATGGGTACGATAGACGTTCTTGAGGGCGCCTACCGGCTAAGATCCACTGTGACTCTGCTTGTAAGCCGCCAGCGCGGGCAGCAGTTGCCGGTCGATGGCCTGGCGGACGGCGGGGAGGAGGGTGGCGCTGCCGGTGAGGAGTTGTTCTACCAGGCGCCGCAAGGCGGTCGCGCGTTCGGCGTTGAGGCCGCAGACGGCGTTTGCGCAGGCTTGTTCAGCGGTTGCGCCGCCGGGTGCTTCGAAGCCCAGGGCTCTGAGCTGGCCGAGCAGGTCTTCCTGGTCAATCAAATCCGCGTGCATCATGACGTCTGTTCCTTTGATCGGGCTTTTTCCGATTCTGGAAGGACAACCGCCTGCGGGCAACCCCTGCCTGTCGTGAGTGGCAGGATTGGCTACAAGTGCGTCGTTTTCAGTTCATGGGGTCATTCGGCTTGCAGGTTGTCTATGGTTCTGTCGACCATGACCTTGGCCATTTCCACCAGGTGCATGATCGACAGCGTCATGTCGCGCTGGGTGCCGGTCATGCTGTCGCTGAATTCACAGGCGCTGGTGGCGGCGCAGCGCAGCAGGTCGCTGGCATGCATCAGGGCGTCTTCATGGCTGACGTTGGGGTTGGCGGTGAAGAGGGGCGGATCGGGGACGATTTTTAGCATGTGAGACTCCTAATCAATAACTGGAAGGTCGTCACTTCGGCTACTAATCGAAGGTGGCGGCCGCACGCAGGTAGTAGCCCGGTGATTAGGAACCGGTGCATCCGAAGACGCCCCACGCACGGCCACCATAAAGATGCAGGCCGAAAACAAGCGCCTTGCACAAGGTGGCGCATTGCGCCTAATCACATCGAGGGCTACTAATCCTCACCGCTGAATATGCAGCGGCGGGCGCAGAGTAGAGATCGAAACAGGCAGGCACAAGGGGCCGGGAGTTTCTCGGAAATTTCCTTCAAGTGAAAGAGACGAGTCCCGCAAATTCGTTACAAATTCTTGTTCATTGCTCAGGTTTGCTAAACTGCGCAGCTTGCCAGGAGCTGCCATGAATTACCGTCACGCCTACCATGCCGGCAACCACGCCGACGTCTTCAAACACCTGACCCTGACTCGCCTGATCGCCCTCATGGCGCGCAAGGAGCAGCCGTTCGCCTATCTCGACACCCACGCCGGGCTCGGCCTGTACGACCTCAAAGGCGATCAGGCCACGCGCACCGGAGAATGGCTGGAAGGTATCGGCCGTCTGTGGAACGCCACCGACCTGCCTGCGCTGGCGTCCGACTATCTGCAAGTGCTGCACGACATGAACCCGGATGGCGAGCTGCGCTACTACCCCGGTTCGCCGGAATTGGCTCGCCGCCTGACCCGCGAGCGCGAGCGGGTGCTGCTCAACGAGAAGCACCCCGAAGACGGGCGTCTGCTAAAGGAGAACATGAAGGGCGACCGCCGCGTAGCGGTGCATCTTGGGGAAGGCTGGCATGTCCCGCGTGCCTTGCTGCCAGTGGCGGAAAAGCGCGCTGTCATGCTCATCGACCCGCCATTCGAGCAGCTCGATGAAATGAAGCGTTGCGCGGTCGCGCTCCAGGAAGCCATCGGCCGCATGCGTCAGACAGTGGCGGCGATCTGGTATCCGATCAAGGATACCCGCCTGCTGCGCCGCTTCTATCAGGACCTGGCAGAAACCGGCGCGCCCAAGCTGCTGCGCGTCGAACTGTTCGTCCACCCGCTGGACACCCCGGCCAGCCTCAACGGTTCAGGCCTGGCCATCGCCAACCCGCCTTGGGGTCTGGAAGAAGAACTGCGCGAGCTGATGCCGTACCTCGCCCAGAAACTGGGCCAGACCCAGGGCGGCTGGAAGATGGACTGGTTGATTGCCGAGTAGGCGTGTTCATAGCCAGGCCGAGTGCGCTGCCTAGCGGACGCAGAGCGTCCAGAGCTGCATTCCCACGCGGAGCTCAGCGTTATACATAAGCCCGCTTTTGATTCTGACCGTAGGTCGTAGGAGCGAACTTGTTCGCGAAAGGGCCAGTATATTCGGCGAAAATGCGTCACCTGAACTACTATCTTCGCGAACAAGTTCGCTCCTACGCCCTGCGGGCAGAAGCCTGAAAAACGCTGTTTTCGGGCCGCCAGGCGCGAATCAGGCCGGCATGCACACGCCCGTGCCGCCCAGCCCGCAGTAGCCCTGTGGGTTCTTGGCCAGGTATTGCTGGTGGTAGGCCTCGGCAAAGTAAACCGTCGGTGCCTGCTCGATTTCGGTGGTGATGGTGCCCTTGCCGGCCTTGTTCAATTGCGCCTGGAACGTTTCGGCACTGGCTTTGGCAGCGTCGAGCTGTTCGGGCGTCGTGCAGTAGATCACCGAGCGATACTGAGTGCCGATGTCGTTGCCCTGGCGCATGCCCTGAGTCGGGTTGTGCACTTCCCAGAACACCTTGAGCAGTTCTTCGTAGCTGATTTTTGCTGGCTCGTAGACCACCAGCACCACCTCGGTGTGACCGGTCAGCCCGGAGCAGACTTCTTCGTAGGTCGGGTTCGGGGTAAATCCGCCTGCGTAGCCGGCGACAGTGCTCACCACACCTTCCTGTTGCCACAGACGGCGTTCTGCGCCCCAGAAGCACCCCATGCCGAAGATGGCGAATTCGACGTTGCTCGAAAACGGCCCCAGCAGCGGATTGCCGTTGACGAAATGAAATTCCGGAAGCGCCATAGGTGTTTCACGACCCGGCAATGCTTGTTCGGCGGTAGGCAGTACATTTTTGTTCACTAGAATTTCCGAGCGCAAAGTCATGAACCATATCCTCTCGTTTAGAGACAGGCAGCAGGGGCCAGGACGGATGAATGCAATTACATAGGTCCCGTTACACGTAGAAACAAGTGCTGCCGTGTAATAACAGACTGACAGTGTGCCCGAGAGAGCGGGGTGCAGGGAAGGTTGTCAGGCGGATGGGCGACGAGGGTAGCGCTTCAGTTTCTCGATCAGCTCTTGGCCTGGGATAGGCCTGTCGAACAGATAGCCCTGGCCGACATCGCAGCGGTGGCGTCGCAGGAAAGCCAGCTGAGCCGCAGTTTCAATGCCTTCGGCGACCACTTTGAGCTTGAGGTTGTGAGCCATGGCGATGACCGCGGAGGTGATTTCCATGTCGTCTTCATCATCCGGAATATCGCGGATGAAGCTGCGATCGATCTTGATCACATCGATGGGGAATTTCTTCAGGTAACTGAACGACGAGTAACCGGTGCCGAAGTCGTCCATGGCCAGCGACAGGCCGAGTTTTTTCAACGAGTCGAGTTGTTGGCGGGTATCTTCTGTCGCTTCCAGTAGCAGGCCTTCGGTCAGCTCCAGTTCCAGCAACGAGGGGTCAAGCTCTTCCTCTTTGAGGATGGCGGCAATCGATGACACCAGTTCCGGGTCGGAAAACTGCTTGGGCGATACATTGATGGCCACTTGCAGGTTGCCGAACCCGGCGGCGGTCAGGTCCTTGCTCATGCGACAGGACTGACGCGCGACCCATTTACCGATGGGGATGATCAGGCCGGTCTCTTCGGCCACGCTGATGAACTGGTCCGGTCGGATCATGCCTTTTTCAGGATGATTCCAGCGCAACAGCGCCTCCATGCCCAGCAGGCGGCCCGTCAGCAGGCACAGCTTGGGCTGATAGAACACCTCCAGCTCGTTCTGGGTCAGGGCGCGGCGCAGGTTGTTTTCCACGAACAGCTTGTAGCTGGCCTCGGCATTCAATGCTTCGGTAAACACCTGAACCTGATGTTTGCCATTGGCTTTGGCCTTGTGCAGGGCCAGACCGGCGTTTTTCATCAGGGTCTGCGGATCACGACCGTGCAGCGGCGCGCAGGCGAGGCCCACCGAGCCGGTGACGCTGATCAGCTGATTGTCGACGAACATCGGCTTGTCCAGCGTGGCCAGCACCTGGGTGGCGGTGGCGTGCCCGGCTTCCTGATCGGTGTTGTCGATCAGCACGGCAAATTCGTTACTGGCAAAGCGCGCCAGTATGTCAGACGGGCTCAAGGTATTGCGCAGGCGCCGCGCCAGGCTGATCAACAGTTTGTCACCGGTCTGGTGGCCAAGGCTGTCGTTGATGCGCTTGAAGTTATCGATGTCGACCAGCAACAGGCTCATCGGCGTATCGGTGTCGCGGGCAAAGCGTTCGTCCAGATTGCGGATAAAGGCCGGACGGTTGCCCAGGTTGGTCAGGTTGTCGGTGTACGCCAGGCGCTCGATGCGCTGCTGGGCCAGCTTGCTCTGGGTGATGTCTTCGTAGATGCCGATATAGTGCGTCAGCTCACGATTATCGCCATACACCTTGGAAATCGACAGCTGGCCCCAGTAGGGTTCGAGGTTCTTGCGCCGGCTTTTGAACTCGCCCTGCCAGCTGTTGCTGTTGGTCAGGCTGGAGTTGGCTTCCAGCAGCAACTGGTTGAGGTTTTCCAGCGCGGGCAATTCCGACAACTTGTGCCCGGAGACTTCCTCCGAGCTGTACTGGGTGATCGCCGTGAAACTCGGGTTTACGTATTCGACCACGCCGTTGCAGTTGACCAGCAGAAAGGCGTTGGCGCTTTGTTCGACCGCGCGCTGGAACAGGTGCAGTGCGTTGGTCGCAGCCCGACGGTTATGGTTGTTGATGACCTGGGCAAACTGGTCAGCCAGCTCGCCGGCGAAGGCGATCTCGTCGGACTGCCATTCGCGCGTCGAGCCGGACTCTTCCAGGCACAGCACGCCGATCACCTGCCCATCGATACGAATACTGGCATCGAGCACCGCCCTGGTTTCTCCAGGATTCAGGCTTTTGGCCATTTCGCAGGTGCGCGGGTCAGTCTGGATATTGCTGGCGTCGATCGCCCTGCTGGTATTCAGCGCTTGCAGATAGGTAGGGTAGGGGCTGATATCCACCGGCGTGCGTGACTGATAGTCGCCGGTTTCACGGCTGTAGTCGGTGATCGGCTCCAGGCGCTTGTCGTTGAGGTTCCAGATGCTGACATGATCGACATCGTAGATATCACAGGCGCTTTTGGTGATCAGCTCTGCCGCTTCGAGCAGGGTATTGGCCGTGGTGTAGCGATGTCGGGTCAGGCGCAGGATCAGATCCTGCTGGGCGCGCACGCGCTCCAGATGGGCAAACTGATCGCGCTGGGCGCGCTGGTTGAGTTCCAGGGCAATCTGCAATCGCAGGTTGCGGGTTTCCAGATCGGAGTCCGTGACCGGTTCGCCAGTCGTGACAAGGCCTTCGACGATCAGAAAATAACCACGTAACAGATGGCGGTTGTGCTGTTTGTAGGCTTCGCCGATTTCCAGCAGGCCAAGCGGGCCTTTGGGGCTGTGAAGGGTGTAACGAATCAGGTAATTCGGGGAAGAGGCCAGTTGCAGCTGGATGTCATCGTGCAGTTGATAACGAGCTTCCGGCTCCATGAGGCTGGCATAAGGGGATCCAATCAAGGCGCAAAGGTCAACGGCTGCCAGTCCGAACTGCCTTTCGCAATTTGGATCGAGAAACAATAGCGCCCAATTGGCTTCATTCAGCCGCTCGAAACGCAGCATGCCCAGGCGCGAGGGCACTGGCAATTGCGTCACTACCTCGGCTGCGGATCTACCGGCAGCATCGGTTTGGCTTTTCATGAACAAACTCGCTTCCGGAATACTAGTCGCGACAGGGGTAAACCCCACTTTCGCGTATGGCAAGGTTGCATCATGCGGCCCGTGCTTACAAGAGACCACAGTGGCTTAGTGCTATAAAAGTGTCGGCCGGTTGTCCAGGTTCTTCAGTGTATCTGGTCGGATACTCAAATTCGTTGATTTTTCGGGCGAAACCCCCGTTTTCCAGGGGAATTCGCTTTGCAGATGTGCTCCAGTCACGAGCCGTTGTCAATCAGGCTTTGGCCATCCTGGGCTCCTTCGCGGGCAATTGCAGGAAAATACCTGCTGCAAACATGGCCAGCACCCCGACACTCAGGAAGGTCATCTGGAACGCCCCCAGCATGCTGCTGACCTCGCCGGTGGCAACTTCTTCGCTGAAACCACCCAGCAAGGCTGCTGCGCTTGCCACGCCAAGACTCAGGGACAGCTGTGCCACCACCGAGAGCAGGCTGTTGCCACTCGCTGCACTGGCATCGTCCAGATCGATCAGAGTGACCGTATTCATCGCCGTGAACTGCAAGGAGTTGACCGCGCCGAGCAGCCCCAGATGCACCAGCAACACCCAGTATGGGGTTTGCACATCGACCAGCGCCAGGCTGGCCAGCAGGATGCCCAGCAGCAGTGTGTTGCCGGTCAGAATCACGCGATAGCCCAGCCGCTCGATCAGCCAGCGGGCGACAGTCTTGGCGAACATGCCAGCGGCGGCCAGCGGCAACATGCTCATACCCGCCTGAGACGGCGAATACCCCAGGGCCACTTGCAGCAGCAATGGCACCAGGAAGGGCAGCGCGCCGCTGCCCAGGCGGGCGAACAGGTTGCCCATGATACCGACCGCAAACGTCCGGGTACGGAACAATGAAGGGGCAAACAACGGCGATTCGATGTGCCCGGCACGCAGCCAATACGCTGCCAGACAGCCCATTCCGGCAAACAGCAGCAGCACCACGCGCATGTGCGGCAGGTGCAGCTCGCCCAGGCCCTCCAGGGCAATGGTGATCAGTATCATCGCCGCGCCAAACAGGATGAAGCCGACGCCGTCAAACCGGGTTCGACCGCCTCCCGGAAGATCAGGAATGAAGTGTTTGACGGCATAGCAACCGAGGATGCCGACCGGAATGTTGATCAGGAAAATCCAGTGCCAGCTCAGGTACTCCACCATCCAGCCGCCAAGCGTCGGGCCGAGCAATGGGCCCAAAAGGCCCGGCACGGTGATAAAACCCATGATTCGCACCAGCTCCGAGCGCGGATAGGCGCGCAATACGATCAGGCGCCCGATGGGCAGCATCAGCGCGCCCCCAAGCCCCTGAATCACCCGAGCGGCCACCAGCACGTTCAGTGACCAGGACAGCGCGCACAGCAATGATCCGAAGCTGAACAGCAGGATGGCGCTGAAGAAGATGCGCTTGATCCCGAACCGGTCGGCGATCCAGCCCGAAGCCGGGATCAGCAGCGCAATGGTCAGCATGTAGGCGATGACCACCGACTGCATGCGCAACGGGTCTTCTGCCAGTGAGCGGGCCATGGACGGCAAGGCGGTGTTGAGAATCGTGCCGTCCAGGCTTTGCATGAAGAATGCGATGGCGATGACCCAGGGCATCCAGCGCAGGGTCTTTTCGTCCATGATCGGCGCTGCTGAGTTCTGCATAGGCTCCTGCTATAGCGTGAGGGTGAGTCGGCTGATCAATGCGCCAGGCAACTGTATTGAACCGGTCTGGCGCTGACTGTAGGTGCTCGATTGGAGAATCAGTTCCCTCTCTTTGGTCAGGTCCTCCAGTGCGCTGCCCAGCAGGCTGTAGGCGCTGTCATCGAAACGCATGGTGCTCACCGGCGCGACGATCTTGCCCTCTTCGACCCAGAACGTTGCGAAACGTGTCATTCCGGTGAGGCGCGCAGCGGCGCGGTCGGAGAAGTTCAGATACCAGAGGTTACTGATGTAAAGCCCGGTGCCGAGCCTGGCGAGGATCTGATCCAGCTCCAGTGAACCGCCGGCAATGCTCAACGCGCTTGGGCCTTCGCCATAATCCGCGCCGTTGGCAGGCAGGTCGTATTCGGCAGCGCTGCTCGAATCCACCAGTCGGTCGCGGGCTTGCCCGTCGACGATCAGTTTCAGGTCCTTGCGCGGGTACCCTTCGCGTGAAAACGCCGGCGAGAGTGAACCGCTGACTTTTTCGTCGAAGTTGACCAACGGGCTGAAAGGCGTCTCGCCGTCATACAGCCTTTGCAACGGGCTGCGTTTACTGGCCAGTGACTGCGCGGAAAATCCGCCCCAGGTGAGCATGCCGATGACTTCGTCCAGAGCCGCTGGCGCCAGGTACGCGCGGTATTGTCCGGGCTTGAGCGCATGCAGAGGGCGGCCGAGAAACTCCAGCTGTTCGCGGGCCTGTTGAAAACGCTGCGCGAACGCTTCGTCGCTCCAGTGGTGACCGGCGTAGTTGGCTTTCACGGCCTGGCCGTTTTCGTGAAACAGGCTCCAGTCGAAATTGAAGCTGTTGGCCTGATGCCAGCCCAGCGCGCCCCAGGAACTGGCGAAGCCGCGGTAAAGCGGGCCTGCGGCATAAAAGCCTATCAGGTCCAGATCGCCTGCCAGTTCGCTGATCTGCTCGACAACCCGGGCGCTGTCCGGCAGCGGCAAGTCTTGAACGTTGCTGCTTTGCCAGGCAGTCGTGTTCGGCAACAGATAGGGATCCCTGGCCAGCGACGGCAGTGTTTCGCGCAATTTTTGCAGGGCGTCGACAAGGCGCTGCTGGTCGGTCTCGGCGTCGCCGGACAAGGTCAGTTCCAGATTGGCATGCCGGCCGTCATCGATCAGTTTGAACGTGGCGATGACCTGCTGGACGCTCCCGGCCTGTCGAACCTGGCCGTGGTTGAACCGGATGAAGTCAGACGCCTCGGCGTCGTAGGCCAGAGTGAAGTGTTCCGTCGGGCTGATGGCAGCCTTGAGCACGGCGACCAGCGCCTCGAACTGCTGTTGGTGCGACATCAGGCATCTCCTCCAAACACATCGACATTGGCAAACACACACGCCGGAGAGGCATGACCTACACGGATCACCTGGTTGGGTTCGCCCTTGCCGCAGTTCGGCGTGCCCAGCACTTTGAACGTGCTGGCATCACCTACGGCGCTGAGGTTTTTCCAGAATTGCGCGGAGATCGCACGGTAGTTAGGGTTCTTCACCACGCCCTTGAGCTCGCCGTTCTCGATCAGTTGGCCCCATTCGCAGCCGAACTGGAATTTGTTGCGTGCGTCATCGATGGACCAGGAGCGATTGCTCGACATCAGAATGCCGTGCTCGATGTTGCCGATCAGACTGTCCAGCGACTGGTCACCCGGTTCGATGTTCAGGTTGGCCATGCGATCGATGGGTGCACGGTTCCAGCTGGAGGCGCGGCTGTTGGCGACGCCTGCCAGGCCGCTGCGGTATTGCGACAGGGCACCACCGAGCGGGCGCTGCAGCAGGCCGTCACGAATCAGGAACTGCTTGCTGGCTGACGTGCCGTCGTCATCGTGCGCGTAGCTGGCCAGTTGCTCGGGAATCTCCGGGTCGAAGGTTACATTCAGCAGGCTGGAGCCGTATTGCAGGGTGCCGAAGTCAGTCGTTTTGACGAAACTGGTGCCTGCGTAATTGCGCTCGTCACCGAGAATCCGGTCCAGCTCCAGGGGGTGGCCGATGGACTCGTGAATCTGCAGGACCATCTGATCCGGCATCAGCAGCAGGTCGCGTGGGCCTGATGGTGTGTTGGGGGCGAGGATCAGCTGCAAGGCCTCGTCGGCAACAGTGGCGGCAGACCCGATCAGGCCGCAACTGCTCAGCACTTCGATGCCACCTTGCTGGCCGAAGTTATGCCCGCCCAGGGTGCGCGTCTGGCTGTCGCGACCGTCGTAGGCCGTCACGCTCATGCCGGGAAACACGAAGCGCTGTGCCTGACGCAATTCTGCGCCCGCGCTGTTGAGGTAGATTTGCTCGACGGTTTCCAGGTCCAGTATGGCCTGCCAGTTGACCAGGCGTTCGTCTGCCGGGACCGCGCTGGATTCGGCCATCAACAGGCCGATGCAGTCGCTCAGCGGCGGGAAGGCTCGATCCATGTTTGGCGACAGGTAGTCAGCCTTGGCGCTCGAGACAGCTTGATCGCTCAGGTCCAGCAGCGCATGCGGTGCCAGACGGCGGGCCAGCGTTTCGGCCTGCTGCAAGGCCGCCTGCAAACCCTTCAGGGAGATGTCGTTGGTGGCGGCGTAGGCTTCAACGCCGTTCAGGCGTACGGTCAGCATGGCACCCTCGTCGCTGATCAGTGACGGCGGCTCGGCCACATTCTTGCGCACGCACAGGCGCTGGCCGGTGCGGTGCACGTAACGTACGGAAAAGAATTGCGCTTCACTCTGCAGGGCAGCGAAATGCTGCTTGAGCCGGGCGGAGAAATCGAACATGCAGACAAGCTCCTTCTTGAGGGCGGTCGGTAAAGTCCGGACGGCCTTGTGGGCCGTTTGCCGTCAAGAAGGAGATTAACCCGTCGCTCGTCAGGCTGCACCTGCAAGCTTGATTTAGACGCTTCAGCCCTGCATCACCAGCCTGATATCGGCGGCCAGTTCACGCACGCGGTCTTCTTCGGTGTCCCACGAGCACATGAAACGGGCGCCGCCGTTGCCGATGAAGGTGTAGAAGCGCCAGCCGCGGGCGGTCAATGCAGCAATGGCCGGCTCCGACAGCTGCAGGAACACGCCATTGGCCTGCACCGGGAACATCAGCTCCACGCCAGGAATGTCCTTGACCAGTTCGGCGAGCAGTTGTGCACAGCGGTTGGCGTGACGGGCGTGTTTGAGCCAGGCGTCGTTTTCCAGCAGGCCGACCCACGGTGCAGACAGGAAGCGCATCTTCGACGCCAGTTGCCCGGCCTGCTTGCAGCGATAGTCGAAGTCTTCAGCCAAATCATGGTCGAAAAACAGAATCGCTTCGCCCACCGCCATACCGTTTTTGGTGCCGCCGAAGCACAACACGTCAACGCCGGACTTCCAGGTCAGTTCAGCCGGGGAAGCCTTCAGAAAGGCGCATGCATTGGAGAAGCGGGCACCGTCCATGTGCAGATGCAGGCCCAGTTCCTTGCAGGTCGCGCTGATCGCCTTGAGTTCTTCCGGCTGATAGACGCCGCCCACCTCGGTGGCCTGGGTGAGGGTCACGACGCGCGGCTTGGGGTAATGAATGTCCTGACGCTTGAGCGCCACTTCACGAATCGATTCCGGGGTCAGTTTGCCGCCCGCGCTGCGTGCCGTCAGCAGTTTGGAACCGTTGGAGAAAAACTCCGGCGCACCGCATTCATCGGTTTCGACGTGAGCCGTTTCCGAACAGATGACACTGTGGTAACTCTGGCACAGCGATGACAGTGCCAGCGAGTTGGCCGCCGTGCCGTTGAAGGCGAAAAACACTTCGCAGTCGGTTTCGAACAGTCGGCGGAAATCATCCGAAGCGCGGGCAGTCCATTGATCGTCACCATAAGCGCGTTGATGGCCCTTGTTCGCCTGCTCCATGGCTGCCCAGGCTTCAGGGCAGATACCGGAATAGTTGTCGCTGGCGAACTGTTGGCTTTGGTCTGTCATGGCCGATTCCTTATGGGCGATTATGGTGCGCACTGTAGCGACAATATAAGGTTCGGTCATGTGTTGGCTGCATGACGCAATTCCCCGTTCAGGAGCACTATGGATCTTTCCAACCCGCCTTTTCTGCCCGGACGCAACAAGGCGCTGGACCTGCTCAAGTGGCTGGCGATGTTGAGTATGGTGCTTGACCACCTTCGCTATGTGGGCTGGTCAGTCGATTTTCTTTACGTGCCGGGGCGTTTTGCCTTTCCCTGGTTCTGCCTGGCCATCGCCGTGAATCTTTCCCGGCGCAGCGCAGCGATTGTGGCCCCACGGGTGCAATGGCGTTATCTGGGCTGGCTGCTGGCATTTGCCGGGCTGGCGGAGATTCCGTATCGGCTGTTCATGGCTGACGCGACGGTGCTGAATGTGATGCCGACCCTGCTGCTGGGGCTGGTGATTGCTCAGGGCTGGCAGCAGCGCAATCCGACGACGCGAGTGATGGCCCTTGTCGCACTGCTGCTGACGGCGATCTTCCAGAAATACCTGATGTTTGGCTTTGCCGGCGTGCTGCTGCCGCTGGTCTTTGTGCTGGTGCTGGAAAAGCGGCTCTGGTATGCGGTGTTCCCGGCGGTCTTTTGTCTGGCGGGTAATGCGTGGTCGCAGATGTTTGCCGGTGCGAGCTGGGGCGATCCGATTTCCATCGGTTCGATAGTCGCCTGCGTGTTGGCGCCTGTGCTGGGCATCGCGCTGCTGCGGGCGAAGCCCGGGTTCGCAGTGATTCCCATGCGGCGCTGGGCCTACGCGATCTACCCGCTGCACTTTCTGCTGTTGCTGGGGTTGCGGATGGTGTTGGGCAGGGGTTGATCGGGAGTGTGCAGTGCGTCCTCACACACTTCTCGTTCCTCACGCTCCGCGTGGGAATGCAGTTCGTGACGCTCTGCGTCACACAGGGGTTCTGCGATGTCAGGTGGATGGGGGGCGGCTCAGGTCACCTTTTCGCCTCTCGGCGACTCACTTTGAGGGACCAAAGTGAGCAAAGTCCTCGCTCCGGTTTCCGGCCCGACTTCGTCGGGTTCCTTCGCCCTGACACTGATCCGGGGGTCGCCGCAACGGGCCATCCATGGCCCAGACTGTGTAAAA